>DATBCV010000098.1:0-26364 GCA_036270275.1 Chthoniobacterales bacterium | reverse complement strand
AATGTGCTCGCGTATTTTTTGCCGCTGAGTCTTTCCAGCTCGTCGAAGATTGGGCGGAAGACGTCGGTTTCGTAGTTCGAGACCGTTCCGGAAAAATCGGTGAGGGTTTTTGTTCCTTGAATAATCGCAGTTGCGCGCTCGAAGCCCATTCCGGTATCGACATGCCGTTGCGGAAGCGGCGCAAAACTTCCGTCCGGATTCGCGTTGAATTGGATGAAGACCAAATTCCAAATCTCGATGCAGCGCGGATCGTTTTTGTTCACGAGCGCGCCGCGAGTGTCGCCGTCCGGCGTAAGATCGACATGCAACTCCGAGCACGGGCCGCACGGGCCGGTGTCGCCCATCATCCAGAAATTGTCGGCCTTACCAAAACCGGCGACGTGAATCTTCGGATCGAGATCGGCATCGCGAAACAAACGCGCCCAATGATCGTGCGCTTCCCGATCGAACTCGCTCGGATCGCCGGCGCCGGGTTTGTAAACGGTCGCGTAAAGGCGTTGCGCCGGAAATTTCCAGCGATTGACGACTAGCTCCCAAGCCCATTCGATTGCTTCCTTCTTAAAGTAATCGCCGAAACTCCAGTTCCCGAGCATCTCGAAAAACGTATGGTGATACGTGTCGAGCCCGACGTCCTCGAGATCGTTGTGTTTACCGCCGGCGCGGATGCACTTCTGCGTGTCGGTCACGCGCGGCGGATTCCACATTGGCTTTTGTTGGCCCAGAAAAATCGGCACGAACTGGTTCATGCCCGCGTTTGTAAAGAGCAGATTTGGCGCGTCGGGCAGAAGCGACGACGACGGCACAATCGTGTGTTTCTTCTCGCGAAAGAAATCGAGAAACGATTGCCGTATTTCCGCCGAAGTCATGACGATGTCGATCTTACGCGCAGAACGCGGTCGCGCGAGCAGATGTCTCAGAACGCGATCGAGAAGCTAGTGGTGATGAGATAATCCGCGAAAGCGGCGTTGCCGCCGATGTCGGCGCCGAATTGGTTGGAAACTTTGATGTCCGTGAGATTTTTGTCCGCGTGCCGTTTGAGCGCGACCGGGCCGGTGACGGAAAACGAAAATCGCCCTCTGGCCATGGTGAGCCCAGGCTCGATGTAGAACGCGTAGCCGGCATTTCGCCAACCGTGACTCTCGCCGATGAAATCTTCGACCGGCACGCCTTCAAGGCGACCGCCAAGTGTGAGAGCAAGCGCGTAGCTTGGCCAAATGACGTAACCCGCGCCAGCGCGCGCGAGATACTGATCGGGCACGGAATTGTAGCTGTAACCAAATTCACGCAACGTGAAAAAATCTTCATCAGCGGTCGGCTGCTGAACGCCGTTGCTGTCCCGCGGATTGATCAGGTAAACGCCCTGCGCGTAAGCAAAGGCGTTCGTGTAAATTTTTTGGAACGCGGACAACTCGGTGACAATTCCCCAGCCGCCATCGCCCGGTTGAATCGCCGGATCGACCGGACGCAGAACCCAACCGTTCGGGCGACGAAAGAAATCTTTCACGTCATCTTTGCCCGTCGGAAATTTCACGCCGAGCCCGAGACTGATATTGCCATCGTGATATTTCACGGGATCGAGCAGCCACGCGTTGCCGACCAATCGAAGATCGCCGACGCCGGTCGCGCGCGTGGTGTATTTATGCACGAAGTCGTGCTCGTAGTAGCTGGTGCGATCGCCGTCGTTAATCGGAACTTCGAGCGTGAGACTGAATCGCGGAGTCGCCTGGTACGTAACGCTTATGTCGTAGCCGTAAACGTGCGTATTCGCGTAAAGCGCAGGATCGGTTGGATACGGCAACTCGTGGTCTCCGTGGAATTCGCGAAACGAATGCAGCCATTTGAACGAAACGCTCGCGAGCAACTGGCCCTGCTGAAGATAGGGCGAACCTTCACCGCAACAATTGTTGATCGCACCCAAACTGGGCGCGTTTAATCGCGCAGGGACTCACCCTTGGGAAAGAAGCCGTGGCGCGAATGCGAAGATCGTTAGGGCGATGGCGCAACTTATTTTAGCGCGGATGGGAGGTCACCTCTTTCTGTAGGGCGAAAGATGATATCCCTGTCAGACGTCGTCAACGAGAATTGTTGCCGAAGATTCGCCTAACAAACTCGCCGAAGCGCGGATCCGAGCGAAGTGGATCAAACTTCGGATCGATCTGGAGCCATGGGAGATTTCCAGCGCGCGATTGATAACCTTTGTTCATCCAGGCGAAAGCTTCGTCTCTTTCACCAAGGTCGGCGTAAATGTAAACGATCAGGGTTTCATCGATGTATTCGTGCGCCGCGCGCGCCTTCAGTTCCTCAATGACCTTGTGTGCTTCGTCGCGTTTTCCAGACTTCGCGTCCACACAGCCGATCTCAGCCACGATCCACGCCCAGTTGTCGATCTTTCGCACGCGCTCCAACTCGGCCATTGCCTCGGCATACATTCCCTTTTCCTCGTAACTTTGTGCGAGCCAAACCGAAGCGAGGAGAAAGTTGGGATCGAGCTCGAGCACTTTTTTGTAGAGCGCGATCGCTTCGTCAACACGATGTCGAATGGAGAACGTCCACGCGTACTCAGAACTAACGACGAGGTTTGTCGGGTCCAAATCAACGCCGCGCTTGATCTCGCTTGCCGCGTCGTCAAATCGCCCGGCATATTCGAGATAGTGGCCGTAGAAATGGTATACCTGCGGATCGTTCGGATTTAATTGTTTCGCACGCGCCAGCTCCGGTTCGGCCGCCGGCGGGTCCCAATCGTAAAACAATTTCACGATCCCGAGCGAAAGATGCGCTTCGGAAAGTTGGTCGTCCAGATTCAGCGCTTTTTGCGCGTAAGCACGCGCCTGTGAAAAAGTTTCCTGCGGCAAGCCAATGCCCAGCTCGCCAATTAAGCTGTAAGAATCGGCGATGCCGGCGTAGGCGAGCGCGTAATTCGGGTCTTTCTCGACCGCCTGCTTGTAGAGCTCGATGCTCTTTCGATAGCTGTCCTCCGTGTATTTGTTCCAATAAAATCGGCCCTTGAGATAGAGCTGATACGCCTCGGTGTTTTGCGTGTAACGTTTCGTCAATCTCTTTTGATCTTCCCCCGTCAATTGCACCGCGAGCGCGTTCGCGACTTTTTGCGCAATCGTGTCCTCAACCGTGAAGACATCGTCGAATTTTTCGTCGAACTGCGCGCTCCAAAGTGAAACTCCGTCGGCGACGTTAATCAGACGCACCGTGACGCGAATGCGATCCACCGTTTTCTGCAACGTTCCGTCAAGAACGGCGTGCACGTGAAGCAAACGCGCGGCCGCAATGGGATCGTGCTCTTGCTCGAGAAATTTTTGCGCGGAAGTGAGCGACGGAATCACGATCTGCGCGACGGTGCTCAATTTCGCAATGAGCGTGTCGGCCATTCCGTTTTCGAGTGCTTCATCGCGATTTTGGGATGAAAGCGGCTTGAATGGCAAAATGGCCACGCTTTTTTCCGGCACGATGATCGATTTCGTTTCCGGTGCGGGCATTCGACGTTGAACGAGCCAGCCAACGATTGAAATCAAAACGACCACGACCACGCCAGCCACGATCCATTTCGTGCGCGACGTTTTCGCCGCGACGCGCTTGCCTTTGAGCTTTGACGGAAGCGCGGCGTTGCCGACTTCAGCGTCATGCAAGTTAACGATGTCGATCTTGTGTCCGTGCTTCACCTCGAACTGGCCGAGATGATGTAAGCGTGGGCGCCAGCGGCTGTGTTGCTCAAGATCTTCAGCAACGCGGCGCGAAACCAAAATGTGCCCAGCATCGCCGCAATCCATTACGCGCTGCGCGAGATTGATTCCAGAGCCGGCGAGGTTCGCTCGTTCATCCACGTCCGCGACTCGGTTGACCGGCCCGCTGTGAATTCCCATTCGCACGCCGAACGATTCGGTCTTCAATGCGCGCGCGATTTGCATCGCGCAACGGCCGGGCGCTTCCGGGCCGCTAAAAAACACGAGCACAACTCCATCGCCCGTCGGCAGCCGGATTAGTTTGCCGCCCGCCTCGTCCGCCCGGAATTGCTCGCTGCTGCGAACAATTTGATTCAATCGCTGGGTCGCGGCGCTCTGCTGGTCCACCAGCAATTTTGAAAAGCCAACGATGTCGATGAAAAGCACATGCCCAATTTCCAGTTGCGCATCATTCTCGAGCTCGTCGCTCATCTTGGGGCAAGATTTGCTCCGCCAATCATTTCAACTTCGCTTCCAGCCGTCTAGTGGAAACGCCGCATTGGAAATGGAAAAATGCGAAGCGCGCTGCCATTGTGGCGCGACTAACAATGGACCCTACCGCGCCGCAAGATCGACAATCACGCGAATTGCTCATCGTGATCGGGGTTTGGATCGTGCTCGCGGCGATCACGGTATTGTTGGCGAGACAAAATCTTTCCGCGCCCGGACTTTATTACGACGAAGCGGTCTTCGCCGGTCTTGCGAAAGATTTCGTGACCGGCCACGTCCACGGCCAGCACATGCCTGATCATGAAACGATCATGATCGCAGGTCGCCCGTTTCCCTTGTTCGTTCAAACCTATCTCGGCGCGTTGAAAAGCTGGATGCTCATTCCAGTCTTCCAACTGTTTGGATCGACATTCGCCGCGCTGCGCGCGAGCAACATTTTCTGGGAACTCATCGCACTTCTCTTTTTGATGCTCGGCGCATATCGATGGCTGGGTTTCGGCGCAGCGCTCATTACCGGGGCATTGCTCGCGTTAGATCCCACTTATTTTTTTATCTCAACGCTCGATTGGGGCGTCGCGGTCCCAAGCTTCGTCTGCCGCTGCGCCTGTTTTTATTTCGCGATTCGCTGGAACCAGATGCACAAGATGCGCGACGCATTGCTGGTCGGCTTATTCGCCGGACTCGGATTTTTCAACAAGGCTGACTTCGTTGTTTTTTTGACTGCGATTGCAGTCGCGACGCTCGTTTGTTATCGGCGCGAAATTTTCGCAGCGATTCGACAACATTCGGGCGGGACTGCGCTGGCGTGTCTCGGTTTCGCAATCGGCGCGGGACCGATGCTTTTGAAAATACCGCGGATGTTCGCGCTCACCGTTTCAGGGCCGCACCCGAACGCGCCCGGCGAGTTCGGTGTAAAACTTAAAACGCTGTTGTCGATGTACGATGGCTCGCATTTCTATCGCCTGATGAATGTTGGCGGCGTGTTCGAGCGAATGTATGACGGCGCTGTTGCTCCGCGCGAATTCTTCGGCGTCTTCCTCGTGCTCGCCTGTTTTGTCTTTGCAATTGTTGTCGCCAAAAAACAGATCGCTCGCGCGCGCGACATTACGTTCCTGATCGTTGCGGCAGCGCTGATCACGCTCGGCATCTTCGCGTTTCCCGACGCGATCCGCATTCACCATTCAACTTTAGTTTACCCACTGCCGCAGCTCGTTCTCGCCGCGCTCATCGTCGCATTTTGGAAAATCCGAGCCGCGAGCAAGCTGGACTACGTGATTCCAGCGCTGATCGCGCTTGTCATTGTCGATCTTGTCGCGAGCGATTTGCACGCCATCGTGAAAACGGAGCAACTGATCGCGCAAACCGGTGGACGCGGTCGATGGAGCGAGAGTTTGAATGCCTTTTGCCGTGAAGCTCGCGATCGCAGCGATTTGACGGTCGTGAGTTTGGATTGGGGATTTAACGAACAACTGATGTTTCTGACTGACGGTCCGCAATTGTCCGAACCGTTCTGGGAATTCAATCAAACGCTTCCGCCGTTGCCGACAGATCCAAATTACGTTTACCTCGCGCATCCGCCCGAATACAGCGTGCTCAAATACGACATCGCTTACTTGAATCAGTTGCAGAGAGGCGGCGCGAATGTCGAGATCACGCCGCACTTGGATCGACAAGGCGAGATCGTGTTTTACACGATCCGTTATCGCTCGCAATAACTCAGCGTTTCGATGCGGTCGCCGCGTCCGCGACCTTCCAGACCGCGCGATATTGTCGATCTACCTGATCCGCTTCGTCTTTCCGTCCTTGCGCCTGGAGGCAATCGCGCAATCCGGCGAGCGAGCGCGCGTTGCGAGGGTTGCGCTCCAAGTCGTCGCGAAAAATCTTCTCGGACTCGGAGAGTTGTTTCGCTTCGAGCAAAGCGCGGCCGAGCGCGACCCGGACGGGCGGATACCAATGAGGCGGTTCGGAATAATTCAGCGCGTCCTGCGCGGCCACCGCTTCCTGAAGAAAATTAATTTCCTTGCTCTGATCGTGTCTGCCGCGCGCGATCGCGGCTGCGAGTAAATTCTCGTGAACCTTGAACACGGCGCCCGCGGTATTGATTTCCACGATGAAAGTATCGGGCGGAATTTTGGCGATGACTTCGCGCCAAACCGATTGCTCGTGCTCGGCCTCTTGCATTTTTCCAAGGCGCGCAAGCGCAACGCCGCGGGCGAATCGCCAATGAGCAGTCGTGACCGGGAGCGACGAATCGGGCGCAGGCGTTTTCAAAATTTCGTCCCACCGCTCGAATGCGAGGAATACCATCAATGGCGTGGGAAGAAAGCCTTCCAGCATCGGCATCTCTTTAATCGCCGATTTTATGTCGGCGACGACGTGCGCTGCGGCGTCGCTCGCGCCTTTGTAATCGCCATTCATGCACGCCGCGTAAGCGAGGAAGTGAAGGTTGTGACACGCGAGCATGGACGCCTGCATGTCGGGCCGAACGTTTCGCCCGAGGAATTTTCGATCAGCCGCCACCGCCATTGCATTGCAGCGCTCTGACGCGAAATGATCGCCAGTGCGCGCATAAATGTGCGAGGGCATATGTGTGAGATGCCCAGCCGCGGGCGCCAGTTTTTCCAATCGCATCGCGCACGGCAGCGCGCGCTCGGGGTTCGGCGAAGCTTCCACCGCGTGAATGTAATAGTGATTCGCGCCGAGATGGTTTGGATCGCGTTTCAAAACCGATTCAAGCACGAGCAGAATCTCTTCCGTTCCTTCATTTGGCTTGCCCTCCTTCGTCCAGAGCTTCCACGGATTGAGATTCATCAAGCCTTCGGCGTAAAGCGTCGCGGCATCGAGATCGTCGGGGTAACGCTTCACCAGTTTCGCCATCGCGTCGCGGTAATCGAGATCGAGCTGATGCAAATCAGGCTTGTCATGTTTGGAATAACGAAAGCCGAGCGCGTTGATGTAGCCTCGCTCGGATTCGGACGCGTTATCTTGTAACGCGATCGCGTGCTGGATCGCGTCGTAAGCCTCCTTCTCCCGTTCCGGCTCAATCGGAAAATTGTAATTTGTTCCAAGCGCGAGCGCGAGACCCCACCATGCCATCGCCAATTTCGGATCGAGCTCGGCCGCGCGCTGAAACGAATGGCGCGCTTCGGCGTGATTGAAGCCGTAGAGCAGCTTGAGTCCTTGATCGAAAAACTGCTGGGCCTCCGCGTTCGTCGTGGAAACGGGATGATGAACTTCGCCGAGTCCCGGCAACAAGCGCGGCGGCGGCGGATATTTGGTGGCAGCGTTAGAGGTGAGAATCGTGAAACTGAAGACGACCAGAAGAACGGACCGGCAAATCATGTCGATCTTACCAGCTATTCTTTGTCTTCGTTCAACTTCACTTTCACCGCGGCTTCGATTTCCTCGTAAAGCTTGCGGTCTTCCTTCAACACTTCTTTCGCGGCGTCGCGACCTTGCGCAAGCTGTGTGCCTTTGTAGTTCAACCATGAGCCGCGTTTCTCGATGATTTGCTTTTCGAGAGCGAGATCGAGCAACGAACCGGTCGTGGAAATTCCTTCGTTGTACATGATGTCGAACTCCGCTTCCGTGAAGGGCGGCGCAACTTTGTTTTTCACGACTTTCACACGTGTGCGATTCCCCGTGACGCTGCCGTCGGTCTGTTTGATCGCGCCGATCCGGCGGATGTCGATCCTGACGCTCGCATAAAATTTCAAAGCTTTGCCGCCGGGCGTCGTTTCGGGATTGCCGAACATCACGCCGATCTTCTCGCGGATCTGATTTGTGAAAACGCAGCAGGTGCGCGCTTTAGAGATCAGCGAAGTTAATTTGCGCAACGCCGCGCTCATCAAGCGCGCCTGCGCGCCGACCGTCGTGTCGCCGATTTCGCCTTCGAGCTCGGCGCGCGTGACCAGCGCCGCCACCGAATCGACCACGATCACGTCGAGCGAATTGGAACGAATCAGCGTTTCGCAAATTCGAAGCGCTTCTTCACCCGAGCTCGGTTGCGAGACGAGAAGATCGTCGAGATTCACGCCCAATTTCCGGGCGTATTGCGGGTCGAGCGCGTGCTCCACGTCGATGAAGGCGGCAAGTCCACCGCGCTTTTGCGCCTGCGCGATCACGGTGAGCGTGAGCGTTGTTTTGCCGGAGGATTCCGGTCCGTAAACTTCGACCACGCGGCCGCGCGGAAAACCGCCGACGCCGAGAGCGCGGTCAATCAAGATGTTCCCGGTCGGAATGACATCGATGTCGACGATTTTTTCTTCGCCGAGGCGCATGATCGCCCCTTCGCCGTAATCTTTCGCAATTTGTTGGATGGCGAGGTCGAGATTCTTGTTTCGCGCGGCGATGACTTTGTCGGCGCCGGATTTTTCTTCAGCAGTTTTCGTGGCCATAGAGTTTGGGGGTTCGGTCTAACTTTGTCCGACACGACAAATTCGCCAAGCACAAAAGCCGAAAAACAGAAAGCCGCGGAGTCTCCCCCGCCGCTTTCAAGCTAGTTGTCGATCTTGCTTTACGAAACGGTGATCTTTCTCGGCTTCACGTGCTCGGCTTTTGGCAACGTGACCGTGAGCAGACCTTGCTCGATTTTCGCGTTGATCTTGTTCACGTCGATCGACGGATCGATCTCAAACGTGCGCCGAAAATTTTCGCGGCGCGATTCGCGGTGAATCACCGCGCCCTCAATCGTCGGCAACGAACGCCGGCCAGTGATGGTCAATTCATTGCCCTCGGTCGAAATGTCCAGGCCCTCTTTGTTCACGCCCGGCATTTCGACCTGGAGCAAGTAACCGTCTCCAATTTCCCGCACACTCGCGGCTGGAGCGGCGAACTGCTCCGTTTTGCGTCCGTCAGTTTCACGCACAGTTGTATTCATAAATCGTTTTCCTTTCTGTTGAGTTTGCTTGTTCGCAATTAGCTGGCGACCTGGATGCGCTTCGGCTTTGCTTCCTCCGCTTTCGGCAACGTCACCGTCAAAATTCCATCGCGATAGGTCGCGTTGACCTTGTTTGCATCGACACGTGCAGGCAACGTAATGCTTCGCCGAAAACTGCCGACGTAACGCTCGGTGCGCTCGGCGTTTTCGCCGTTGCTCGCGGAGGACTTCCGTTCGCCCGAGATGGTCAGCGTTCCATCATGGAGCGAAATCTCGATGTCCTCTTTGCGCATGCCGGGCAACTCGAGAACGGCGACAACGTTGTCGTTGTTCTGATAAAGATCGAGCGCCGGCGACCAACCGCTAAATAGATCCTGTCGATTGAAGTTCGTCAGGAAAGGGAGATCGAGCAGCGAATTGAGCTCGTCGCGCAGATTGCTCCAACGATCCAGCGTTGGCCAATTGGAAAGCTCCGGCGTCTGATAACGAATAAGTTGCATAAGGTTGTCCTTTCTAAGTTTGAGTTAAAATTACTGCCGCTTTTCCAAGCTCGGCGCGTACCGGGTTGGAGCGGTGACCGACGCTCGATCACAAGTTATTTGCTTACAGCTGGTTGATTTTGGATCGACATCTCGTCGTCAAAATTCCGCTGAGACATGGCGTCACAATCGATCGAATCGTGAGAATCTTGGACGGGACAAAATTTTACATGCTGCAATATTTCGTCAGCACGATGAACGCCGACGAACGATTCATGCACGTCGCTTTGAGCGAGGCGCGGAAATCCTTGGGCGATACAAGTCCGAATCCCGCGGTCGGCGCGCTTCTCGTGGCAGGAAATCGCGTCGTTGCCCGCGGCCATCATCGGCGGGCAGGACTTCCTCACGCCGAAGTGGAATGTTTGAAAGGTGTTCGCGGGCGTGTCCCGAAGAATCCCACGCTGTATGTCACGCTCGAACCGTGCTCGTCCGAAGGCCGCACCGGCGCGTGCACCGAAGAAATCATTCGTGCCGGCATAAAGTCGGTCGTGATTGGCGCGACTGATCCGAATCCGCGCCATCGCGGCCGCGGCATCGAGATTTTGCAAAACGCCGGAATCGAAGTGCGCAGCGGCGTCCTCGCGTCCGAATGCGCCGCCTTGAACGAAGCTTTTAATAAATGGATCGCGACGGGCATTCCGTTTGTCATCGCAAAATGCGGAATGAGTTTAGATGGTCGATTGACCCGGCCGAAAAAAGAATCCCGCTGGCTGACGAGTCCTGCCGCGCGAAAACATGCGCAACAACTCCGCGGCCAGGTCGACGCTATTCTCGTTGGCGCGGAGACGATCAGGATCGACAATCCGCGTTTGACCGTGCGGCTCGCGCGCAAAACGCGGCAACCGGTGCGCGTTGTCCTTTCGCGCTCAGGGAAGCTGCCGCAAAAAGCCAATGTGTTTACGGATCGACTCGCCCAGAGCACGGTGGTTTATCACGAGCAGGCGTTGCCGGCGATTTTGGCGGATCTCGGCACGAAAAATATCACGAGCGTCTTGATTGAAGGCGGCGGCGATGTTCTCGGACAAGCATTGGACCAGCGATTGATCGACAAAGTGCAAATCTACATCGCGCCAATTTTCACGGGCGGGCCGGTGCCGGCGTTCGCGGGAAATGGCGCGCTTCGCACGAGCGATGCAGCCCGGCTCGATCGCGTTCGGTTTGAAAAAATAGGAAACGATATTTGTGTGACGGGTTATCCGATCACAAAGATGGAATCAGCGGAGGGCTGAACAACGGCCGCGTATTTTATTCGCGAAAAAAGAAAAGCGCGGTCGAGCCGAAGACGCCGATGACGATCATGGCGGCGTCATTCGTGATGAAGTAAGGATAAACCATCAGCGCGATGCCGAGAAACATCGTTTTCCAGAGGTTCATTCGCTTTCCATACATGAAAGCGACAAAGCCAATCGATCCGAAGACGAATCCACCGATCAAATTTGCCGCGCTGAAACTCACGATGTCGATCTTGGGAGCGATTTGCGGGCCAACATCGAACTTCGCGGTTGACCGCCATTGCTGTGAGGTGACACGATTCAAGTGACTCGAATGGCGTCTCACCTTTTCCGAAAAAAAAGTCCGGAGCATTTGATGGCGGAAGCGGCCGCGCCGGACCGGCAAATGAAGCGCACGCTTGGGGCGTTCGCGCTCACGTGCATTGGAATCGGCGCGATTATTGGCGCGGGAATTTTTTCGCTCACCGGAACCGCCGCGGCCGGTCAAACATTTGGTTCGCGGCTCGAGACGCCGGTGATGAATTTTATTCAGGCGTGGTTTTCGGGAACCGATGTTGTGCTCGGCCGTTCCGGCGCCGGCCCTGCGATCGCGATTTCATTTATCATTGCTGGCACGGCGTGCGCTTTTGCCGCGCTTTGTTACGCCGAGCTCGCATCGATGATTCCCATCTCGGGCTCGGCCTACACTTATTCCTACGCGACTCTCGGTGAGATCATCGCCTGGATTATCGGTTGGGACCTGATTCTCGAATACGCGGTTGGCAACATGGCGGTCGCGGTGAGCTGGTCCGGCTATTTCGTGCAACTCTGCGGCAGCTTCGGCATAAAATTTCCGCTCTGGCTGGTGAACGATCACGGCACGGCCACCACCTTGCTCGCGGCCGGTGGCGACTCGCTCAATAATTTTTCCTCAACCGTATTGCCGGTAATCGCCGGCCACACAATCGCGTTCAATTTGCCGTCGATTATTATTGTCGCCGCCGTCACCGCGCTGCTTGTTTACGGAATTCGGGAAAGCGCCGGCGCCAACACCACCATCGTGATTGTTAAAACAGCCGTCGTCATTTTCGTGATCGCATTCGGCGCTTTCATGGTAAATCCGCCGAACTGGCATCCATTCGTGCCGAACGGTTTCGCCGGCGTGATGAGCGGGGCAGCGATCGTGTTTTTCGCGTTCATCGGGTTCGACGCGGTTTCAACGACTGCGGAAGAGACGCGCAATCCCCAACGCGACATGCCGATCGGCATCATCGCGAGCTTGATCATCTGCACGGTGCTTTACGTGTTGATGTCGATCGTGCTGACCGGCATTAAAAAATATTCCGTGTATCTGGGCGATTCCTCCGCGGTCGCGACTGCGTTTGCGAGTAAACCGTGGGCGCGCGCGTTGGTCAGTGCGGGCGCTCTCGCGGGGACGACGTCAGTGCTGCTCGTTTTTCAACTTGGCCAACCGCGCATTTTCATGGCGATGGCGCGAGACGGTTTGCTTCCACAATATTTCGCCAGGATTCATCGAAAATTTCGCACGCCGCACATTACCACGATCTGGACGGGCGTGGTTGTCGCGACCGTCGCATCGGTCGTGGACATCGGATCGCTGGCCGATCTGACGAACATCGGAACGCTCTTCGCCTTCATTCTCGTTTGTCTTGGCGTTAACGTGCTGCGCAAAACCGCGCCGCAGCGTCCGCGGCCATTCCGGGCGCCCTTCGTGCCGGTCTTCCCAATTCTCGGCGTGATCCTTTGCTTCGTGCTGATGCTGAGTTTGCCGCTCGAAACGTGGATTCGTTTCTTTGTGTGGCTGGCAATCGGCCTCGTGATCTACTTTTTGTACGGCGTGCGTCACAGCAAACTCGGTCGCGGTTTGGATGCAGGTCCAACCGAAGATGAGCCGCCGCCGCTCATTAAGAGCTAAGATCGACAGCTACTCTTTGTTCGATTTGTCGTAGAAGAGAATGTTGATCAGCAAAACGATTCCGCACGCAGCCGCGCCGAGGAAAAAAATAATCGCAAGACCGGGGTAACCCCAAATGCGGAAGTTTGTGTCGACGCGCATGAGCAGCGCCGCGCCGACGATGAGCGAGGCGACAATGAGGCCGACCGTGATGCGATTGGCGACTTTTTGAAATCCGATCATCAACTTGCGCTCGTCGATCGCGTCCACCGAAACTTTGAATTCGTTGTTCGCGAGCGCATCCAGGAATTTATTCACGCGCGCAGGCAATCGTTGGATCAAGTCTTTCAATTCAAGAATGCCGCTGAACAAATTTCCCGGCGACAAACTTTTCACCAATCGTTGCCGAAGTATTTCCGCGGCGTTTCGGCGAATCGACGCGTTTGGATCGAACTCCGGCGCAAGCGTTCGTCCGACTTGATCGAGATTGAGCAGCGTTTTGCCGAGCAATGTCAATTCCGGCGGAACACGAATGCCACTGGCGGCGGAAATTTGCGTCACCTCGAGCACGAGTCGTCCGACTTCCATTTGCGAAACGGTTGAGGTCTTTTGCACCGCCACAATTTCCGAAATTTTTCGGCGAAACGAATCTTCCTCGGTCATATCGCGCGTGTCGCCAATCTTAATCGCGATATCGGCCGCTTCTTCGCCGCGCCCTTCCGAAATCGCGAGCAGCAATTGCAGCAAATCTTCCTGTAACCGCGGCATGATGCGCCCGACCATGCCAAGATCGAGAAGCGCAATCCGATAATCGTCGGTGATGAAAACATTCCCCGGGTGCGGATCGGCGTGGAAAAATCCGGTAACGAGAATTTGGTCCAAGTACGCGCGAAAAACTTCTTCGGCGAGCGCTTCGCCATCGAACTCCATGCGCGCAAGCGGGCTCATCTCGGTGATTTTTTTGCCCGGCACATATTCCATCGTCAAAACGCGGGCGGTGCAGTAGTCGTCGATCGGTAACGGCACGACGATCCGCCGATAGCTCGCCATGTTCGCGTGAAACGTGATCAGGTTTTGCGCTTCCAATCGGTAATCGAGCTCGCGCAAAAGGCTTTTGCGAAATTCCTCGAGCATTTGGCGGAACTGGTAGCGCTTTCCGAATTCCGTATGTCGATCCAAAAAATCGGCGAGATCGTAGAGCGCGTCGAGATCGCTCAAGACCGCGTCACGAATTCCCGGGCGTTGCACTTTCACCGCGACCGGTCTCCCATCGCGCAGGCGAGCCAGATGCACCTGGCCTAACGATGCCGATGCGGTCGGTTTCGATTCAAATTCCAAAAATGCTTTGGCGATTCGGACGCCGAGCTCGGACGAAACGATCTGCTCCACTTCGCCGAAACCGAACGGTTCCACTTTGTCCTGCAACCGCGTGAGGGCTTCTATGTAAGCCTGCGGCATCAGCTCGACGCGCGTGGACAGCAATTGTCCAAGCTTTACGAACGTCGGGCCGAGCTTTTCGAGATCGTCCGCGAGCTCTTCCGCTTTGGCCGCTTCTTTGGGCGTGACGCGCTGCTCAGCTTCCAGCGTCTCGTTCAGTCCGCTCTGCTTGACCAAATCCGAGCCGCCGTATTTCAGCAGCAGCCACGCGATCTGCCGGTAACGATTGAGATGTTGCGGATTTAATGAAAAGGCCATGGCCGCATCCGTACAACGCAATTGGACGCGGAAATGGCCTCAACTCTTCACCGCAAGATCGACAATCGCGTCACGCCGCTTTTTGCGCGTGGGTCGCTTTGTCGTCGATGTCGAGCCACTCGAACAATGTCGTCTTCGCGGGATCGAGTTTGTATGGCGCGACCTGCTCGACAAACCAATCGCGCTTCTCCGGATCGTTGAACGGACTCGCGCTCGTCACTTCGTCGCCCCAACGTTTGATTTCGTCGGGCGTTTTCGGTTGGCCGCTGCGATTCAGCCACTCGACCATTTGCTCGTCGCTCGCGCCGTTCTCGATTTGCGCTTTGAAATCTTCGCCTTTCACGCCCTTGAAACCGAAGAGCATGTTGTCCAGTGGGCAATCGAAATGGTATTCGCCAATATTTCCGCCGACCAGCGCGCGGCATTTATCGATCGTGCGCCCAAGAATTGCATAACCGCCAACACGAATGCGCGGACTGCGCGGCGCTTCTTTTGTCAGATCTTTCCCTGTCACCTTTGTGTTCATGGATTCACGCTAAGGCCGCTTCATCGCGGCGCAAGATCGACATCGTAAATTTTCAGAGAACTGACTCCCGCGCGAGCCGCGAAATAATTGTACTATGGCACAAGAGAAAGAAGTTATTTCGACGATCAACGGGTTGATCGAGACATTGAAGGACGGGGAGAAGGGCTTCAAGGAAGCGGCTGACGCGGTGAAGGACCCGCAACTGAAAAATTTATTCCGCGAGTATTCGCAACAGCGAAGCCGTTTCGCGAGCGAGCTGCAAGCGCAGGCCCAGGCATTGGGCGAATCCGAGCCGGAAAAAACAAGCAGCGCGGCCGGCGCGATGCACCGCGCGTGGATTAATTTGAAATCCGCCGTCACCAGCGGCGACGACAAATCGATTCTGAGTGAGTGCGAGCGCGGCGAGGATTCCGCGGTGCACGAGTATGAAGAAGCGATGCGCGACGGGCTCACCGGCCAGGTCCGCGAGGTCGTTGCTCGTCAGTTCAGCGAAATTAAAAACGCGCACGATCGAGTGAAACATTTGCGGGACGCGGCAAAGAAAAGTTAGGCGCGACCGCGCACTGTGCCTCCCAGTTGTGGGGTCAGGGCAATCTGTCGGCCAATGCCAGTCCGCTCGGACAGTTGGCAGACGGATCGCCCGCCCTACAATTGTGCTGGTGAAATTTTTCTGCGCGCTCCTGCTTTGCTGCGTATCCAGCTTAAATGCCCAAACAGCGCGTATCCAACCGCCGCCGGCTGGAAAACTTTACCACGGTTTTTATTGGGGAGGAGTCGGGACGGATACGCATGACCCGACCGAGCACGACGTGACGGGCGCGGATGTCGATCGTTACGAGCAAGCGGTCGGCGCAAAGACGGCGTGGGTTTACTTTTCCGATAACTGGTTCGAATCCCGAAAATTTCCGGCGAAGATTTGCGGGTGGATCCGCGATTCGGGAAAGATTCCCTACCTGCGCCTGATGCTCCGCTCAGATGTCGATCAAAAACACGGCGAGAAAATATTTTCACTATCGAAAATCATTGCCGGCGAATTCGATGTCGATCTTCGCGCGTGGGCGCGCGAGGCGAAGAATTTTGGATCGCCCATTCTGATCGAGTGGGGGACGGAACCGAACGGGAATTGGTTTAGCTGGAATGGAAAATGGAATGGCGGCGCCGTTGAAGGACCGAAGCGTTACGTCGCGGCTTACCGGCACATTGTCGATCTAATGCGCGCGGAAGGCGCAGATAATCTCACCTGGGTCTGGCACGTGAACTGGCTGGGCGAGCCCGAACGAAAATGGAACGCGTTCGAGAATTATTTTCCGGGCGACAAATATTGCGATTGGCTCGCGCTCAGCGCTTACGGGCCGACAACGCCGCGCATGCGTGACGGAACGGAAAGTCTGCGGTTCAAGTTAATGAAATCATACGACCGGCTGACAAAGTTGGCGCCGGACAAGCCAATCATTATCGCCGAGTTCGGTTGCGATATTCACAATCGGCATCTGAATTGCGCAAGCTGGGCAAAAACAGCGCTGGAAGAATTATTTTCCGGGAAATGGCCGCGCATCGCCGGTTTCTGCTGGTGGAACGAAGGTTGGCAAAACGATGACGTGAAAAAACACGACAGCGATCTGATTATGACGCACGATATCGATCTTACGCACGTGTTTCGCGACGAGCTGTCGAAACATCGCGATAAAATTCAGGAAACTCCGGTCATTAATAGGTAGGGGCCGTTGTCTTTAACGGCCCGCGGGCGATTGAGGGCAGTCGCCCCTACCTCGACAACGGGAAAACGCGACGGATACTAACGCGTGGTTAAGGTCGATGTCACTTACACCGGCGATTTGCATTGCGACGCCACGCACGGGCCATCGAAATCAAAGATCGAGACGGATGCGCCGGCTGACAACAAAGGAAAAGGCGCGGCGTTTTCGCCGACCGATCTCGTTGCGACCGCGCTCGGCACGTGCATCAGCACGACAATGGGAATCAAAGCCGATTCGCTCGGTGTCGATCTTCGCGGGATGAAAGTTTCGGTGGAGAAAGAAATGTCGAGTGATGCGCCGCGCCGAATCGTTGCCTTGCCAACCGAAGTTCACATTCCGTTGCCGCCGGACTCGCCACATCGCGAAGTGCTGGAGCAAACGGCGCTGAATTGTCCGGTGCACAAAAGTTTGCCGGCGGAGATTAATCGCCCGACGAAATTTTTCTGGGAAGGTCCGACTACCTGATCATTTTTCAGCCGGATACAACCAATCGAGATAGTCTTTAACGCCGCGCTCGAGCGAGAACTGCGGCTGATAGCCAAGCGCGCTGCGAACGCGATCCAAATCCGCTTCAGTAAAATTTTGGTAATGCGCGTGCGGATTCTCGATGTAATCGGGCTGAAATTTTGTGCCGAGACATTTGTTCAACACATCGACCAGCTCGTTGAATGAGCGCGCCTGTCCGGAGCCGAGATTGTAAATTCCGCTTTGTTTAGCTTCGAGCGCGAGAATGCTTCCTTCGACCACGTCCTTCACGTAAACAAAGTCGCGTTTTTGATCGCCCTGTTTGAAAATGCGGGGGCGCTGGCCGGCTTTCATTTGCTGCGCAAGATGCAAGACCATGCTGGCGGGCACGCCTTTGTGGGCTTCGCGCGGGCCGTAGACGTTGAAGTAACGCAGGCCGATGATGATCCAATTCGCATTCTCTCTCGCTTCGCGCATCGCGAGGTTGTCCATCATCGCTTTTGAAAATGCGTAAACGTTCGATGGCGCAGCGCCGTTGCTTTCCACGCTCGCGCTTGTTGCCGCGCCGTAGGTCGAAGCGGACGACGCGTAAACGATCCGCGTTTTGTGCGGCCGCGCGAAGTTCAGAAGCCGCCGGAAACTTTCGACGTTGTCGTGCACCTGAACGAACTGATCGTGCAGCGTCGTATCGGTGATTGACGCCAGATGAAAAATCGCATCGAACTTTTCATTCCCGAATTGTTCCTTCCAATCGAGCGCCGCCAAATTTTGCGCGACGAAATCTCCGAGGTAGCCGCGGAGATTTTTAAAATCACCCGAGCGAAAATCGTCGATCACGGTGAGACGCGCGTCCGGAAATTTTTCCTGAAGCGTGAGGGTGAGATTCGAACCGATGAAACCGGCGCCGCCGGTGACGAGGAAATTGGGAGAGGATGAGGGCACGATTGACCAGAATTGTAGAGGCGCGTCTGTTCGCGCGCAATTTCTGCTTGAGTCGAAACGGGCGGGCCGCTAGTTGTCGATCCAGTTCTTTGCGAGCTTGAAAAAAGTAAGTGGATCGGCGCGAGAAATCCCGTGTGAATCGGGAGCAGTTGCGCTGCTGTAACTGGATACGACTTCCCAAGGCCAATCGTTGATTAACGACGGTGAAGGCGGGAAGAAGGTGGGGCCACCGGCCTCGGACCCAGGAGCCAGAATATTCGACCGTTCCACCTCATTCGCCAGCGTGACGCTGCACCCGATTAGCAGAATTCGGGTTCGCGGTCCTGCTGCAAACCCGAACCTCTGGTGAGTGCCAGTCCGGCTTGGACCGCGAAAAAACTTCTTCGCAAAAAGAAGAATGAGAGCTGGGCGATGCGCCTCGGCGCTCATAGAGCGCCATCACACGGCAAACAAGTCCGACTCTCGAGTTGGAGGAAACTTGTTATGCGAAATTGCCCATTATGTTTTGTAATCCTATTGAGCGCCGCTTTCTCAGCGCGCGCTGAAGACTTCACAAGATCGACAACCGCCGACGGCGAGCAATTGCCGGAAGCCGCGCCTGTCGTTATTTCAGCGACGCGGCTCGATGTTCCGCTCGATCAATCGCCCGCGAGCGTGAGCGTGATTGATGCGCAGGATTTCGAGATCAAACAAACCGAACGCGTGAGCGATGCGCTGCGCGAAGTTCCCGGACTTTCGGTCGTGCAAAGCGGAACGGCGGGCCAGCTCACTTCCGTTTTCACGCGAGGATTGCGCAGCGAGCACACGCAGGTTTTGCTCGACGGCATTCCGATCAATCAGGGACTCGCCGGTCTTTTTAACTTCGCGGATTTCACGACCGACAACATCGACCGCGTTGAAGTTGTGCGCGGACCGCAAAGCACGATTTACGGACCGCGCGCTCTCGCAGGCGTAATTCAACTTTTCTCGAAACAGGGAACCGGCGAGCCCGGTATCACCGTTAGTGAAGAGGGCGGAACTTACGGCACCTTTCGAGAATCAATCGCGAGCGACGGCAAGATCGACATCTTCGATTATTCGATCGGCCTGAGCCGGCTCGACACCGACAATGCGCGGCCGAACAATCAATACCGGAACACCGCCGAGATCGGGGATTTCGGTCTGTCGCTCACGGAGAATCTGCGCGTCGGCGCGTTGATCACTTATTCGCTCAGTGACACCGGAAATCCGAACACCATCTTCACGCCGCGGCCGTTCGATAATTTTTTGACCGAGCGCTGGTTGATCGGGCCGCACGTTGATTGGAAGGCGACCGATTGGTGGGAACACAAATTGATTTTCGATTACGATCACGAACGGCAACTCAACGATCCGAACTTCGACGGCTTCCTTCCGGGAACAATCGCGATCGGGCCGACGCGCGCGCTCTTTCGTCGCACGCAACTCGATTACCAAAACGATCTTCGCCCGGCATCGTGGCTCACCTTCACGAGCGGATTCTTTTTCAGCCATGTGATTGCTGGCCAGGAGCGGCCGTTTACTTTGTTCGGGGAAAAATTTATCAGCGATGAAACGAAAGACATCGCCGGGTTCGCGCAAGCGACGCTGACGCCCATCAACAATTTGATCTTCGTCGCCGGTGGCCGAATCGATCACTTCAATCAATTCGGCGACGTCTGGACTTATCGCGTCGCGAGTAGTTATAAGATCGACAAGACCGACACAACGCTGCACGCGAGCGTCGCCACAGGATTTAGTCCGCCGAGCAGTCAGGACAAAATTTTCCGATTCAATCCGTTTCCCGGCCAGTCGTTGCCGCAACTCGTGCCGGAAAAAGATTTTGGATGGGACGCAGGATTCGAGCAGCGATTGTGGGATCGCCGCGTCACATTTGGCGCGACGTATTTCCACAATGACCTGTCGAATCTGATCGGGCTGAACGGATTCTTTGAGACGTTAAATCTTGGCTCGGCGGAAACGCAGGGAGTGGAAACGGAATTGCGCGCAACGCCAATCTCGAATCTCCTTTTCACCGCGAGCTATACTTATTTGGAGGCAGAAAAAACTTCGTCGGCGGATATCCCGACGCCAGCCGGCTCCCGTTTGCCACGACGCCCGCGGAATGAAGTTTATCTGTCAGGCTCGTATCTGTGGTTTAACAAATTGCGCACGACGATCGAGGCGAAGTGGGTCAATGCGCGTGAAGAAATCAATCCGCTCTTCTTCGGAGCGAACATCGACATCGAAGATTATAATTTCGTGAATGTTGCCGCCGAATACGAAATCAATCCGCATATGTCGATCTTCGGCCGCGTGAATAATCTCACCGGAGAACATTATTCGGAGGTCTTTGGATTCCCGGCGCTCGGCACTGCGTATTACGGCGGGATGAAGTTGCGGTTTTAATTCCACCACTTGTTATTCCGAGCGAAGTCGCGGACTCTTGCGCTGGAGAATGAGTCCCTCGCTTTACCTGGTCCTCGGTTTGATTGGTGGGGGAGCTTTGGCTGCAATTGTTTTTTTCTTCTCAAGGCGCAGCGCGAATGGCAACGCCGGTTCCGAAGTGCAGGACGAGCTCATTCGAAGACTGGAAACATTGGATCGCGGATTGCGCGATGAATTTTCGCGGAATCGCGAGGAAGGCGCGACCGTTGCGAAGAATCAGCGCGAGGAGTTGAGTAAATCGCTCGAAGGCGTGCGCGCGATTGTCGATCTTCGCTTGAAAGAAATTCAGCAGGACAACGCGAAGCAGATCGACAAGATGCGCGCGACGGTCGATGAAAAATTGCAGGGCACGCTGGAAAAGCGGCTCGGTGAATCGTTCAAACTGGTGAGCGAGCGTTTGGAGCAAGTTCACAAAGGTCTCGGCGCGATGCAGCAACTCGCGAGTGACGTTGGCGGACTGCAAAAAGTCTTGAGCAACGTGAAAATGCGCGGCGGCTGGGGCGAAGTCCAACTCGGCTCGCTCCTGGAGCAGGTGCTCACGCAGGATCAGTTCGCGCGCAATGTGAAGACGCGCGAGGACAGCGCCGATCGCGTCGAATTCGCGATCAAACTTCCCGGTGATGAAAATGGCGCGCCGGTTTGGTTGCCGATCGACGCGAAATTTCCCACCGAGGATTATCAGCGTTTGCTCGGCGCGCAGGACAAAGGCGATTCGATAGCGATCGAGGAGGCGATGAAGAGTTTGGAAGTGCAATTGAAAAAAAGCGCGAAAGACATTTGTCAGAAGTACATCAATCCGCCGCGAACAACCGATTTTGCGTTGATGTTTTTGCCGACGGAAGGGCTGTATGCCGAAGCGATTCGTCGCATCGGACTGGTCGAACAAGTGCAGCGCGATTGCCGCGTCATATTTGCGGGACCAACGACGCTGGCCGCGTTACTTAACAGCTTGCAAATGGGATTTCGCACGCTCGCGATCCAAAAACGCTCGAGCGAAGTTTGGAATTTGCTCGCGGGCGTGAAGAGCGAATTCGCGAAGTTCGGCGATTCACTGACGAAAGTGAAAGAAAAACTCGATCAGGCTTCCAGCGACATGGACAAAGTGGCGGTGCGTTCGCGCGCGATCACAAAAAAACTGCGTGACGTGGAAGAATTGCCGAGCAATCCGCAGCCGCTGTTGAAGGAGTTGTTAGGCCGCGAAGAAGAAGACGACTAACTCAACCTCCCTCGCTGCGACGCGGAGAAGGCGCTTGCGTCTCTGAGAAACGAAAGAAACAGATTGAGCTAATCCGTCGAGACAGTAACGACAGAGTTAATGACTGCCTTTCTAAGAAAAACAGTCGTTCGCTGCGTCGTTGTAGAGGCGCGTGTCCTCACGCGCAATTAACCGAAGCTGCGGCTGAGGAAAGCCGCCACTACAGCGGACTTGAAGCGCGAAGATCGACATTCGCACGAGAACTAACTGCAACGCACGAGACGCAACATCAAAGCACGTCGTTCCACTTCGATTTATCTTTGAGCATCAGCTCGCGTAGCAATCGGATCGGCGGCATGCCGTGGTTGAGAAGTTCGTTGTGAAATTTTTGCGCGGAGAAATGCTCGTTATCCTGCGCTTTGTAGTCGTCGCGCAGTTTCAGGATCTGCAATTTGCCGAGCGTGTAATTGAGATAACCGGGATCAAATGTGCCGCGCATCGCTTCGGCGTGTGCCGGTTTTTCTTCGTAATAACAATTGTCCTGAAAAAACTTCGTCGCTTCGTCCACGGTCATATTTTGGGTGTGCATCTTGATCGCGACGCAAAGGCGGCATAGACGGAGCAACGCTTCGTCCGATTGCGCGAGGCGATATTTGGCCGCGCGTTTTTCATCCGCCTCATTTGGCTTCGCGACCGTGCCGTAACCTTCATCGACCATCATTTTCTCGCAGTAGTGCGCCCAACCTTCGATGAAAGCGTAGCTGCCAAAAACTTTCTCAACCTTGCTCGCGGTCGAAGCGTTCAAGCGCAGGAATTGCACGTAGTGGCCGGGGTAAACTTCGTGGATGGAAACGACGTTTGCGGTGTAAAAGTTAAACGCGGTCAGCCACTCATCCTTTTGCTCCGGCGGCCATTCCGCTTCCGGCGGCGTGACGTAGTAGTACGCTTCGGTCGCACGTTTCTCGAATGCCCCCGGCGTGTCCATCGACGCGAATGAAGTCGCGCGGCGATATTGCGGCGTCTCTTTCACGCGGGCGCGCACTTCGGACGGAATCGTGACCAATTTTCGAGTGATGACAAATTTGCGGATGGATTCGAGGTCCTTGTTCATGTCGGCGAGCAAACTCTCCGCCGTCGGATGTTCGCCCTGCATTTGTTTAAAAACTTCGGCCGGAGTTTTGTCGGGATCGATTTTCTTCGCCGCGTCTGCAAAGGTTTGTTGCTCTTTGCGCAATTCTTCCGTGCCGATCTCCAAAACTTTTTCCGGCGCAAGATCGACAAGCTCGGTTTCCTTGAGCATGCGGGCGAACTTTTCCTCGCCGATCGCGAAATCGTCGGTCGCCTTTGGCAATCTATCGCGCTCCAGCCAGGCCGCGTAATCGGTCAAAGCCGCCGCCGCCTTGCGATTCGCCTCCAGAAATTCGGTCCGAATGCGTTCGTCTTTCAAGTCGCCGATCGCTTCGACCAGATTTTTTCGCAGAAAATCGGCGGAACCTTTGGCGATCTGGATTGCGAGCTGGACGTAGGGCTTTGGCAAAACCGGATTCAGGTTGGTGCGCGCCGCGATGAGAATGTTCGGCACCTGAGATTCAATCGCGGTGAGGTTGTGCACGCGGTCCTCGAGCGGCGCGAAATTGCGTTTGATGTAGACGTTCACGTCGGCCGCGCGCGCGTAGACCATCGGATTGCGCTCGTAAATTGACATCGCTTCGCGCTGAAAAATTTCGTGACGAATGCCGGCCTGCAAAATTCGCAGATCGATCGATTGTCGCTGGCTGAGCTTCGCGAGATCGAACTTTTGCAGTCGATCTTCGAATCGTTTCAATCGCGTCAGCTCGGCGTCGAGCGCGAGGCGGCTGTAATCGCTGATCTTGCCGTCGTATTCGTGCAATCCCTCCGAAGTTCCGAGGAGCGGACGCGCGGCGAAATAGCCTTTGATGAATTCTTCCGCGATCGCTTCGTACTCCTGGTCGCTGGTCTGGAGGGCAAGGCTAGTGCTGATTGGCAGAAAGGTCGCGGCCGCGAGCGCGGCAACGCGAAGTAAGATCGACAATTTCATGGTGGATCGATGGTGGACCGGTCGCTCCGCGGGCGATGTTGAACTAACGCGGCTTCGCCGCCTAACTAACATCGTGCAAGGGACTGTTCGATCCACGTTTAGCCCGATATTAGACGACGGTTTGCGCGTTGCCAAAAATTTTGGATGAGCGAATGTCGGGACGTTCCAATTCATTTTAAGATGAAGCGTCGTTTTCTCTTTGGAGCACTCTTCTTTTTCGCGCTCCTTGCCACTTTGGGTTTCGGCATTTTGTTCGCAGCCGATCGCGACGACGACAGCGGGTATTCCAACATCGCGATCTTCGCCAAAGCGGTGCAATTGATCCGGCAAGATTATGTCGATGGAAACAAAACGAGCTATCACGATCTGGTGACGGCCGCTCTCAAAGGAATGCTCAGCTCGCTCGATCCACACAGTCAATTCATGGATCCGGACGATTTCCACGACATGCAGGAAGACACGCGGAGCCGGTTCAATGGGCTCGGCATTGAGGTCGCGATCAAAAATGGTTTGCCGACGGTGGTCACGCCGATGGAGGACACGCCGGCCGCGCGCGCTGGAATTCTTTCCGGCGATCAGATTTTAAAAATCAATGGCGCCTCGACCGATAAGATGGATCTCCAGGACGTGATCAATCATCTTCGGGGCACGCCCGGACAAAAGATCATGCTCACGTTGATTCGGCCGTCGACGAAAGAGGTCAAGGACTACCAGCTTGAGCGCGCCGAGATCAAAGTGCAGAGCGTCAAAGGCGCGAAGTTTCTCGATCCGGAACTCACCGGCGCGTTCAAGATCGCGTATGTGCGCTTGATTCAATTCAATGAGCCGACCGCGAATGAGCTTTCCAAAGCGCTCGATCAATTGCAGACGCAAGGAATGCAGGCGCTGATTCTCGATCTTCGCAATAACCCCGGCGGTTTGCTTAACAGCGCGGTGGATGTTTGCGCACAATTTCTGCCGCCGAACACGAAAGTCGTTTCGACACAGGGCCGCGTCGCCTCGCAACAGCGCGAGTACACCACTTCCGGCGTCGACAAGCAGCGTTCGAATTTTCCAATGGCCGTATTGGTGAACGAAGGGAGTGCGAGCGGCGCCGAAATTGTTTCGGGCGCTTTAAAAGATCTCCATCGCGCGATCCTTGTTGGCGAAACGACCTTTGGCAAAGGCTCCGTCCAAAACGTCATGCAATTGCCGGACGGCTCGGCCCTGCGTTTCACGACCGCGAAATACTACACGCCAAGCAAGCAGGTCATTCACGGGAACGGTGTCGCGCCAAACATTCGCGTTCCGATGAGCGTGGAGCAGGAGCGCCAGCTTTTTGCCGCGCGCAGCAGCGGCGACACGATCCGGCCGGATGAAGACAAAAATTTTATTAAGAGCAACGACCCGCAAATGATGCGCGCGATCGATGCGCTCAAAGGCGTCATGATTTACGCGCAACAAAACGCGCCGACGACGAAGAAATAAACTGTAGCGGCCGCCGTCTCGGCGGCTGAGGATTCATTGCCGCTGAGGACAGCGGCCCCTACAGATGAAGACAATACTCGCGCTCGAAACTTCGTGCGACGAAACCGCCGTCGCGATTTTGCGGGATCGCGAACTGTTAGCCAGCGAAGTCGCGTCGCAAATTGCCGAGCACGAAAAATTCGGCGGCGTTGTTCCCGAAGTCGCATCGCGCAATCATCTCGTGCACGCGCCACGTTTGCTCGAGCGCGCGCTGCGGGAAGCGAAGATCGACATCGAAGAGATCGATGCGTTCGCGGCGACGAGCGGACCCGGTTTGGCGAGCTCGCTCATGATCGGCGCTTCAATCGCGAAAGGTTTGGCGATTGGTTTTCAGAAACCGTATCTCGCGATCAATCATCTCGAAGGCCATTTGCTCTCGCCATTTTTCGGCGTGAATGAGCTTCGACGGAACGTTTCACTCGTCGTCAGCGGCGGTCACACGATGACGGTTCTCGTTCGCGCTGTCGGCGATTATGAAATCATCGGCCGTACGGTTGACGATGCGGCCGGCGAAGCCTTCGATAAAATCGCGAAGCTTCTTGGTCTCGGTTATCCGGGCGGCCCCGAAATCGAGAAGCGCGCCACGAACGGAAATCCGGGACGTTTCGATTTGCCGCGGAGCATGGCGGCCTCCGAAAATTTTAGTTTCAGCGGTTTGAAAACGGCGGTGCGTTATTTGTTGCCGACGTTGAGCGGCGATTTTATTTCCGACGTTTGCGCTTCAGCTCAGGCCGCGATTGTCGATGTTCTCGTTTCAAAAACAATCGCGGCCGCAAAAAGGCACGATGTCGATCTTGTCACAATCAGTGGCGGCGTGAGTTGCAATCGCGCGCTGCAAAAACAGATGGCCGATGCGTGCAAGCGTCACGGCTTCGAATTGAAAACGGCCGAGCCGCGACTCTGCACGGATAACGCGGCGATGATCGCTTTTGCGGCGATGTTGAAATTGCAAAGCGGAGTAAAGTCGACTGTCACCGACGAGATCGACCCCAATCTCGCCCTCATTCATCCTGGGTAGCGCACGCGTCTCGCGTGTTGGTTTCGGC
>DATBCV010000097.1:0-7076 GCA_036270275.1 Chthoniobacterales bacterium | reverse complement strand
TCCATCGACATCCTCCGCGGTTGTCAGATCCCGGCCGATCTTTGGTTTCAATCCGAGCACGGAAAGAAGTTCCGCGCTCGCGCGAGCGCCACGCACACGTTCCGGAGCGGCAACGCCGGCACCTTTGGAGAAATTGAAATTCTCGCGGCGAACAAGCGCGAGTTGGTTAAAACTGCGCTGGCCGGCATGCCAGTCGAGCCAATTCATGTAACCGACAGAGCCCCATTCGAAACTGTGCGAGCGCTCGCGCACGACGATGATCTTGTCCGAATCGGGATAGGGCAGCGGCCGCAGCAGGACCGCATTCACGACGCTGAAGATGGCGGTGTTCGCGCCGATCCCGAGCGCGAGCGCGACAATCGCGATCAGTGTGAAACCGGGATGCTTCAGCAACTGCCGAAACGCGAATCGAAGATCGTCCAGCATGATCCTTCTTCAGCGCCTCCTCCCTATTCGTAACGAAGTGCGACCATTGGATCGACACGGGTTGCGCGGCGCGCCGGAACAAAACAGGATGCGGCCGCGACCGCGGTGAGCAACGCTGAGACCGCGAAGTAAATCGTCGGGTCGAGCGCGTTGACCTTGAACAAAATGGTTTTCAGCGCGTTCGCCGCAACTACGCCCAAGAGAAGCGCGATGCCGCCCGCGCCGAGGACGAGGCCGATCATCAATTGCCACGCGCCTTGCGTCATAACCATGCGGAAAATTCGTTTCGCGTCCGCGCCGAGCGCCATTCGAATACCGAACTCCTGTGTTCGCTGATTAACCGAGAAACTCATCACGCCGTAAAGCCCGACCGCGGAGAGAATGAAGGCGACGATTCCGAAAATAGTGAACAGCGTGGCGATGAGACGATTGCCGTTCAGAATTTCTTTGTGAAACGCGGCCGGCGTTCCCGGAAAATATGTTGGCAAATTTGAATCGAGCTCAGCCACCGCCCTACTCAAACCCGGGCCCATCGTTTCAGCGCGCTGCCCTGCGCGGGGACGAACAAGAATCGTGCAAAATTGCGGCGCGGGCGACGCTCCGAGAAGCGGCATGAAAAAGCCGGCGGCTTCGGTCTGCTGATCGAACGGGCCTTGCATCAACGTGTCCGGCACCACGCCGATAATCGTTCGCCAAGGCGCGGGCTGAGCGGGATTGAAAATCCGGACCTGATGACCAATCGCGCTCTGATTGCCCCAATACTTTCGCGCGAAACTCGAATTCACGATCGCGACCGGTTGTTTGCTGTCGATGTCGTCCACCGTGAAATCGCGGCCTTCCAAAATTTTCAGGCCGAGCGTGGTGAAATAACTGTCCGAGACCGATTCGAAGTTGCAGCGCGGACGATCCCGGTCGGTCAGATAATTTTGACCGTCCACTTCGTACTGACCCTGACCGTCAAAAGTCATTCGAAAACGGCTGCTCATCGCGGCGGCGTCGAACTGCGCATTCGAGCGCAATGAGCGCACCGCGCGCTTGAAAAATTCCCGACGCGCGTCTTCCGACGGATAAGCGCCTTCCATCAAAGCCATCCGCGCCGTGTAAATGCCGTTCTCATCGTAACCGTAATCAAGCTTCGTTTGATTTCGGATCGATTTGATTTGCAACGTCGCCGCGATAAGCAATGCAGCGGTCAACGCGATTTGCGCAACGACCAGCACGCGTGTGATTGCGTTCACGAGGCGACTGGTGTTCCCGCGTCCGCCCTCTTTCAAAATTTCCGCCGCGCTTCCGCGCGAGCTCAGAAATGCCGGAACCAAACCGGAAACAACTGTCGCGACCAGGGTGATGATCAGGGTGAACGCGAGAACACGGCCATCAATTGTAAAATGCCACCAGTACGGCGGCGGAAACGGCGCGGCTTTAATCGCGCGCGCCAGCAAGTCGACCGACCAGTAGGCGAGAATCACGCCGGCAATAGTCCCGAACACCGCGACGACGAAACTTTCCGTCAACATTTGCCGAACAAGCCGGCCGCGAGTTGCGCCGAGCGCGCCGCGAATCGCGAGTTCCTTGGCGCGCAACGCGGCGCGGCCAAATTGCATGTTCATCACGTTCACGCAGGCGATGAGCAAAACGAGAATCACCGCCGCGAGCATCGCCCAAACGATCTGCCGCAATTGCACGCCGGTGAATGTGTTCAGCAGCGGTTGCACGCTCGCCGATGTGAAATTCTGGTTCGTCTTTGGATTGTCCTCCGCCAAATGTTTGGCAATCGCGATTATCTCCGCGTTCGCCTGATCAAGCGTGACGCCCGGCTTCAACCTCCCGAGAACTGCGGGCGAACGACTGTTCGCGCCGAGGAAGAGACCGCCCCGGGGCACAGGCGGGAACTCATTATATAGAGGCGTCCAGAGTTCTTCTGAGAATGGAAACTTAAACCCGGGAGGCATGACCCCAATGATTGTCGCCGCTTTGCTGTTAATCCGAACGCTTTGTCCGACGATGTTCGGATCGGCCCCGAAGTCGCGCCTCCAAATGTCGTCCCCGAGAATCGTGACCTTTTCCGCTCCAGGTTTGTTGTCTTCCGCCGTGAAATCGCGGCCCATCACCGGCGATACGCCGACGATTTTAAACATATCTTCGGTGACATAACCGCCGGTGTAACGCTGCGGATTGTTTTTGTAAGTGAGATTGATTGTCGATCCACTGAGATAGCCGGCCATCATCGAGAAAGATTTCTGCGCGGCTTTAATGTCGTCGTAATCCTGCGCCGTAGGAATTTGACCGTTGCCGAAGTTGTTCACCTGATCGCTCGCCTTAGGATCGATCAAACCGACGCCAACCAATTGCTCCGGATGCGGAAACGAAAATCCGCGGAGCACAATCGCGTTGACGACGGTGAATTGGGTGGTCGCGCCGCCGATCCCGAGCGCGAGAACGAGCACGGCGAGGACGCAAAATGTCTTCTCCTTGAGCAACACGCGCAGTCCTACGCGCACATCCTGGCGAAATGAATCGAGTATCATAATGATTTACCTCTTGCTTGAATCGACCACCCAGCCGTCGCGCAGCTGAATGATTCGATTTCCATATCCGGCATTCGTTTCCGAGTGCGTGACCTGAATGATGGTCGTGCCTTCGGAATTTAGTTTTCGAAAGAGCTGCATGATTTCCTCGCCCTGACTGGAATGGAGATTTCCAGTGGGCTCATCCGCGAGAATGAGTTTTGGATTGGCAATAATCGCGCGCGCCACGCCGACCAATTGCTGTTGCCCGCCCGAAAGCTGGCGCGGATACAAATCCTTCTTCGCCACGATTTGAAATCGATCGAGCACGTCGGCGACGATCGCGGCTCGCTCAGTTCGATTTACTTTCCGATACGAGAGCGGGATCTCGAGATTTTCATAAATCGTCAGGTCGTCGAGCAAATGGTACTGCTGAAAAACGAAGCCGATGTTCTCGTTGCGAAGAGTGGCGCGTTCCTTCGCTTTCAAATGATGAACGGCCGTGTCATTGAAAAAATATTCGCCGGCCCAACCGTGATCGTGCATTCCGAGAATGTGAAGGAGAGTGGATTTCCCCGCGCCCGACGGGCCCATCACCGAAACGAACTCGCCCTCGGCGACTTCGATGTCGATATTGCGCAGCACGTAAAAGAATTTTCCTTTCGCGAGCGGATAACTGCGTTCGAGATTCTTGAGTTTGATCATTAGGCGTTGTGGCTGAGCGCGACCATCGGATCGGCGCGAGTTGCGCGAAGGGCGGGGATGTAACTGGCGAGGACCGCAACCGCCGCGAGCGTGATTGTGACAAAAAGAAATGTGGGCAGATCAAATGCGCTGACGCTGTAAAGCAATGCCGCCAGGACGCGGGTGGAAAGAAACGCAAGAATGAGCCCGCCGATGGCCAGCGCAATGGTGACAATCGCTATCGCAGTGAAGCCGGGGCTTTTGGCCAGACCCCGCAGCGCCACTTTGATTTCGCTCAGCATAATCGCTGGGTGATTTCGATCTTACATTCGTTAGGCCGCCACCCGGCTGTCTTCCACCACTCGACCGTCAAACAAGTGAACGGTGCGATCAGCGTGCTGCGCGAACCGCTCGTCGTGCGTCACCATGCAGATGGTCGCACCGCCGGCGTGCAGTTCCTTGAGCAAATTCATGACCGCTTCGCCATTTCGCGAATCGAGGTTTCCCGTCGGCTCGTCCGCGAGCAGGATCGCCGGTTTGCCGGCGAGCGCGCGCGCAACTGCCACGCGTTGCTGTTGACCACCCGAAAGCTGACTCGGCAAATGTTTCGCGCGATGCGCCATGCCGACGCGATCGAGCGCCTGCGTGACCAAAGTTTTCCGATCGCCCGCGCCCATGCCGCGATAGGTCAACGGCAGTTCTACATTTTCAAAAACGGTGAGATCGCCAATCAAGTTGAAGCTTTGGAAAATGAAACCGATCTCGCGATTTCGAATTCGCGCGCGGTCGGCGAACGAAAGGTTCGCAACTTCGTGGCCTTTGAGCGCATAACTTCCGTTCGACGGTGTATCGAGCAGGCCCAAGATCGACAATAAGGTCGACTTGCCGCAGCCCGATGGGCCGGCGATCGATATGTATTCGCCATCGCGAATATCCAGATGAATTCCGGAGAGCGCGTGCGTCTCGACTTCGTCAGTGAGAAACACTTTCGTCACGGAATCGAGCCGGATGAGCGGATTCGAGCCGTTCTTGCGGGATGTAGTTTCAGGATTGGGTGAGGTAGTGGTCATAGGGTTTAGGTTTTTAGTTGAGTCGAATCCGTTCGCGGGAATCCCACGCGCTCGTATCCGAGAGAATCACTTGGTCGCCGGGATTGAGACCGCTCATGATCTCGATGGTGTTGACCGAGCTCTTGCCCAGTTTCACCGGCGTCCGCACGGCTTCATTGCTACCAGGCACAAGCTTGAACATGCCGACGGTGTTGTTTTCCTGGCCAAACGCCGGCCGTCCGACGAAGACGACATTATCGAGACGCTCGAGCTCGATCGTTCCATCCACGCTCAAATCCGGTCGCGCGCCCTTCGGCAATTCTTCATCGAACGAAACGTCCACCGTCACCGTCCCCTGCTCGACCGCCGGGTCGATGCGTTTGACGTGACCCTTCACAACACCGTTGCGCGTGTCGATGATCGCCTGCTGATTGGGCTGAATATCCTTCGCCTGCGTTTCGGCGATTTTTATTTGCGCCTTGAGCTTCGACGGATCAGCCACGCGCGCGACGTTGTCGCCCGGCTTCAAATGTTGACCGACTTGCACAGGCAAGGCTTGCAACACGCCGGCCATTCCGGCTTTCACATGCAACGCTTCGACCTGGTCGAGTTTTAATTTTGCAAACTGGTTTGCTTGATCGACCGCCGCTTGTTTCGATGCGATCTGCGGTGCGATCGAATCGCGCGCAAATGCCAATCGCTTCTGTTCGATGTCGTCCGTCTTCTGCAATTGCTCTTCTTTGATCTTCGAAGTTTTGTAGACGAGATCGGCAACGAGTCCGTTCTTCGCGAGCTGGTCGTTCGTCTGGCGCTCCATTCTCGCCTGCTCGTAGGCCGAATGCGCCGCGGCGGCCTTTGATTCCTGATCCAGCAGTTCGCGCTGCAAAGTCGCCTTCTCCGTCGTAAGCTCAGCCTCCGCGGCTTTCGCTTTCGACTCGGCTTCGTGCGCGCTCTGTTCCAATTCGGGACTGGTCAACTCTAATATAACGTCACCGGCTTCGACTTTTGTTCCCGGCCAAATCAAAATCTTCTCGACGCTTGCTTCCGTCGTTGTCGGGATCCAACGAAATTCTTCCGGCACGAGCGTTCCCAATCCGCGAACCTGGCGCAACATCGGGCCCTTCTTGACGGTGTCGATCCAGACACTCGAGCGATCCACACTCGGCGCGGCTGGTTTTAATCGCGACAAAAGGAACGTCGCCAAAATCAACGCGAGCACGCCGCCCACGATCATGATGATGCGCCGTTTGCGCTTCTTCGCGGCGACGCCTTCTCGTGGGACGTCCATCGATGAAAGACTAGACGTGAAACCGCTCGGGCGCACGATGGTGTGATCTTCGTTGGGCTGAGGTTGAGGAGTCACGGTTCAATTAAAATCCGGGCAACACGCGGACCAGGTGGATTACTTCCGAAGCGCCCGCTGCAATTGGAATCAAGGCCGACGCAAGCATCGCGAAAAAAATCGCGGCATTGCTCACGAAATCTGTGTTGTCTTCCTTGTCGAAATAATCGCGGCTGATGTCGCGCAAAGATTTGGATGGGGTTTTCGCGCAGTGGCCGGTCAGATCTCCGAGCCGCGAAGGCTGATATTGGAAATCGACGAACGGGAATTTCCGCGCGCTGTTTTTTGTGATGATGGTTGGTTTCATAATTTTTTTCCCTTTCGTCTCTACTGAGAAGCGTTGATGCCGCACATTGGATTCAAAAGTTTTTTCATTGTCGGAAATCCCTATTGCAACGTGCGTGCCACGCACGAAAACAAAGTCCTAAGTCACTGGAGGTCAGCGAGTAAAACTTCTGCGCGATTTTTCGCTCAACCACGTACTGCTTCGCTTGTGGGACAATGCCGTCCCGATTTCGGGACGCTTTAGATGCAGGTAGCGGCGCTTCACCGAGGCGCCATGGCGATTGAGGTCAATCGCCTTTGCCTAACGAATTTATTTTGGCAAACGCAATATCGCTTCCGCGCCCGGCCGATCTTTTCGATTCGTTAGGCTCAACGTGCCGCTGTGCGCTTCGGCAATTTGCCGGCTCAAAGTTAATCCAATTCCGGAACCTTCCGGCTTTGTCGTGAAGAACGGCACAAACAAGTTCGAGGGATTCATGATTCCCTGTCCTTCGTCGCGAACGATCACTTCCACACAATCGCCCGCTTCGCGCCATCGAATCGAAACTGCGCCGTTCGTCTCCACCACCGCGTCGACCGCGTTGTGAATCAAGTTGATCAACACGTGCTCAATTTGCGCAGCGTCCGCGCTAATCTGAGTGTTCGGTCCCGGATTGATCTCCACTTTCAAGCGCCTCTCGAGGTTCACCACTCGCCGCACTAATTCGCCAAGATCGACATCTTCCATTTGCGGCGGCGGAAGTTTCGCCAAGCGCGTGTAAGCCTGCATGAATCGACTGAGCG
>DATBCV010000096.1:0-2483 GCA_036270275.1 Chthoniobacterales bacterium | reverse complement strand
GGCCGGTATTGATCGTGCGCGCTTTGACCGCGGTGCTGACGGCGAGTCCGAAATCGGCGCTCGGCATGACAATGAATGGATCGCTCCCGCCGAGCTCGAGCACGCTCTTCTTGATTTCCCGCGCCGCCGCGCTGCCGACCGCGCTCCCGGCTTTTTCGCTGCCGGTGAGGGTGACCGCCTTGACTCGTGGATCGACAATCAATCGTTCGACCTGGTTGGCCTCAATGAGGAGCGTTTGAAAAATTCCTTCCTCGAAGCCCGCGCGACAAAACAATTGCTCAATCGCCAGCGCGCATTGAGGAACGTTGGCCGCGTGTTTCAGAATCCCGACGTTGCCGGCCATTAGTGCGGGCGCGGCGAATCGAAACACCTGCCAGAATGGAAAATTCCACGGCATGATCGCGAGGACCGGTCCCATCGGTTCGTAACGAAGGTAGCTGCGCCGCGCGCTGGTTTGCGCGGCTTCGTCTTCCAGAAACCGCTCGGCGTTCTCGGCGTAATAGATGCATCCGCGCGAGCACTTTTCGATCTCAGCAACGCTATCGCGAAATAATTTTCCCATTTCGAGAGTGATCGTGCGCGCGAGCGCCTCCTTCTCCCGCTCGAGCAACGAAGCGGCCGCGACCATTAGCTGCGCCCGCTTTGGAAATGCTTCGCCGCGAAATTTCTCAAACGCGGCGGTCGCTTGCTTGAGACGCTTCTCGATCTCGACATCATGATGCGCCTTGAACTCCTTGAGTTTCTCGCCCGTAGCCGGATTGATCGACGCAATCGCCATGTCCATACAATATACGTAGCGGCCCCAAAAGCATTCGGGGTCGCACGATTTTTCTGCTGAAGGTCGACGCTCAGAGAGCGCCGCTACAACCTCAAACCTTTCGGGATCAAAACGCGGTCGAGCAGATCGAAGAGTGATTGCACGAGCAACGCCAGGACCGCTGCGGGAATGGCGCCTTGGAGAATCGTGACATGATCGTTCAAATTGAGTCCGCTCAGAATCGGCTCGCCCAATCCGCCCGCGCCAATCAACGCCGCCAAGGTCGCTGTTCCAACATTGATGACGGCGCTCGTCTTGATTCCGGCAAGAATCGACCGCGACGCCATCGGCAAATAAATTTGCCAGAGTTGCGCGCGCGGACTCAACCCGAGCGCGACGGCAGATTCGTGCAATCCGCGGGGGATGTCCTGCAAGCCGGTCGCAGTGTTGCGAACGATCGGAAGCAAACCGTAAAGAAAGAGAGCGGTGATCGCAGTCCGCACACTGATTCCAAAAAACGGGAGTGGCACGAGCAGCGCGAGTAACGCAAGCGACGGAATCGTTTGCACAATTCCGGCGAAGCCGAGGATGATGTGCCCGATGACGCCGCCGCGGCTCGCCCAGATGCCGAGCGGAATTCCGATTAGCACTGAAAGCAGCAATGAAAGTCCGGCCAGCTCGAGATGGCGCGCAGTCCAGCGCGCAAGTTCACGGGGAAAACTTTCGCCAAAGGCAGATGTCGATCTTGCATTGGGCTCAAAATACAAATTTGCGGCCTGCGCATAATTTTTGGTGCGCTCTGCTTCCGCGTTGAGGCGCGTCATCGTTGATTCGTCGATCTTACCCTGGAGCGCACGCAAACGGGCGACAGCGTTGTCATCGAGCGAGAGCCGATACAGGTAAGTTGCATCGTAACGCGGAAAAAATTTCTGATCGTCGTCCAGAACCGTTAAATCGTACTGCGTGATTTTTGCGTCTGTAGAATAGGCGTCTTTCACGTCGATCTGCCCGCTTTTCAGCGCGGCGTAACCGAGCGCATGATCGATCCCAATCACGCTTTGCGGTTTCAATCGATAATGCTGGGCCAGCGGTCGCCACCCATCTTGTCGACCGATGAACTCGTGGGTGAGTCCGAACTTGAGCTCCGGATGTTTTTGAAGATCGCTGATCGTTCGAATGCCGAGATCGGTCGCGCGTGTGCGCAGCATGACGAGCGCGTAGGTGTTGTTGAAGCCGAGCGGTTCGGTCATGCCGACCCCGTTTTTGCCAAGCTCGTCTACGATTTGCTCGAAGGTCAGCTGATCGCCGCGTTTCAAAATTTCCTGCGTGATCGTGCCGGTGTATTCCGGATAAATGTCGATCTGTCCGCTGCGGAGCGCTTCCCAAAGAATGATGGTGCCGCCCATTCCCTGACGATGTTCGGCGGAAATTCCGGCATCGCTCAAACTGCGCCCGGCGATTTCGCCAAGCACGTACGACTCGGTAAATTTTTTCGACCCGATCCGCACCGGTTCGCCGGCAAGAGAAGAATGAATCAGGAAGCCGGGAAACCAGGAAAGAAACAAAAATCGTTTAAACCATTCCTGAATTCCTGGTTTCCAGATTTGTTTCATATTGCCGCGAGCCCACGCTGGGCGGTGATGAATTCGGAGACAAAATCACTCGCTGGCCGCTCCTGAAGATCCTTCAGCGAACCTTGCTGAACGATTCGGCCTTCGTGCATGAG
>DATBCV010000095.1:0-2263 GCA_036270275.1 Chthoniobacterales bacterium | reverse complement strand
GTGATGAAGACATTTCCCGGATGCGGATCGGCGTGAAAAAATCCATGCACTAAAATCTGCTCGAGATAAGCGCGGAAAACTTCTTCGGCCAGCGCTTCGCCATCGAATTCCATGCGCGCGAGCGGACTCATATCGGTGATTTTTTTGCCCGGCACGTATTCCATCGTCAGCACCCGTGCCGTGCAGTAATCGTCGATTGGCAACGGCACGATGATGCGCGGAAATTTTTCCATGTTCGCGTGAAACGTGATCAGGTTTTGCGCTTCCAGGCGGTAATCCAGCTCGCGCAAAAGACTTTTGCGAAACTCCTCAAGCATTTGGCGAAACTGATAACGCTTCCCAAATTCCGTATGTCGATCCAACAACTCTGCGAGCTCGTAGAGCGCATCGAGATCGCTCAGAACGGCTTCGCGAATGTTCGGCCGCTGGACTTTCACCGCGACCGGTTTGCCATCGCGCAAGCGCGCGAGGTGGACCTGGCCCAACGACGCAGACGCGGTCGGCTTTGATTCAAATTCGGAAAACGCTTTCGCGATGCGCACCCCGAGCTCGGACGAGACAATCTGTTCGACTTCGCCGAAGCCAAATGGTTCGACTTTGTCCTGCAATCGCGTGAGCGCTTCAATGTAAGCCTGCGGCATCAGTTCGATGCGCGTGGAAAGCAGTTGGCCAAGCTTTACAAATGTCGGCCCGAGTTTTTCAAGATCGTCCGCGAGCTCTTCCGCTTTCGCGGCTTCCTTCGGCGTCACGCGTTGCTCCGCTTCGAGCGTCTCGTTCAAGCCGGTCTGCTTGACCAGGTCCGAGCCGCCGTACTTCAGCAGCAACCAGGCAATTTGCCGGTAACGTTTGAGATGCTGCGGATTTAGTGAAATGCCCATGGCCGCACCCTTAAAACGCAATTCGACCGCGGAACGGCCTCAACTCTTCACCGCAAAGATCGACAACCGGCTACGCGGCTTTCTGCGCGTGACTTGCCCGGTCGTCTTTCTCCAGCCAATCGAATAGTGTCGTTGTCTTGGGATCCAGTCCGAGCGGTTTCAGTTGCTCGACAAACCAATCGCGTTTTTCAGGATCGTTGTATGGATTATGCGCGGTCACTTCCTCGCCCCAGCGTTTGATTTCGTCCGGGGTTTTCTTCTGGCCGTTGTCATTCAGCCATTCCACCATTTGCTCGTCGCTCGCGCCGTTCTCGACTTGCGCTTTGAAATCGGCGCCCTTCACGTTTTTGAAACCGAAGAGCATGTTGTCGAGCGGACAATCGAAATGATACTCGCCGATATCACCGCCGATCAGTGCGCGACATTTGTCGAGCGTGCGCCCGAGAATCGCGTAACCGCCAACTCTGATACGCGGACTGCGCGGTGATTCCTTTGTCAGATTCTTCCCTACCACCTTTGTGTTCATATTAAACGCTAACCCCGACAGCGGCCGGGGCAACCCGACAAAAAAAGTTTTTTCGACGCGATTTACGAGACACGATGACCGTCGACAGGTTTGCTTTCGGCGATGAGACATCGCCGCTACACTTTGGCGGTGAAAATCGCAATCGCGTTGTTTTTCGGCGGCGTTTCGATCCTAAACGCGCAATCGCAGCGCGTTCTGCCGCCACCGGCTGGAAAGCTTTATCACGGATTTTATTGGGGCGGCGTCGGGACGGACACGCACGACCCGACCGAGCACGATGTGACTCCGGCCGAGGTGACCCGTTACGAACAAGCCGTCGGAATGAAGACGGCCTGGATTTATTTTTCCGACAATTGGTTCGAGTCACGAAAATTTCCGGCGGAAATGTGCGGTTGGATCCGCGATCTCGGCAAAGTTCCGTACGTGCGATTGATGTTGCGCTCGGATGTCGATCAAGAACATGCCGAGAAGAAATTCTCGCTCGAGAAAATCATCGCCGGTGATTTCGATGTCGATCTTCACGCGTGGGCGCGTGACGCAAAATCGTTTGGCTCGCCGATTTTAATCGAGTGGGGGACGGAACCGAATGGGAATTGGTTCAGTTGGAATGGGAAATGGAATGGCGGCGCGAACGAAGGCGCAAAGCGATACATCGCGGCCTACCGGCACATTGTCGATCTTATGCGCAGCGAGGGCGCGACCAATCTGACCTGGGTCTGGCACGTGAACTGGTACGATGAGCCGGAGCGAAAATGGAACGCATTCGAAAATTATTTTCCGGGCAAAGATTATTGCGATTGGGTCGCGCTCAGCGCCTACGGCCCGCTGAAACCGCGGACCAGCGAAGGGCTTGAGACAT
>DATBCV010000094.1:0-34338 GCA_036270275.1 Chthoniobacterales bacterium | reverse complement strand
TGGACCGAATACGCGGCCGGCCGCTGGTTCATGAATGAAACCTGGAAATAAAAATCGACGCCGGTGACGAGGAGAAAAAAGACGAGCACGATGTAGGCAATCGGCGAATGGAAATAGCCGCGGATTTCGCGAAGGAGGAGCGCCCAGAATTTTTTCATCGCTTAGATCGACATCTCCGGTTGATCTGAGTGAGTGATTTCTACGAACACGTCTTCGAGCGTCGCGCGGCGTTGCGTGAGCTCGCGCAAAGTCCAATGGCGCGCGGCCGCGAGCTTGAAAATCTCCTCGCGCACGTCGAGACCCGATTCCACGCGCAGCGAAAATTTTTGCCAGCCGTCTTCCTGCTCGCTCGTCACGTCGCGCACGCCTGAAATTTGTTTCAACTGGTCGACGCCGTCGTCAGCTCCGGTTTTCGCTTCAACAACAACGCCGCCGGCCTGACGAATCTGGGAAAGAAGATTTTCCGGCGTATCGCACGCTTCAATTCTGCCCTTGTGAACAATGATGACACGGCTGCACGTCATCTCCACCTCCGGCAAAATGTGCGTCGAAAGCAAAATCGTGTGTTGCTTGCCGAGATTCTTGATCAATTCGCGCACTTGCCGGATTTGATTCGGATCAAGACCGATCGTCGGCTCATCGAGGATCAATAGGTCCGGCTCGTTCAAGAGCGCGTCGGCCAAACCAACGCGCTGCCGATAACCTTTCGAAAGACTGCCGATCAACTTCCGTTCGACGTCGCGCAATGAGCACAGCTCCTTTACATCGCCGACTCGTTCCGCCACGCGGCGATGCGGGACGCCTTTCAGCGCTGCGCGATAATCGAGATACTCGGTGACGCGCATATCATTATAGAGCGGCACATTTTCGGGCATGTAACCCAGCCGCGAACGCGCCTGAAGCGATTGCTCGAACACGTCGAAGCCGGCGATGGACGCCCGCCCGGAAGTTGCCGGCATGAACCCGGCGAGAATTCGCATCGTTGTCGATTTTCCGGCGCCATTCGGCCCGAGAAATCCCATGATCTCGCCCTGGGCCACCTCGAAACTCAAATCGCGGATCGCGGTGTGCCCGGCGTAACGTTTGGTTAAATGTTCGACTTTAATCATGCGAAATTATTTGTGAGACAACTGTCGGCGTATTGCGTTGCCAAAAATTTTAAAGTTGTCAACGGGCGGCGAGCGTGACCGTCTCGACCTGCCTTCCCGCCCCGCCCGCGCGCACGACGCCGACAACGAACTGGACGCTCGCCCCGCTGCTCGCGTGTGCGAGCAAATTTTCCACATCTTTCACCGAATTTACGTCGCGTTGTCCGACGCGATAAATCACTAGCCCGCGTTGAACGCCCGCTTCATCCGCCGGGCTGTTCGGTTCCACGCCGCTGATTAAAACTCCGCGCCCGGGCTCCAACGAAAGCGCGTCGGTTAAATCGCTGCTCAGATTCTGCAATTGCATTCCAAACATCTGCTCGGCCCGCGATGTCGATGTTTGCTCCGCCGCGGGCGTGCTTTTTCCCGGATGTTTCTCGGCGAAGGCTTTGAATTGTTTGACGCTGTCGCGCACGACGTCGCCCGGAATCGCGAATCCCATTCCTTGTGTCGGAACGCCTTGCGGTGTGAACGCCATCTTCGCGGAGCTCACGCCGACCAGGCGGCCTGAAATGTCGATGACCGGCCCGCCGCTGTTGCCGGGATTAATCGCGGCGTCGGTTTGCACGAGATTTTTGTAATCGATCTCGCCGATGCTGATGTCGCGCTTGGTCGCGCTCAATACGCCCCGGCTGATCGAGCTTCCGTAGCCGACGGCATTTCCGACTACGAGGACCGTTTCGCCTAACAAGTTTGGCGAAATGTTGTCGAGGTTGATAAAGGCGAAGGATTCTTTCGCGTCGATCTTGATGAAGGCGAGGTCCTTCTTTTCATCGCCGGTGATGTAATGTGCGCTGTAAGTTTTGCCGTCATTGGTGGTGACTTTGATTTTCAAATCCGCCGCGCGCTCGACCACATGCTGGTTCGTGACGATGTAACCCGCAGGATCGACAATGAATCCGGAGCCGAGACTTTGCAGCGTTTGGCGGATCTCGCGCGGACGCGCACGATAGGTTCCAAAAAATTGCGCGTAGAAATCTTCGATCGGGTCCCTCACCGCACGGCTGATCACTCGCTCCGTATTAATGTTGACGACCGCCGGTAAAACTTTCGCGATGGCCAACACCGTTGGCTCGGCCGCTGGATCAGCTTGCGCGAGACAAGATGTCGATCTTGCCAGCGCGAATAACGCGAGCGCCGCCCAAAATTTTCGATGAATTCCCATTCGTGCCGTGCAAGTAACGAGTCGCGCCAACGACTGTCAACTTTGCAGCTACAACACTTGATGCTCGCCGCAATCGTCGGACATTGAATATGCAATGAAAACGACGATCGCAGCGCGAGCTAATCTCGAATTGATCGACCAGAATTACGCGCGCTGGCAGGAAGATCCCGCTTCAGTCGATCCGAGCTGGGCCGCATTTTTCGAAGGGTTCGAGCTTGGCAATTTGCCGCAGAGAAACGGCGCGGCCACGGCGACGCCTCGGCCGGTCACGCGTGAGAGCCCGCTCCAAACGCGGATCGACGGACTGGTTTACGCGTATCGCACGCTCGGTCACACCATCGCGCGCGTAAATCCGCTCGCGGAGAAGCGCCCGGAAAATCCGCTCCTCACTTTGCGCGAGCTCGGTTTCAGCGAAAAGGATCTCGATCTTCGCGTTGGCTCGAAATTTTTCGCCAACGGCGAAGAAATGACGCTGCGGGAAATGATTGCGCGCCTCACGAAAATTTATGCGGACTCCATCGGCGCGGAGTTCATGCACATTCAAAACACGCGCATCCGAAACTGGGTCCTGCATCGGCTCGAATCGCGGCCGGACAAAAATTCCACGCCGCGGCAGGTGAAGATCGGAATTCTGCGCGCGTTAATGGAAGCGGAGTCGTTCGAAGTTTTTCTGCACTCGCGTTACGTCGGGCAAAAACGTTTCTCACTTCAGGGCGCGGAATCGCTTATGGTGATTCTCGATTCCATTCTCCACAAATGTCCGGGCGCGGGCGTGGAAGAAATTTGCATGGGCATGGCGCATCGCGGCCGGCTCAATATTCTCGCGAATTTTTTGAAAAAGTCGCTGCGCGTGATCTTCACCGAGTTCAGCGAGAATTACATTCCGGAATCGGTCGCGGGCGATGGCGACGTGAAATATCATCTCGGTTACCGAACGGTTCGGAAACTTGGGACTGGCGCGCAGATTGAAATTCGCCTCGCGGCAAATCCGAGCCACTTGGAGGCGGTCGATCCGGTCGTCGAAGGAACGGCGCGCGCGCGGCAAAGAATTCGCGGCGACACCGAGCAACGTAAAAAAGTTTTGCCGTTGCTCATTCACGGCGACGCCGCGTTCGCAGGTCAGGGAATTGTGGCCGAAACGCTAAACATGTCGCAGCTGCACGGCTACGGGACGGGCGGGACGGTGCATGTTGTCGTCAACAATCAGATCGGGTTCACCACGCTGCCCGAGGACGCGCGTTCTTCGATGTACGCGACCGACGTCGCGAAGATGATCGAGGCGCCGATTTTTCACGTGAACGGCGATGATCCGCTTGCCTGTCTGCAAGTGAGCGAGCTCGCGTTTGATTTTCGGCAGGAATTTCGCCGCGACGCGGTGATCGACATATATTGTTATCGGCGATACGGGCACAACGAAGGCGACGAACCAGCGTTCACTCAGCCGCATCTCTACGCGAAGATCGACAAACACCCTTCCGCCGCCAAATCGTACAAGCGCGAGTTGCTCGAATCCGGCGCGTTGAGCGAGGACGATGCGGTCTCGGTTGAAACGGAAATGGATTTGCGCCTCGAAATGGCGCTCGACACCGTGAAATCGCTCGAGAAAGAAAAAGCCGGCAAACAAGCGCAGTTCAAGGAATCGGCCGCAGTGTTTCAGCCGGAATACACGAGCGCGCCAGTCTCTACCGCGATCAGCGAGAAGCAGCTGAACCAAATTGTCGATGCGCTCACGCGAGTGCCGGACGATTTCAACGTTCAACCAAAGATCAAACGCATCGTGCTCGAGCACCGGCGCAAAGTTTTTGAAAACGGCGGCCCGTTTGAGTGGCATTACGCCGAACTGCTCGCGTTCGGCTCGCTCTTGCTGGATGGAACGCCGATTCGATTGTCAGGCCAGGACAGCGCGCGCGGAACGTTCAGCACACGTCACGCGATTCTTTACGACGCGAAAACCGGCGTGCCTTACGTGCCGCTGATGCACATCGCGGACAAACAGGAACGGATTTGCATTTACAACAGCTTGCTCTCCGAGGCCGCCGTCCTCGGATTCGATTACGGTTACTCGCTCGATTATCCGAGCATGCTTTGTTTGTGGGAGGCGCAGTTCGGCGATTTTTCCAACGGCGCGCAAACGATCATCGATCAGTTCATCGTTTCGGCGGAATCGAAATGGCAACGGCCGAGCGGAATCGTTTTGCTTTTGCCGCACGGTTACGAGGGTCAGGGTCCAGAACATTCGAGCGGCCGGCTCGAGAGATTTTTGCAGGCATGCGCTGAAGATAATATTCAGGTCTGCAATCTCACGACCTCGGCGCAGCATTTTCACGTGCTGCGGCGGCAGATGAAACGCGATTTCATCAAACCGCTCGTGATCATGACGCCTAAGAGTTTGTTGCGGGCCGAGTTCGCATCGTCGCCGAAGGAAGAATTTCTCAAAGGTCGCTTCGAAGAGATTCTCGGGTCGCCCGAAGTTGGGCCGGCGAACAAGATGAAACGCGTCATCCTTTGCTCCGGCAAAGTTTATTACGATCTTCTGAAATACCGCGAGGAGAAGAAGATCGACAATGCGGCGATCATCCGCGTTGAGCAATTGTATCCGCTCCACGAAAAGAAATTGAAGTCGATGATGAAATCGTTTCCTGACAAATGCCAGATTGTCTGGTGTCAGGAAGAGCCTGAAAACATGGGCGCGTGGACATTTATCGAGCCGCGTCTGCGAAAACTCTTTGCCCGCGAGATCGCCTACGCCGGCCGCGATGCCGGCGCGAGCCCCGCCGTCGGCTCGCTGGCCCGTCACAAACGAGAGCAAGCGTGCGTCGTGCGGGACGCGTTCAACGTTTAGTTCGACCGGGCGTTTTTTCTGCGCTTAGTTAGGCCGGATGGCGGTTGAAGTAAAAATTCCTGCAGTCGGCGAATCGATTACGAGCGGGATCGTTTCGGTCTGGCACAAGAAGTCCGGTGATTTTGTGAACGCGGGTGACGCGCTGTTCACTTTGGAAACTGATAAAGTCTCAACCGAAATCGCGGCCGAGACCGCCGGAGTGCTCGACACGATCGCGAAGGAAGGGCAGGAAGTGAAAATCGGCGAAGTGGTCGCGACGATTGATGATTCGAAGAAATCCGGCACGAGTGAAGAAAAGAAGAAAGAAAAAACGGAAGGACACTCACCTCAATCCTCTCCCTCAGGGAGAGGCGGAGCAGAGGCGAAGTTTGAAGACAAATCTTCGGCTGATGAAAGGCTGTCGCCGGCGGTGCGGCGGATTGTTGATGAGGAGAATCTCGATCCTAAAAAAATTCAGGGAACCGGTCCCGATGGGCGCATAACGAAAGGGGACGCGCTTGCTGCCGCGCAAAACCGGAAATCTGGAGGCGATGCTGTTAGCGTTGCGGAAAAGCAAACTGCTTCCCCTACAGAAACGCCGCGCGAAGATCGACAATCACAGGACGGTCGCGTTGTTCGCAAGAAAATGTCGCCGTTGCGGCGGAAGATCGCGGCCCAATTGGTCATGGCGCAGCACACGGCTGCGATTCTGACGACATTTAACGAGTGCGATATGACCGCAGTGCAGGAGTTGCGCGTGAAATCGCAGGATGCGTTCACCAAAAAGCACGGCCTGAAACTCGGCTTCATGTCGTTCTTCATCAAAGCATGCGTCGAAGCGCTCAAGGCTGTGCCAGTGGTGAACGGCCGGATCGAGGACGAGGACTTCATCCAAAATAATTTCTACGACATCGGCGTCGCGGTCGGGACCGAGCGCGGATTGATCGTTCCGATCGTGCGCGATGCCGACAAAAAATCGTTCGCCGATCTCGAGCGCGACATCGCTGGGTTCGCGACGAAAGCGCGCGAAGGAAAATTGAAGATTGAAGATTTAACGGGCGGGACGTTCACGATTTCAAACGGCGGCGTTTACGGTTCGCTCTTGAGCACGCCGATTTTGAATCCGCCGCAAAGCGGAATTCTCGGGATGCACAAGATCATGCCGCGGCCAGTCGCGATCGATGGCAAAGTGGAAGTGCGGCCGATGATGTATCTCGCGTTGAGCTATGATCATCGCGCAGTCGACGGCAAAGAGGCGGTGACGTTTTTGATTAAAGTGAAAGAATGCATCGAAGACCCGAAGAAGTTGCCGCTGGATTTTTAGAACATGGAAAAATTTGACGTTGTAATCATTGGCTCCGGCCCCGGCGGTTACGTGGCGGCGATCCGCGCGGGGCAGCTCGGCTTGAAGACGGCGATTGTCGAGAAGGACAAAGAGCTGGGCGGCACGTGTCTGAATGTCGGATGCATTCCGAGCAAAGCGCTTTTGGTCTCGAGCGATCACGTCATGTTCGCGAAGAAAGAGGCGCCGAAGCACGGGATTAACATCGGCAGCGTGGATGTCGATCTTGGCAAGATGATGCAGCGCAAGGACAAGGTCGTTCGTACGATGAACACGGGCGTGCGTTCGCTAATGAAGACGAACAAGGTGACGACGTTTGAGGGCTTGGGCACGATCACGGCGCCGGGCAAAGTTTCGATCAAATCGTCGAATGGCGACACGCAGGAAATCGAAAGCAAAAACGTCATCATCGCGACGGGAAGCGTGCCGGTGGAATTGCCGTTCGCGAAGTTCGACGGGAAAACCGTCGTCAGCAGCACCGAAGCGCTCGAGTTCACTGAAGCGCCGAAAAAACTTCTCGTCATTGGCGCGGGCGCGATCGGTCTCGAGCTCGGCTCGGTGTGGAGTCGGCTGGGATCTGAAGTTACGGTCTTGGAATTTCTTCCGCGGATCGCAGTCGGCTTTGATTTGGAATTATCGAACCTGTTGCAACGCTCGCTCACCGCGCAGGGCATCGTTTTTCATCTCGAAACAAAAGTCAGCGCGGTAAAGATCGACAATGACCGCGCTACTGCGACCGCGAGCAAAGGCAATGAGGAATTAAAATTCGACGCGGACAAAGTACTCGTCTCGGTCGGGCGCAAACCGTTCAGTGAAGGCCTCGGCGCGGAAAAACTCGGCGTCGAGTTTGACGACAAGAAGCGCATCAAGGTGGACAAGCATTTCAAAACGAATGTCGATGGCGTCTACGCGATCGGCGACGTCATCGCGGGGCCGATGCTGGCGCACAAAGCGGAAGATGAAGGAATCGCGTGCGTCGAGCACATCGCGGGTAAAGATGGCCATATTAATTATGACGCGGTCGCGGGGATCATTTATACGAATCCGGAGCTGGCCGGCGTTGGATTGACCGAGGAGCAGGCGAAAGAGAACGGGATTGAGTACCGCGTGGGCAAATTTCCGTTTCGCGCGAACAGTCGCGCCGTGGCAAACGACGAACTCGACGGAATGGTGAAGTTCATCGCGGACGCCAAGACAGATCGCATTCTCGGCGCGCACATTTTGCAGCACGCGGCCGCGGAATTGATCGCGGAAGCGGTTTCGGTGATCGAATTCGGCGGTAGCTCGGAAGATCTCGCGCGCACCGTTCACGCGCACCCGACGTTGAGCGAGGCGGTCAAGGAAGCGGCGATGAACGTCGAAAAGCGCGCGCTTCACATTCTCAATCGCTGATGCTGTAGAGGCGCGTGTCCTCAAGCGCATGCCGAGAACTTTTTCGCGAGTGCGGCTGAGGACAGCCGCCGCTACAGCTACGCGGGCCCGAGTTGCGTCTCGGGACGGACGGATCAAATATCGCGCCCGGAGGCGATTGGACCTTTAGCGGGCTTTTTTTGCTTGGCTAAGCCTTACAAACTATCCACAATCGGCCGCCAAGGATGAAACCGTCACGCTATCTCCCTTTTGCTGTTGCAGCTTGCGCCGCCATTTCACTCGCGCCATCGGGGGCGCCTGCCGCTGAAAACGTGTTGGTTGCCCTAATGCAAACGCCGAGCGATCCATGCAATTGGGGCGGGTTCTATATTGGTTTCAATGTGGGCGGCAGTTTCAATCATTTCGAGGTCGATAAGCAGCGCACGGATGTCGATCTTGAGCAGCAGTTTTACAAACTGCTTGAGGGCAACTCGGAAGGTGGGGACGGCATTACAGGCGAGGGAAGCGCGTTCACGACGTTTCACGTACCCGGACACAGCGTCACAGACACCCAGACGACCGGCGGCGGCCAGACCGGTTTCAATTTTCAATTCGGTCATTTCGTAGCCGGCCTGGAAGGCAGTTTTCAAGGAAATGGCAGCTCGGCCAACAGCAGACATAATGAATTTCAGGAGAACAACGTTCTCCTTATTACTCAAGAACGATTCGCTTTCGCTGAGACCAAATTCGTAAATGAGCGAATGGTTGAGACGACTTGGAATGGCAGCGCCGGCGGGAAATTTGGATTTTGCTGGAACCGCATTCTTTTCTTTGTCGCTGGCGGCGCTGCCTTCACTGACCTGCACTTTTCTTCAATGGACAAAGCGGACACAAGCTTCTTCGGTTTTGTCGGCGATGGCCTTGGCGCATCTCATCCCGCGGTTCAACGCGTCACCGGAGGCCCGCGTCAGGGTGAAGGCTTTATTGGTGAAATTGTCAGCAAGCATACGCACACGTCGGGTGACGTGCTCACTGGTTATTATGTCGGCGGAGGCTCGATGTATCAGTTGACCAATCTGGTCAGCGCAGGCTTCGAATATCGCCACGTTAACTGGGGCGAGATCAACGAAGGCCTTACTGGCGGCAACGGTCCTGTTTTTTCCGGGAACGGCCATGTCGACCTGACCGCCGACCAAATCATGTTCAAGGTGAACATTTTGGTGGGCAGTTTGTTTCATTAAAAGCCGCCCGCAGCGATTCGATCGCGTGTTAGATTCGGCGTGTGCAAAGCACCGCCGCGATCCTTTTACGCAAACGCAAGTTTAGCGATACCAGCCTGATCGTTTCCTGGTGCACCGAGTCGTTAGGCTGCATCCAGACGGTTGCCAAAGGCGCGCGCCGAGTGAAAACACCTTTCGCCGGCAAGCTCGATCTTTTTTTCGAAACCGAGATCTCGATTGTCGCCAGCCGAAAGTCCACCTTGCACACGCTCACCGAAGTGGTTTTGAAAAACCCGTTCGTCGGGATCCGCGACAATTATCTACGCACTCAGACGGCGGCTTACTTCGTGGAGCTCATCGAAATTTGCACGGAGCGCGATCACCACGAGCCGGAATTGTTCGGACTTTTGCGGCGCGCGTTTGGTTATCTTGATGGCAACGATCCAACTCTCCGCGCGGTTTCGCATTTTGAAACCGAGCTCGCGCGCATAACCGGAGTGCTCCCGAAAATTGCCAACCGCTCAGCCACGAGCCCGGCATTCGCCCTTGGCAACTTGTTCGGGCGTCTGCCCCTTTCGCGCACACCGCTCTTGAAAACGCTGACATCCAGAGCGAAAGACAAAACTCAGAAGACCGTATGAGACGAGGCATGATTTCCGTCGCGGCGATTTTGTTGCTCGCATCGAGTTTCACGGCGCGCGCGAACGAGAACTACAAGTTCGATCAGGCACGATCGAAGATTGGCTTTTCCGTGCATCAATTTCTCGGCGCCACGAACGGCAAGTTCGCCAAATTCAATGGCAAGATCGACATCGACCGCGGACATCCCGAAAATTCTTCGGTCACCGCGCGCATCGATGTTCGGAGCATCGACACCGGAATCGTGAAACGGGACAATCATTTGCGCAGTCCGGAATTTTTCGCAGCGGAAAAGTATCCGGAGATCACTTTCAAGAGCCGTAGTGTAAAACGAACAGGCTCTGGAGCCGCCGATGTTTTGGGCGACCTAACGATGCACGGTGTGACCAAGCCCGTCACATTGCATGTGAAACTTCTCTCTTCGCCGAGTAACACTAACGAAACGCGCTGGGCAGTCACGACCGAGCCGCTGAAGAGAAGCGACTTTGATCTTAAATTCGCGCAGACGGCCGAAGCGATGTCGGGGATTAGCCAAACTGTCAACGTGAACATCGAGATTCAGGCCACTCGGGCGCAATGAAATGATCATCCCAATTCTCACCTGGACCGGAATGGGATGTTGGCTCGTATGTTTTTGGTGGATGCATCGCATCTCCTCGCGCCAGAACGCAATGTTGAACGAGTTGCACGAAATGACTCAACGCATCCAGCATTTATCAGAAGCCGAACACAAATTGATCCGCGAAGTGCATCCGCAGGTGGGCGAAATCAAAGAGAATGTGAAGAGCGTGAAAGAAGCCGTGGGCGCTGAGGGCGACGAAACGCGCCCGACAAAAAAATAAGCCGCACTGCGTTCGCAGAACAACAGTGCGGCTCGTGCGGAACTTACGGAGTGAGATGCGGCCACGACACCGGCCGATCCCCCCGATCGAGACTCGAATCGGATACTGATGCTTTATTTTTCTTGCTACCTTTTCCGCCTCTGGGGTCTTTCAGCGGGCACATGTCCCGTACTGTTTCGATTTTTCGTTTCGCAGGCATTTTTTTAACCTTTCTTTTGTTGCTTCTCGAAATTTTCATCGTCGCCTCGCGTTTTTAATTAACATCGTGTGTGCCACGATTTGAAAAATCGGACGGCCGTCCGACAGAATTGACTCTTTGTGAATTTTGCCCTTCGTTAGGCGCGCCGGCCAAGGTCGTGATTATTTTTCTGTGCACTCGCCGCGGAAATGTCCGCGGCCTCGCTTTAGAACCAGGGCGGGCCTAGTTTCTGTTCTCTGCCAGCGACATTTTGCAACCAGCGCTGGCGACTTGATCTCAATCGCACGCTCTCGATCTTGTTTGCTCCATGGAGATTCTCCCACTCGGAGATTCAGCGCTGCTGCTTCGTGTCGTCGAAAATTTTGACGAAGATCCCGATGTCGCGCTGAATAAAGTTCTCGCGGTAAAGCACGCGCTCGATGCGGCCGAGCTCCCCGGCGCAATCGAACTCACCTCCGCTTACAGCACGGTCGCGTTTTTTTACGATCCCGTTCGCGCGGTCGATCAGGGCGGGCCCGCTAGTGATCTTCTGGCCTGGTTTGCGCAACGAATTCGCGACGCTTTACCATCATCGCTGAACAAACCGCCGCTTCGGGCGTTAAAAACCAGCGAGCTCGTGGAGATTCCCGTTTGCTACGATCACGAATTTGCGCTTGATCTCGACGAAGTCGCAAAGCGCGTCGGAATCGGCGCCAGAGAAGTTGTCGATGTTCACAGTGGCGCCGAGTACCGAGTGCAGTGCGTTGGATTCACGCCCGGGTTTCCGTATCTCGCCGGTTTGCCGGAAATTCTTGCGACGCCTCGAAAAAATATTCCGCGCAGAGAAATACCTGCTGGATCAGTCGCGATCGGCGGCTCACAGACTGGAATTTACCCGATCAAGTCTCCGGGCGGCTGGCACGTGATCGGGCGGACGCCTTTGCTATTATTCAATCCGGAAAAAAATCCGCCCGCTCGGTTGTCCGCCGGCGATCGTGTCCGCTTTCGTCCCATTTCGCGCGACGAATTTGAAAGATCGACATCGTGAATGCCACCGCCATCCGCGCCGGGTTTTTGACGAGCGTGCAGGATTTGGGGCGCATCGGTTTCCGCCAGTTTGGCGTTTCTTCAGGCGGCGCGCTCGACTCACACGCATTGCGCGTCGCGAATTTACTGGTTGGCAACGATGAGACAGCGGCGGGTCTTGAAATTACTTTTGGCGCTTTACGCCTGCGATTTTTCGATGAGCGAGTTATTGGCTGGTGTGGCGGCGATTTCGAAGCGCGAATTGGTTCGACACCTTTGGCCGCGGGTCATCCCGCGCTCGTCGATGCCGGCCAGGAATTCTTCATCGAATCGCCCGCGCTCGGTTGCCGCGCCTGGCTCGCGATCTCCGGCGGCGTCGATGTGCCAATTGTTCTTAACAGTCGTTCGACCGATTTGCGCGCCGGCTTTGGCGGCGTTCACGGGCGCGTCCTCCGCGACGGCGAAAATTTTTCACTCGTTAGAAATCCTGCTCGCACGGCAACCTTGATCGGCAAACTTCGTCGGGAACGCGTCGCGCGCTGGAAGCCGCCACACGATTGGTCCAGTCCGGCCCGACACGAGCCCGTGCTGCGTTTTGTTCGTGGCGCGAACGCGAACCTCTTCGATCCACTCGCATGGCAGCGCCTAACGAGTGAAACATTCAGCGTTTCGCCCGATTCGGACCGGATGGGAATTCGTTTGCAGGGTCCGGCCTTGAAACGGACTGACGATGTCGATCTTCTTTCGGAAGCGGTTGCACCGGGCACAATCCAGGTTCCGCCGAGCGGCGATCCGATTCTTCTTCTCAATGATTGCCAAACAATTGGCGGCTATCCCAAAATCGCGCACGTGATCACGGTCGATCTGCCAATCGCCGCACAGCTTTGTCCCGGCGCTGACGTTCGCTTCGTCGAAGTTTCGTTGTCTCAGGCGCACACTCTTCTCGTTGAACGCGCGCGAAATCTCGAACAATTTCGCCGCGGATTGGAAGCGCAGCTTTGATGAGCCTCGTTGTCGATCTTAACGCAGACCTTGGCGAAGGCGCGGGACACGATGACGAACTGCTCGATCTCGTGACGTCGGCAAACATCGCTTGCGGTTTCCATGCGGGCGACGCGAGTACGATGCGACGATCCATCGAGGCTGCGCGCGAACGCAAAGTCGCAGTCGGCGCGCATCCGAGTCTTTTTGATCGCGAAAATTTTGGGCGCAAAGAGCTTCCCGTAAAACCGAATGAAGTGTTCGAGGCGGTTGCTTATCAAGTTGGGATTTTCCAAGCCATCGCGGAAGCGTCGAAGCTGAGCGTGAATCATGTGAAGCCGCACGGCGCGCTCTACAATATGGCGGCGCGCGATGATACGCTGGCCGATGCCGTCGCGCGCGCGGTTGCAAAGATCGACAACAGTTTGATTTTGTTCGCGCCGCCAAATAGCGCACTCGCGCGGTCCGGCGAGCAAAATGGATTGCAAATTGCGTGCGAAGTTTTTGCGGATCGGAATTATTTAAGTGACGGCGCGCTTGTGCCGAGAACGCGGAGTGATGCCTTGCTCCATGATGCGCAAGATGCGGCGAGCCGCGTGATTCGAATGTTGCGCGAAGGAAAGGTCCGCTCGGTCGACAATGTCGATGTCGATGTTCGCGCAGAGACTGTTTGCGTTCACGGCGACACGCCGGGCGCGGTTGAGTTCGCGCGCGCGTTGCGTTCGCGGCTGGAGAAGGACGGCGTCGCGATTCGCGCACCGAAACGTTCCACGTGAGCGAAGCGAAATCGCAGTCCGGTCTCGTTCGCGCGCTCGGCCCAATCGACGCGACGATGATCGTCATTGGGTCGATGATCGGTTCGGGAATTTTCATTACCTCGGCGGAATCGGCGCGATTGACGGGCGCGCCCGGCTGGCTGTTGCTCGCGTGGACAATCGCGGGTTTGCTCACGATGACCGGGGCGCTTTGCTGCGCGGAACTCGCGACGATGATGCCGCGCGCGGGCGGCGTTTATGTTTTCTTCCGCGAAGCTTACGGTCCCGCTTTCGGTTTTCTTTATGGCTGGACGCTGTTTCTGGTCGTCCAAACCGGCACGATCGCGGCGGTCGCGATTGCGTTCGCGAAATTCCTCGGCGTTTTTGTGCCAGCCGTTTCACCGGACAATTATCTCCTGACGAATCGACCGATCTCGTTAGGCGGCGGTTACGCGATTAGCCTTTCGACGCAACAACTGGTGGCGATTCTGTTGGTCGCGTTGCTTACCTGGACGAACACACTTGGACTAAAACTCGGCACGCTCGTGCAAAATGTGTTCACCTTCGCGAAGACCGCCGCGCTGATTGGCGTTGTCGTTGTTGGATTATTTCTCGGCTGGCGTGCGACGAGCGCAGTCCAAACTGCCGCGTGGTGGAATTCCTGGGCGAACGGCTGGAGTCCGCAAACTGCGCAGGCCGGGTTCGCATTCGGCGGCGGCTTCGCGCTCGTTCTACTTTTCGGCAAATCGATGGTCGGCCCGCTCTTCGCGCAGACCGCGTGGACGAACGTCACATTTCTGGGCAGCGAAGTCCGCGATCCCGGCCGCAATCTTGTCCGCGCGCTGCTAATCGGTTCCGCAATCGTTGTCGTTTTGTACGTTCTCGCGAATCTTTCTTATCTCGCACTTTTACCTTTCGCGGAAATTCAGCATGCGCCGCAGGACCGGGTTGCTGTTGCCGCAATGCACGCCGCATTTGGAAATTCGGGAGCGGTGTGTATGGCAGCTGCCATCATGATTTCGACTTTCGGCTGTAACAACGGACTCATTCTTGCCGGCGCTCGCGTTTATTTTGCAATGGCGCGGGACGGTTTGTTTTTCAGAAAAGTGGCGACGACGAATCGCAATCACGTGCCCGCCGCGGCGTTGATTGCGCAGGGAATTTGCACCGCGCTATTGATTCTGCCTCGCACGATGACCACTCACACCGCGAGCGGCACGGTTGTTTATGGAAATGTCTACACGCAATTGCTCGAGTACATCGTCTCGGCCGATCTCATTTTTTATTTGCTGATGGTGCTCGCGGTGATCGTTCTGCGGCGAAAAAAACCCGACGCCGAACGGCCGTATCGGACCTGGGGTTATCCGCTTGTCCCAATCGTCTCCATGATTCTCGCGGCTGTGCTCACTGTCGATCTTGCCTTTCTCGCGCCGGCGACTTCAGGAATCGGAATGCTCATCGTCCTGACGGGCGTGCTGATTTATTTTTTGTGGCGAAGATCGGCGGACGCGGAGAGTTAGAGCGCTTTGCGGTGAAAGAAATTGTAGCGGCTCGCAAAAGCCGGAGCGTTTGTTTGTAGTTGCGAAACGAGAACGATGACAATTGTTGCGCCGAGGAGGACCCAGCGCAGCCAATCTCGCTTCAACCAATCCGCGATGCGGTCGATCACGTAAACAAAAAGCAGAAAAAACGGAATGGCCGCGGCGTTCAACAATCTTCCGGAAGTAAAATAGGGATGTTCGCGTGACGGATAAGGGCATTGTCCGAAATCGAAGCGCAGCGACAGGATGACGAGCAATGCCACGATCGACAAAAAACTCAGTAGCGCCAGCCAAAGCACAAATTGTGGATCTTCGCCGCGCGCTTGCCGTCGCAGAAGCAGGACAACGGCTATAAAAATAACGAGCGCGGTCACGATCGCGTAGAAATTGTCCGCGAAGGGCGACGCCAGTCGTTGAAGGTGCCACACGAATTCGCCGCGCCAAAAACTCGCGCTCAGCTCCGGCCAAAATTCGCGCAGACCATGAAGGCTAAGAAGCGGATGCGGCAACCAGGCGGTGATCGGCTTTATCGTCCAGCCTAACAATTCAATTTTCGATTTGGTCGCGGTGAGATCGCCGAAGCGCTGATAATTCGAGACGAACCAGAAACTGGTCGGGATCGCAAAGGAAATCAGGAAGACGGCGAAAGTGAGAAGCGCCTGCCGAAGCGATTGTTTTCTTTCGACTGCAATAATTTTTGCGGCGAGAACAATCACAGCCGCGATGGGCAACGAAAGGTTGCTTGTTTTTGTCAGGCAGGTGGCGGCCATCGCAAGACCTGTCCAGATCGCCACGAGAATTCCAGCGCGCGCGTTCAGTAAAATCTTTGTGAGCCCAAGGAAGGCCACGCCAAAGCAAATCGGCGAGAGCGCGTCAGCTTGAGTAGAGTAAAACGCGCTCTGCGGCCAAAGCGCGAGCAGAGCCGCAATTCCGAGCTGAACGAATCGGCTCTCTGGGAATGTCGATCTTGCGACAACAAAACCAATCCAGACCAAAAGTGCAGCGAACACGACGTTCAAGAACCGCACCCAATAAAGTAATGTCAGACCGTCCAATCCCAAGGCGCGTCCCAAATTCATCCACGCGCCGGCAATCGCGTAATACAAAGGTGGTTCGCCCGATTCATGGTTCGGGCGCGATTCCCAAACTGGAATCGCCGCGCTGACGATTTTCTCACGCACATCGCCGGTGAGCGTCCACGCCGGCGCGAGATCTTCCGCAGCGAGTTGCTCCGAGGTAAGAAAATATTCCGGCGAACTATATAGAGTAAAGTAACGCGCGGCTTCGGATGAGAACGGTTCGATCCCGTGAGGCGGTTTGGCGTGCAAATATTTGATGACAAGATCGACATGCGCTTGTTCGTCCACGTTGTTGAAAAACGGAAAAGCGGCCGCGAAAACGAAAACGCGGAGTGCGGCAACCGCACAGAGGGCGAGAATGACCCAGCGCAGGTTTCGCTCGTCGAATTTCATTGCGCCATTTCCGACGCGAAGCGCTGTTGAATGATCGTGAGCGTGCCGTGCTCGCGTACCTGCGGCGGTGCGTTGCTTTTGAGCGCAAGCGTGGATTCAACCTGCTCTCGAAATGGCGAACGCGTTTCGATGACGAACACGGCGCGGTCCTGCTCGCTCGGTTCCGGTTTTGGAATGGATGGCGGATACACCGGGCGATCGACACCGAAAATCGATTCGGACGCGATAAGTTTTTCCTTCGTCTCGAAAATCAGCGGATAAACAAAGGAAATCGATGTCCAAACCGCGTGGATCCCATTTTGTTCAAGATCACGCTCGACTGCGCTGATGTCCGCTCCCGGAACTCGAATCATTTCGTGATCGCTCCTGTTTTGCGAAAGCGTGAGCGTTTCGATCTCGTTATGAGTCGCGACATGGAAGATTGCGACGGCTCCGCAGATGATTATGGCGAACAAGATCGACACCGCCGCGGCGCGCGGAAGAATTTCCCGCCGGCGCAGAAGATCGTCGATCAATCGCGCAAGTAAGATCGACATGAAAAAGGTTCCGCCGAGAAAATAGCCGGGCACGCGCAGCGGCGCGTTGAAGTAAGGAATAAAACTGCCGGCAATCAAGATGAGCATGAGCAAATCTTTCGTTTGCTCATTCGTGCTGAAACCGGATTTGAACGCGCGAGGGATCTGCGGAATTGCGTAACGCGCCGCAAGTACGATCGCGAGCACGGTCGCGGCGTACAAAAGGTAACCCGTCCACTTCGTCTCTGGAAAATACCAAAGGACCGTGTCGTCACTGAAAAACTTCGGCAGCTCGTGTACAAAAATCTCGCGCCATGCCTGCACTCCGAAACGCGCGGCGAATCCGCCGGCCTCCGGTTTCTCCAGGAAAAGAAAATGCCAGTTGCGCAGCGCATGGGTCAGGTTCCACCAGATCGCCGGCGCGTAACCCAGGACAAATCCACCGAGTCCAGCGGCGAAGGTTTGGATCGACAATCGCCGCCGCAGGGCCAGCAAAATCCAAAGCGCGACGATGAGGATGAGGAGCAATTCCATCCCCCACAGGGCAACGCCGCACGCCAAACCGAAAAGGAAAAAATTCCGCGCACTCTCGCGATCTTCCTTTTCGATACGCAAGAAGAGGAAGACCAGGGCCGGGACAAATAAAAAATAAAATGCGTAGCCACGCGGTTGGAAATGCCACTTCAGCAGTCCGGGCCAAAGCGAAAAGATAAAAGCGGCCCAGGTCGCGATGCGAATTGAGTAAAGTCGCGCCGTCATTAGGTAAAAGAGAACGAGGCAAACGAGCGACAACAAAACGATTGGAATTTTCAGCGCGATGACGCCGACGCCGGCAATCCCGAATGGGACCGCGGCGAGGTACGCTTCCCACGCGCAAGACGCGTTATACGAAATGCCGTAGAAGTAGAACGGAAAATAGCGGCCCTCGAGAATGTGTTTGCCCATCAGGCCGATGATTGCTTCGTCGCTCGTCACGTGCGTTTGCGACGAAAAGAGAATTACGAATCGCACAATTGCACTCGCGATGAGAATGGTCAGGAAAGGCCAGTGCCGCCGCATGAACTGTCACTGGTAATGCGACTCGATGGCGGAGGTCAACGCTGATGTCGATCTTGCGATTCCGCGGAGAAGCTTTCGCGCGGCGCCCCTAATGCGCCTGCACGAGAAGGGTGGGCCGGCCTGAGACTGGCTGGCACCAGGCGCGCGCCTTGTAGTCGCTTCGTTCCCAAGCCTGTTTGTTTGGTTCCTTCGTCCAACTGTTGCCGTTGCTGCTTCCCTCCAGAAAGAGGTCTATTTCTCTCTCAGAAAGCTCTTTTTGATCCGAGCGCGCGTAACTTTCAGCCAGACTTAAATGTTTGAGAAACTGAACGAGAATAACGTAGTCGCCCTTTCGGTAAAGATTAGAGCTGACGCCTTTCGCGTCGGGAAGCCCGACATGCTCGGGTTTTCCAAATAGCTCTTCGATTTGATTCTCGGTATTGCCCAGGGCGGCGAAGAGGTGCGTGCTCAGAGTCAGCGCGAGCAGAGAAATTAAAATCAAGCAGCGTTTCATTCTTTGATCCTTTGGAACATTCGCAATTATTTTTTCAAGGCAACGCGTTTTAATCTGCATCCATCTTTCATCGCGCCGTAATTGCTCCCATACTCAACCAGCCCTGCGCCTTTCTTCCACACGAATTTCGAGTAATGCCCGGAGTCGTGGCTGCTCAGATAAGTGCACTCCGATCCCTTGATGTCGATCTTCGTCGCGTAAGCGCCATCTTGAAATTCCATCTTGCCGGAGACGATCGCGCGGATGTCGCTTTGTGCGAAATGTGACGGTTCGGTCATCCCTGAAAGTTTCGCGGCCGCGGCCTCGTTGTTTTCTTCGTTCAACAAATAGATTCGTTCGTCAGTCGTGATGAAATACTGCGGCCGGATTTCGCGCTTCTGTTTCGCCCGCGACTTTAGATCGACAAACTCGATCTTGAAAACGGCGCCCCACGGCATTTGCGCGATCCGGGTCGTGATCATTCGCGCCGCGAGCGGAATGTCTTCACCAATCTCATCGCCCCACTCGGTCCCGCGACAATCCGCGCGCATTGGCTTGTCATCTTTCGCATCGAGATAAGGATTTGCGGCGAAGACGCGCGCTGCGAGAAAGATCGACATCAGCGCGAAAAGTGCGCGCATGCTCCGCGTTTTCATGGCGAAAATGTTAGCAGTCAATCTCTCGACATTGCACGGAACAAATTCCAATTGCGCCATAGCGCTTTCATTTCGCGGCGGCGTCATCGGCGATGCGTTCTGCTTCCGCTTGCGCGTTCTCGCCGTCGGCGTGTCCGATGATTCGCGAACGTTGCTTGTCCAGCTTGATCACGACCAGCCGCGTTTTGTCTCTCTTGCCGTTCTCGGTCAATCCCACGATGCGATAAATGACGGCGTAGGGAATGAATTTGCCGTTCTCTTCGGTGCCGCGCCATTCCACCGTGTCATTCGCTTTGTGCGGAAAGAATCCAATGCCCGCGCCGAGATTCATCGTCGCATCGCGAAGATCGACAACTGCTTTGCCGATTTTGATGTTGATCCAACTTCGTTCATCGCCGCCAAGAAATTCGAGATCGTACCCGCCGAACCCGCGATACACGCCGCGGAAGTCCGACGGATCATCTTTCTCGCGATGGAACTTGATCGCGTTCTTCTCCGCGGTGCTCGTGAATTTCGAGACCGCGTGCTCGCCGGCGACCGCCATTGTCGTGTTAATGGCCAGAGTCATCAGAAGAAGGAATGTTTTCACGTGCATGAGATTTGAAACTTTGTTCTCCAACGCGCTGACGCCTAACTTCCGCTGGCTGAAAACGCGCGGGGATGATTTGAAACGTAATCTTTGATCGCCGCGGTAAACAGCTCCGCAAAATCGAGCAGCTTTTGCCGGCCGACGCCCGAGATTCGCGCGAAGTCAGCCTTCGTTACGGGATAGGATCGCGCCATTTCTCGCAGTGAGACGTCGGAAAAAATAACGTAGGCTGGGACATCGCGTTCGTCGGCGATCCGTTTGCGCACGGTGCGCAATTCCTCAAAGAGCGCTTCATCACATTCGATTTCGCCCGCGCGCGATTTCCGCCGTTTTTTGGTTTCGACATCGAATGGCTTTGTAAGCGTGATCGCTTTTCGCTGACGTAATGTTGCGAGGCCTAAGTCGGTCAGTTGAAGCGTGGCAAATTTCCCAGGCGCGGCCGCTACCAGTCCCAGCCGCAACAACTCGCGTCCAACCGATTGCCACGCGCTCCGACTCAAATCTTTGCCGATCCCAAACGTCGAAAGCTGATCGTGTTCGCGCTGACGAATTTGTTCCGTGTCCGCGCCGCTCAATACATCGACAATGTGATTCAGTCCGAAACCGAACCCGTGCTTTTCGTGGATTCGATAGACACACGACAAAAATTTCTGGGCCTGGACTGTACCGTCAAAAGTCTCGCGCGGATTCAGGCAATTATCGCAGCCGCCGCACGATGCCTGCGGTAATTCTTCGCCAAAATATTTCAGCAACGTTGCCCGGCGACAGTCGCGCGTCTCGGCATAATGAATCATCTCTCGAAGTTGCTCGCGCGCGATCGTCGCTTCCTTTTCGCTTTTGTCCTCGATAAAGCGTCGCTGTTTCACCACGTCGCTGGCGCTGAAAAGCAAGATGCATTCGGCGGGCAAACCATCGCGCCCGGCGCGCCCGGTTTCCTGGTAGTAGCTCTCGATATTCTTCGGCAAATCGTGATGCACCACGAAGCGCACGTTTGGTTTATTGATTCCCATTCCGAAAGCGATCGTCGCGGTGATAACGCGAACGTCGTCGCGCAAAAATAATTCCTGATGCTTGCTGCGCTCTTTCGGATCCAACCCAGCGTGATACGGCTTTGCCTTGATCCCGTCCAAAACTAATTTCGCCGCGAGCGAGTCGGCCGTTTTCCGGCTCGCGCAGTAAACAATTCCGCTTTCGTCGGGCCGTCCTCGAATAAACGTGAGCAATTGGTCGTAAGCCGACGACTTTGGAACCACGCGGTAAGTCAGGTTCGGCCGGTTGAAGCTGGCGACGTAGCAATGCGCGCCGTTTAATTTCAATTGCTGAACGATGTCGATCCGCACGCGCTCAGTCGCGGTCGCGGTCAGCGCCATGATTGGTACGCCGGGCAGATGTCGTCGCAATTTTTTCAGCTCGCGATACTCCGGCCGGAAATCGTGGCCCCATTCGCTGATGCAATGCGCTTCGTCGATCGCGACCTGCGCGATGTTCCAATTCAGCGCGCTCTCGAAAAAACTGTCGAGCATCAATCGCTCCGGCGCCACGTAAAGCAGCCGGTATTCGCCGCGATTCAAGCCGCGAAATCGCTCCGCCGCTTCATGTCGATCTAACGAAGAATTCAAAAACGTCGCGGCAATTCCGCTGGCCCGCAGTGCATCGACCTGATCTTTCATCAACGCAATCAGCGGCGAAACGACAATCGTTAATCCTTCGCGCAACAGCGCCGGCAATTGAAAACAAAGAGACTTGCCACCGCCAGTCGGCATCAACGCGAACACGTCCCGGTCCGCCAGCGCGTCTTTGACAATCTCCTCCTGCAACGGACGAAATTCGTCGTAACCAAAATATTTCTTGAGCGCCCCGGGGAGATCCATCGCCCTGTTTTACCCGAACAATCCTGAAGCAATCAAGCGCGCCGCTCTTTGATCGACAACAATATTTCCGTGATCGCTTCGTTGCGCGGTTTTGCACCGAGGTTGCCTTTGCCGTGCACTCGCACGCTTACGGCGCCGGCTTCCATGTCGCGTTTTCCGATCACGAACATGGTGTGGACTTTCATTTGTTCGGCGCGTTGGATTTTGCCGTTGATCTTGTCCGTTCCAAGATCAACATCGGAACGGACGAAGTTTGCGCGCAGTTCGTTGTCGATCTTGCGCGCGTAATCGACCAGCGCCGGTTCGTCGCCGATGGTCATGATGCGCACCTGTTCCGGCGACAACCACAGCGGGAAATTGCCGGCGTAATGTTCGAGCAAAAACCCGACAAAACGCTCATGCGTGCCTAACGGCGCTCGATGAATGCAAATCGGAACTTTCTCCGTATTGTCGCGATCTTTGTACGTGAGATTGAATCGGCGCGGCTGGGCAAAATCGACCTGGTTCGTCGCGATGGTGAACTCGCGCCCGATCACGCTCCAAACCTGGACGTCGATCTTCGGCCCGTAGAACGCCGCTTCGTTAGGCACTTCTTCGTAATTGAGCCCGGAATTCTTGAGCACATTGCGCGTCATCTCCTCGGTTTGTTTCCAAAGCTCCGGTTCATCGACAAATTTTTGTCCGAGCTTCGACGGATCATGTGTCGAGAACCGCATGAGATATTTCTCGAGCCCGAAGAGCTTGAAATAATTCAGATACATTTCGTTCACCGCGTTGAACTCGGCCTCAAATTGCTCCGGCGTCATGTAAAGATGCGCGTCGTTCATCTGCATCGAGCGCACGCGCATGAGCCCGAACAACTCGCCGCTTTGTTCATAACGATGACAAAATCCGTACTCCGCCAGCCGCAACGGCAGATCGCGATAACTTCGTGGGATCGCCGCATACAATTTGTGATGATGCGGGCAGTTCATCGCTTTGAGGTAATAGCGATCACCAAGCTTCAGTCCCAGTTGCTCAAGCTGCTGCACGCGATTCATGACCAAATTTTGATCGTAATCGCGTGCTTGAATTAAGATATCGAGCTCCGTCGCTAACTCATCGATCTCGTCGTCGGCCAATGATTCGATGTCTTTGATTTTTTCAATTCTCTCGAGTATCAAATTGGTATTCAATTTGAGCGCGGCCGCTTGTGCCGCGACGAGATTGTCTCGGAATCGTTTTCGTTTGCCCGAAATGATTTCCATCGGTGGAAACATCGATTCTTTGTAGTACGGAAGGTGGCCGCTTCTCCTATAAAGTTTTTCCCGGCCGATGTTCACCGTCCGCACACGCTGATAGCCGGCAGCGAACTCAGTTTCTCTCGCGAGTTTCTCGAGCTCTTCGATGATCGCTGTCCCGCGCGGAAGCCACAGCGGTAAACCCGGCCCGACATCTTCGTCGATGATGTAAATCTCCAGTTCCTTGCCGAGCTTGCGATGATCGCGCTTCTTTGCTTCCTCGAGCATCGCGAAATATTCGTCGAGCTGCGTTTTGTTTTTGAACGCGGTGCCGTAAATGCGCTGGAGCTGCGGATTCTTTTCGTCGCCTTTGTAGTAGGCGCTCGCGACGCTCGTTAGTTTGAAAGCGCCGATGTTTCCGGTGCGCATGACGTGCGGGCCGGCGCAGAGATCGATGAAATCGCCATTGCGATAGAGCGAGATCGCTTCGCCCTCGGGAATATTTTCGATGATGTCGATCTTGAATTTGCTCGGCTGCTCGCGATCGCCCAGCGCGGCGAGGCGTCCTTTCTTTCCAAGATCGAGCGCTTCATCGCGCGAAACTTCCATGCGCTCGAAGGGATGGTTCGCTTTGATCTCTTTCTTCATCTCAGCCTCGATCTTCTCGAAATCCTCCGGCGAAATGCGGTGGGGAAGATCGACATCGTAATAAAATCCGTTCTCGACCGGCGGGCCGGCGGCGAATTGCGCTTCCGGCCAAAGTTTCGAAATCGCCGTTGCTAGCACATGCGCAGCCGAGTGCCGCAGACGCTCGATGTCGGACATCTGCGCGCGCTGCTCTAGAGTTTTGCGGTCATCATTCATGAAAGGCCGCTGAAATTAACCACGAAGGACACGAAGACACGAAGATTTTGTCGGCAAAACAGCCGGGCTGGTGCGTATGAATTGTGATGAGGATGCGCACAGTTCCAGCATGGCAGGTCATTGCCGCTCTTGCTGTCCTCACCGCCTGCCACAAAACACCGATCTCTTCCTCCGCATTCTCAAAAGAGCGGCAGAAAATGGTCGACGAACAAGTGCGCTCGCACGGTGTCCGGGATGAGCGCGTGCTCAAGGCAATGGCGAAAGTGCCGCGCGAAGAATTCGTTCCCGAAGACTTGCGGGCACAGGCGCATTCCGACAGCGCGCTGCCGATCGGTCACGATCAAACAATTTCGCAACCATTCATCGTCGCGTTCATGACCGAGCAACTGCGGCCGCAACCGACCGACCGCGTTCTCGAAGTTGGCACCGGCAGCGGTTATCAAACCGCGGTTTTGGCGGAGCTGGTCAAAGATGTTTACACCATCGAGATCATCGAGCCGCTCGCCAAGGAAGCGTCGGCGCGGCTCGCGCGTCTCGGTTACAGCAATGCGCACGTGAAAGTCGGGGACGGCTTTCAAGGTTGGCCCGAAGTCGCGCCGTTCGATGCGATCATCGTGACCTGCGCGCCGGACAAAATTCCGCCGCCGCTCACGCAGCAATTGAAAGACGGCGGGCGCATGATAATTCCGGTCGGAACGGGGATGGATCAGCAACTGCACTTGCTCGAGAAAAAAGATGGCCAACTCGCCGAGCGCGCGATCTTGCCGGTGCGTTTCGTGAAGATGACCGGCGAAGCAGCAAAAAAGTGATGAGTGACCGGTGCCGAGCGACGAGTTATTTTGATCTTCAGGCGGGTAGCCAGCGTTAACGCTCCCTCACCTGCCGCTTCGCGACTTCCTCTCCCTCCGAGAGAGAGAGGACAGAGGTGAGGGTCTTACTTTTTGATGTCCGCGAGTTTTTTTAGATCGACCAGCTTGATCCAGGTCTGCAGTTCTTTCGGGTCCTGGTTCGTTAACTCGACTTCGACGAAATAGCGCTTTGCCACGATGACCCAAAGCGAAGCTTGTTTCTGATCTTTGTCGTACGCTTCGAACCCGGGATTGCCGTCGATCGTTACTTTCTTGGCGTATCCCTCGGCCGATTCCGGCGTTTCTTTCCAGCCGCCGGTGACGCTCTCCACGTATTCAGGACTGCCGACTGAATCGAGAATGTTGATGACCGCTTTCGGCGCGTCCGTGCCTTCGCCTTTTTGATAATCGCGATGGACGTTCGTGATTTTGAATCCACCGACGTCGTCGCTCGAGCCTTCTGCTTTTTCCGCGCTCCAACCGCTCGGCGGTTCGGGCAAAACCGGCATCAGCTTCGCCGGATCGACAACGTCCGGGATTAAATTCGGCTCGCCTTGCCCGCGCAGATCAATCGCGGCAAAGCCGAGTGCGAAAGCGAGAAGACAGAAAAACGTTTTCATTCAGGCCCAGCTACTCGATTGACTTTGTCGCGTTGCTTTGTCAAGAGGCGATCCGTGAGACCAACGTCCCAGCTCGCGATCGCATTGTCGATCCTGGCCATCGCCGCGCGGCTCATTTTGATCGATCAGCCATTCATCGATCACTGGAGCTGGCGGCAAAGCGATGTCGCGGCGATCGCGCGAAATTACTCCGCAAATGGATTTAATTTCGCGCGCCCGCAGATTGATTGGGCAGGGGACCAGCCAGGTTATGTCGGTACCGAATTCCCAATCCTGCCGTTTCTCGCCGCGCTCTCCTATAAAGTGTTCGGCCTCCACGAGTGGATTGGACGCATCCAGGCGGTGATTTTATTCGCGCTATCCTTGCCGTGCTTCTTTTTGCTCGTGCGGAAAACGTTCGGCGAGCTCGCGGCGGTTTGGGCACTGTTCTTTTATTGCTTCGCGCCGCTCGGGATCATGGCGAGCCGTTGTTTCATGCCCGACATGCCTTCGCTCGCGCTCTCGATCGCCGGTTTGTATTTTTTCCAACGCTGGACGAGCGACGAACGCGCAACCACGGCTTTCATCTTGAGCGCGCTTTGCATTTCATTGTCGATCTTGATCAAGGCGACAAGCGTTCTGATCGCGGTCCCGCTCGCCGGTCTCGCATTTCAGCGTTTCAGATTTTCAGCGTTTCAGAGTTTCAAGCTCTGGATCTTTGCCGCGGTCGCGCTTTTGCCCTCCGCCCTTTGGTATTGGCACGCTTATCAGATCTCGCAGCAATTTTATCCGTATCATTTTTTTGGCGCGGGCGGCGTGAAGATCATGTCGCTGGCTTCGTATTCGGAAATCGCGCGTCAAATTTTCGTTTCAGAATTAACGCCTCTGCTTTTCTTGCTCGGCGCGGTCGGAGTGTGGCAGCGAAGATCGACATCGTCCGCGCGACCTTGGCATCTTTGGCTCGCGGCGATGATTCTTTTCATCATCATCGTCGGCCACGGGAACCGTCATTCCTGGTATCGCTTGCCATTGATCCAGATTTTCGCTGCTTTTGGCGGCGCTGCCTGCGCGCTGTTTGCTGCAAAAATTTCTAACCGCGCAATAAAAGTGGGCGCGACGGTATTATTGGTCGCGGCGTTCGCTCTTCCAGCGTTTCTGTGTGCGCGCAAGCTTTACGAACCGACGGCAGCGCCAATGCGCGATGCCGGTTTGGTCCTCAAACGAATTGCGCCGCGGAACGCATTACTTGTCGCCGCCGACAATGGCGATCCCACGATTTTTTATTACGCGGACCGGCGCGGCTGGCATTTTTTGGAGAAGGACGGCATTTATGATGGCGAACCGTGCGACAGCGCGCAGGCGATTGTCGATCTTGAGCAATTGCGAAAACGCGGCGCGAGTTTTCTCGTCTTCAGTTCGGACACGGCTTGGTGGCTCGAGTATTATCGCGAGCTCGGGCAATACGTCGCGAGCAATTCGCGATTGGTCGAAGCGACTCGCGAGTTTAGAATTTACCAATTCAATTCCCGGTCATCTGAATGAGTACGCAAAATTTTAGCATTCGTCCGGCAACGGTCGCCGATCTTCCGGTCATTTTGGAATTGATCCGGGCGCTCGCGACTTACGAGCGCGCGCCGAATGAAGTTAGCGCTACGGAGGAAATTCTACGCGAGACTTTGTTTGGCGAAAAGCCGGCGGCGGAAGTGTTGCTGCTCTTCGAGGACGAAGTTGCTGCGGGGTTCGCGGTTTTTTTCCATAGTTTTTCGACCTGGCTCGGTCGGCCCGGGCTTTATCTGGAAGATTTGTTCGTTAGGCCGGAGCACCGTGGAAAAGGTTATGGTCGTGCGCTGTTGGTCGAGTTGGCAAAAATTGCGCGCGCGAGAAATTGCGGCCGGCTCGAATGGGCGGTGCTCGATTGGAACGAGCCGGCGATTCAATTTTACCGCAAGCTGGGCGCCAATGCGCAGGACGAATGGACAGTGTTTCGTTTAACGCGTGACGAAATCGGGAAGCTCGCCGGCTCGCAGTGAATCGCTCAGGCGTGAATTAATCGCGCGATCAAATCTTCGCTTGTGACAAAGCCGATCAAGTTGCGCTTTTGATCGACAACCGCGGCGACGCCGAGTCGCGCCGTGCGCAATCGTTGGATCGCGCGCGCGGCCGCCTCGCTTTCCTGCACCGTGACCATTCGCCGGAGGTAACGTGCGAGGGATTTCGCAGGTTCTTTGTCGACCAAAATGTCGAGCACATTGACCAGACCGACTGCCTCGCCGCCGGCATCGACTACCGGAAAACGATCAAACCCGGTCGATTTGCTGATTTGAAAAACCTCGTTGATTGAAGAAGTCGCTTTCAAAGTAGTGACTTGCGACAACGGATTCATCACGTCGCGCGCGCGGATGTTTTGAAAATCGACAACGTTATGAATCATCGCGCGCTCGGTCGAAGTGAGCGAGCCTTCTCGCTCGCTTTGGGCGGTGATTTGTTTCAATTCCTCACGCGCAGCAAACAGACCGGCCCGTTTTTTCTGCTCCGGCAAAAACAATTTTCCGATCGCGGCACCGGCCAGTAGCAGTGGCCGAAGCACCGCCATGCTGATCTCGAGCAAGCGCGCGAACGGCGAGAGCGCGCGAAACGGAAAACGCCGAAAGAAGGATTTCGGCAGAACGGTGAGCCCGAGAAGATAAATTGGCAGCGCGGTGACGGCCGCGAGAGCAAATCCAAGATTCCCAAATCGTGAAACGAACATTCGGGTGAGCAAAATCAACGCGACGATGTCGACAAAATTGGTAACGAGAAGAACCGTCGCGAGGAGACGTCCCGGTGTTTGCAAAAGCCGATCGAGGCGCACCGCGGCCGGTTGGTTCAACTTCACGTGACTGCGCAAACGGACCGGATCGATCGAGGTGAGTCCGGCCTCGATGCCGTTGAAGACAAACGAAATTGCCCAACACCCGAGAATTATGACGGCGTCTCTCATGCCGCGGCCGTGCTCCCGTCCGTTTCATCCTCGACGCAGGTCGTTTTTTCCAAGAGCAACTCTTGAATGCGTTTGCGGCTCGTGCGGCGCACAATTGCATTCACTCGCGGCAACTCGATGTGCGCGCCGGCCTGAGGTAAATAGCCCAGCCGGTTAAAAATTAGTCCGCCGATCGTGTCGATCCCATCCGCTTCTAATTCGAAACCGAGATGTTCGCGCAAATCGTCGAGACGCGCGCGGCCGCTCACGAGAAATTTTCCGTTGTCGAGCGGCTCGATGTAAAGATCGACATCGCCGCCGGCCGGCGCTGCGTCGCTCAAAATTTCCTCGATGATGTCCGACATGGTGATGATTCCTCCGGTCCCGCCAAATTCGTCGACCACGACGGCGAGCGATTGCGGGTGAGTGAGAAAAAGTTTCAAGAGATCGAGCGCGCGCATCGTCTCGGGCACGAACGACGGCGCGAGCATCATCTCGGTGTAATGCTCTGAGGGATTGAGCAGGAAAAGTTTGACGTCGACGATGCCGAGAATGTTGTCCGGCGTGTCGCCGTAGACCGGCACGCGTCGAAATCGCTTTTCCTTCAATTGCGCGATCGCCTCTTCGTTGGTGAGATCGTCCGGCAACGCGAAGGTATCGACGCGCGGCGTCATGCAATCCTTCGCCGTTTTGTCGCCCATTTTGATGATCTCTTGGATCATCTCGCCCTCAGTTTCGTGCAGCGTTCCTTCTTCTTCGCCGATCTCGACGAGCGTTTCGAGCTCCTCATCGGTCAGACGTCCGCGCGGCCGGAATCCACGCGGCGTGAGAAGATCGACAATCGCCATGCTCGCGTTTTCAAGAATCCGGCCCAGGCGATCGAGCAATCCGACCGACGCGCCGAGCGCGAACGCGCCGACAGTTGATAATCCGTAGGGCGCGGCGAGCGCGATTAACTTTGGAATGAGATCGCAGAACAGAACGATCACGGTGAAAATCGCGAGGGCGATCATCCATTGCGGCAAAGCGGTAGAAAGCGGGCCACGCCAGACCAGGACCAGACAAAGCACTACCAAGAGAACTTTGGTAAACCCGTCGCCGAGCAGCAGCATATTCAAAACGCGGCGCGGTTTTTCGCGAAAGAGTTGCACGAACCCCTGGAGCGCGGGCTGATTTTGCTCGAGCCTGCGCAATTGGTGTTGGCGCAGCGAAAAGAGCGCAGTCTCAAGTCCGGAAAAAAGCGCCGACAAAAAAATCAGCGCGAGGATTACCGCGAGAAGAATAACGAGCTCAAGCGCGGTCATTCCTCGCGCTCACCCCGCAAGGTGTTGAGGCCCTCCGCCGAAAAAAGAGGTCGAGGTTTGCCGCTCATCTGAGCTCTGCCAAATTAAGCCTGAGATGAACAAAGGCGAGAGGATTTCGCAATTCGTGCGCGAACTGGAGCGCGACGATGTCGATCTTGGCGACGAAATCGCGAATCATCCTTTCTATCGCGCTTACTTTCGATGCTGGAACGAGCAACTCTATTATGAAGCGCACGATGTTCTGGAACAGGTTTGGCTCAACACCGACACCGCCGACGACGATTTTTTCAAGGGACTGATCCAGGCCGCGGGCGCGTTTGTTCATCTGCAAAAGAATTTCGAACATCCGACGCACGCGAAGCATAGTCGCCGATTGCGGCCGGCGGTAAAACTTTTCGAGCTGGCGGAAAAGAATCTGTCGAGCTTCGCGCCGCGTCATCACGCGCTGGATGTTGCCGCGTTCCTCGATCTCTTGCGCGCGACGCGGGAGAAAATTATCGGCGCGGAACTCAAAACCAATCCGTGGTCGCCGCAAAACGCGCCTAAAATCCGTCTTGGTAGCGGCGATTGACCTCAATCGCCATGTGGCGGTTCGGTGAACCGGCGCTACCTGGTAAAAATTAATTTTACGCCTGCAATCGTGAGCACGACCGCCAGAAAAATCGCGATCCCGCGCGCGGGCAAACGCCGGCTGCCGAGATAAGAGCCGATCGTTCCGCCGATGATTGCCGGAATGGCCAGATAAATTCCGAGCGTCGGGATTGAATGTTTGGCCGTGAAATACCCGACAAGTCCGCCGATTGAATTCACGAGAATAAAAAGCGCGGAGACGGCCGCGGCTTGTCGAATCTTCGCCCACTGACAAAACAAGAGTAGCGGCGTCAGAAAAATTCCGCCTCCGGTCCCGGTCAGGCCGGAAAGAAATCCGAGTCCGGTTCCAACGCCAACGGCCACCGATTTCGAAGGCGGGTTCGTCTGCTCGGGATCTTGTTTGCGAAAAAACAACCTGGCCGCTGAGAAAAGCAGAACCGCGCCGATCAAGGTTCGAAGAATTCCCGCGGAAGGCTGCAAGTAACCGCCGAGATAAGCCGCTGGAACCGAAAGCAGCGCGAAGGGCCAAAATAATTTCCACGAAAAATACCCGGCGCGCCAAAATTGAAACGAGCCAATCGTCGCGACAAGAATATTTAGCACAAGCGCGGTTGGCCGAATCGTGGTCGCCGCAATTCCAAACAAAGTCATCGTCGCGATGTAACCCGACGCGCCGGCGTGACCGACTGACGAATAAAGAAATGCGACCAATGCGATCGCGATGCAAAGAAGAATGAATTGTGTGCTGGCAATTTCTGTCATGTCAGCGGAGTCGAGATCTCTCTAAATATATCCGGACAGAAACAGTAAGAGATTCCTCGACTTCGCTCGGAATGACAAGACTGTTCGCAGTGACACCAGTCTTCATGGCGGCAGAAGTTCAACCGGCAAACGCAGCGCACACCAATCGGCTCGCGCACGAGAAGTCGCCTTATCTTTTGCAGCACGCGCACAATCCGGTTGAATGGTATCCGTGGGGCGAAGAAGCGTTTGAAAAAGCGCGCCGTGAAAACAAGCCGATCTTCCTCTCGATCGGTTACTCGACTTGCCATTGGTGCCACGTGATGGCGCACGAATCGTTCGAGAACGAAGCGATTGCCGCCATCATGAATCGCGAGTTCGTGAACATCAAAGTCGATCGTGAGGAGCGGCCGGATGTCGATCGCGTTTACATGACATTCGTGCAGGCGACGACCGGCGGCGGCGGTTGGCCGATGAGCGTTTGGTTGACGCCCGATCTGAAACCGTTTGTCGGCGGAACTTATTTTCCGCCCGAAGATAAATATGGTCAGCCAGCTTTCAGAAAAGTTTTAGATCGAATCGGAACTGCCTGGAAGCAAGACCGCGAGAAAATTTCCGAGAGCGGATCGAAAATTGTCGAAGCGCTGCGCGAATCGCAATCCTCCGCTGCGGACGCGACGGCAAAGATCGACAAAGACGTGTTCGAGAAAGCTTATCACCAACTCGAACGCAGCTTTGATCCGCGTGAAGGCGGTTTTAGCATGGCGCCAAAGTTCCCGCGGCCTGTTGCGCTTAATTTTCTGACGCGGCTTTACGCGCGCGATCCAAAGAGTGAGAACGGCAAGCGCGCGCTCGAAATGGATTTCTTCACGCTTCGGAAAATGGCGGCCGGTGGAATGCACGATCACATCGGCGGGGGATTTCATCGTTATTCGGTCGATCGCTACTGGCACGTGCCGCATTTCGAAAAAATGCTTTACGATCAGGCGCAGCTCGCGCTTGCGTATCTCGACGCATTTCAGATCACGCAAGATCGACAATATGCCGGGGTGGCGCGGGACATTTTGGATTATGCCGCGCGCGACATGACTTCGAAGGAGGGCGGTTTTTTGTCGGCCGAAGACGCGGACAGTTTATTCGAGCACGGAAAACCGGAACACGGTGAGGGCGCCTTTTATGTCTGGACGGAAGAGCAAATCGACGAAGCGCTCGGAAACGACTCGGCGATTTTCAAATATCATTTCGGCGTTCAATCGCATGGCAATGCGCCCGAAGGAAGCGATCCGCAGGATGAATTCCGCGGCAAAAACATTTTGATTCAGCGACACACCATCGCGGGGACGGCGGAGCATTTTAAAAAGAGTGAAGATGAGGTTCGACAACTTCTGATTCGCAGACGCGAGAAGCTCTTATCGATCCGAAACAAAAGGCCGCGGCCGCATCTCGACGATAAAATTATCTCGGCCTGGAACGGATTGATGATTTCGGCGTATGCGCGCGCTGCCCAAGTTTTGGACGAACCGCGTTATCTGGAAAGCGCGACGCGCGCAGCAAAATTCCTGCGCGCGAATCTTTATCACGAGAAAATTCTCTTCCGCAGCTTTCGCGATGGGCGCAGCAATGTTGAAGGTTTTGCGGACGATTACGCTTTCGTGATTCAAGGATTGCTCGATCTTTATGAAGCCTCGTTCGATATCGAGTGGTTAAAATTCGCGCTCGAGCTGCAGGAAACCCAGGACCGTTTGTTTTTCGACGAGAAAGGCGGCGGTTATTTTTCGACGAGCGGCAAAGACAAGAGCGTCGTGCTGCGGATGAAAGACGACAACGATAGCGCCGAGCCGGCCGCGAGTTCAGTGGCGGCAACGAATCTTTTGCGACTGGCGCAATTGCGGAACGACAAAGAATTTGAAGCTCGCGCGCGCAACACAATCGACGCGTTTGCTTCGACGCTGAATCATTTCGCGAGCGCAATGCCGCAACTGCTCGTCGCGGTCGATTTCAGTTTAAGTAAGCCGCGGCAAATTGTGGTCGCGGGAAAGATCGACAACGACGGAACGAAAGCGCTGCTCAGAGAAGTTCACCAACATTTTTTGCCCAACAAAATTCTGATCTTCGCGGATGGTGATGCCGGCCAGAAATTTTTCGCCGAGAAAAACGAAGCGGTCGCCGCGATGTCGCCAGTCGACGGTAAACCGGCCGCTTACGTCTGCGAAAATTTCACCTGCAAAGAACCCGTGACCGATCCAGCGAAGTTGCGCGAGCTCGTTTCTGGCCGCTAAACGCCTTCGATGACGAGCATGTTCGTTTTCGCGGTGGCGTGACGCATTTTTCGCGGCTCGCGATACTCAGGCGAATTGAGCCATTCTTTGGCGCGTTCCATGGTGGGAAATTCCAGAATGACGATTCGCTTTGGTTGCGAATTTCCTTCCAGCACTTCGGTCTTGCCGCCGCGCACGATGTATTTGCCGCCGTACTGTTCAACGGTCGCGCCGGCGAGCTTTTTGTACTCTTCGTAACCGGCTGGATCCGTCACTTCAATTTCGACGATGATGTAAGCTAACATCCCGAATCAAGTGGAGCCGTTTCCAGGTTTCTGTTGTCGATCTTTAGCGGCGAGTTCTGGAATTTTCTTTCGGCGGCGGAGGCGCAGCCAATTGTTCCAGGTTTTGCGCAGACTGTCGCGCGGAGTGAGATATCGCTGGTTGAGCTCGTTGCTCTTTAGAATCTGCGCCAGAATTCCTTTCACCGAAAAATCGTCGGTGTTCAAAATCGTGTAAGCGGTTCCGACCGCGGCTGCGTGGTGCGCATCGCTCGCCGCGATCATTGGCAATCCGCGGACCTGGGCGTACTTGAATGCGTAGCGATTGTAACGCCGCAATGTGGTGGCGGCGTTGAAAACTTCGATTGCGTCGACCGGCAATGTCTCGAGAACCGAAAAACGAATGCCGGCGCGGAAAAGATCGTAAGGGTGCGGAGGAATGGCGAGACCGCCGCGTTGATGAATGACTTCACAAACTTCGCGCGCGGGTTTTCCTTTCAACTTCGGCGGGTCCGGCAAGGTTGCGCCGATGCAAAGCAGGTGGCCATCTGCGGTCGTCACTTCGACTCCGGGCAAAACGAGAAAGCCATCGACTGCCTGCCCGTCGAGACGCATCAAACCTTTGTCGAGCATGTACGTGATCGCGTCGCACGTGTTGTGATCGGTCATGGCAATGCCTTGCAGCCCTTTCGTTTTCGCGGCGGCGATCAAATCTTCCGGACTCGAAACGCCGTCACCGGAAAAAAACGAGTGAGTGTGAAAATCGAAGTTAAGCGGCATCACGATGTCGATCTTTGCGGAAGGCTATACCAATTCTTCGGCCAGGACGTCCGGTTCGGCCGTGGTTTCGGACGTCATTTCGCCCGGATGATTGAATTGCAAATCGTAAAGGCGCCGATAGTAGCCCGATTTCTCCAATAGCTCAGCGTGCGTCCCGATCTCTTTGATCATGCCATCCTCGAGCACGACAATTTGGTCGGCCGACAAAATGGTGGAGAGCCGATGCGCGATCGCGATCACCGTCCGGCCGG
>DATBCV010000093.1:0-2844 GCA_036270275.1 Chthoniobacterales bacterium | reverse complement strand
ACGAATCCCGAATCACCAGCGCGACAAAAACGTGCGCTGGCAACAATCTGACCCTGATGGTCGAGAAAAACCAGGCCATAACTGTGCTCCATTGGCAGCAGCTTCGTTTCTCTTGAAATGGCTGGAGCAGCGAGTCGTTGTTTCAATCGCTCAATTCGATATCCATCGTTAATTGTTTCAATCACGCGAAGCTCCGGCCGTTGAAACCGCGTCTCCACATTGATTTCTCCAATCACGACACGCTCCACGCGTTTGATGGTTTGTGCTGACAGCGGGTTCGGAACTCGGTCTGCAGCGGGCAACTCAATGAGTTGATTCGGCGCATTCTGCTCAGCTTGGACGATGTAGTCGGTCGGGGCGGATTTCTCCGAATCGCGTCGCGAATAAGTCCCGATCAAGATCGCGCTCAGCAAGCCAAAGACTGCTACCGAGGCGGCAATTGCCAGCGGACGCCCGATTCCCCAAAACCAGGGATCATCTCGAATGTCGCTCAGGTTCAGACGCGGTTTTGCTTTTTCATTCAGTTCCGCTGCGAATTCGTTCTTCAATAGGCGCGCTAGCTCGCGAGTTTCATCGACTACGCGTTGCGCTTCCGGGGATCGCGCCACTTCATTGGCGATTGTCGATCTTTCAGGCTCGCCGAGTTCGTCCAGCGCGAACGCCGTTAATTTTGGATCATCAATATTCATGTCGTTCGGGGTTCAAATGGTAAAAATTCTTTTGCGCTTTCCGCGTACCGCTGCCGCAACGTCTTCAGCGCTGTGTGGATCAAGACGCCGACGCTGTTCGCCGTCGTCTTCGTGCTCTCGGCAATCTCTTGATAGCTGAGATCGCCTTGAAATTTTAACTGCAGCACCTCCTGTTGCCGCGGCGGCAGAGTCGAGAGGATTTTCATTAGGAAGTCGCTCGCTTCTCGCTGCTCGATTCGCTCGAATGGCATTGGCGCTTCGTCCGGTCGTGATTCAATGATTGCTTCGTTGAGATACATCAGCCGCCTTTCCTTCCGGCAAATATTCAATGCGCCATTCCGACAAACCGTGAAGAGCCACGTCGCCGTTTTTTCCGGAGCGACCGAGCCGTTGCGCTGAAATTTTATGAATGTTTCCTGCACCACGTCGCGCGCCCTTTCGTTATTGCCGGTTATTCGCGTTGTATATTGAAGAAGCGGCACTTCAAATCGTCGTAAAAGTTGCTCAACGTTTTGCGCGTGCGCCATGGCGGCAATCTCGTTCACCCCATCATAACATTCCCGAATCAATAAGACACGCCGCTGAGCGTATACGTGATCGGCACGTCGACATCCGACGCGACGCCGGGTTTGAATCGCCATCTCCGGAACGCACTCAACGCCGCGTTGTCCAAAATGGCGTTGCCGGTGCTGTGTGACATGCGCGCGTCAATCACATTGCCGGCGGCGGAGTTCACGGAGAGTTGCGCAATCCCTGATCCGGTGATTCCACCGCGGCGCGCTTCATAGGGATAATTCGGTTTTGGCGCGAACAATGCCAGCGCTTTTGCGGAACCGACGCTGCTTCCTCTCCCCACTCCAATGTTCGTGGATTGAACCGCGGATATTTTTCTGCGCGGTCGAATTGGCGCAGTCTTCACATTTTCCTCCACGAATTCTTGTTGCTCAGTCTGCGGCCGCTCGGGAGCCAATATGCTTTCAGATTCTTCCGCTGGCGCTGGGGGAGAATCGGTACCCTGCACTAGTGCATCAAATGAGCACACAACAAGGGAGCCAGCTAGAGGTCCGCTCTTGGCCAGTCCGATTGCTGCTATATGAATCGTGATCGCGCACGCGAAGGCGATCCAGATCAACTTGCGATTATTGGGCCGGTAGATTAGCGCTCGGTTCATTTCTCATCCTTTCAAAGAGACAGACACTCGAGGCCGGAAAAGCTTATTGCGATTTTGCGTTGCCAAACGCACAGCGCGGTTTTCACTGTGAATCGACGATGCAATTGAAGTCCTACCTCGCATCCCGGCAGAAAACGATCGACCGCGCGCTGGATCGATATCTGCCGAAGGAGAACGTCAAGCCGGCGACGATCCACAAGGCGATGCGCTACAGTTTGTTCGCCGGCGGGAAACGGTTGCGGCCGATTCTCTGCCTCGCCGCCGCGGAAGCGTGTGGCGGAAAGATCGACAATGCGTTGCCGCTCGCCTGCGCGATGGAATGCATCCACACTTATTCGCTCGTCCACGACGATCTGCCGAGCATGGACAACGACGATTTCCGCCGCGGCCGGGCGACCTGCCACAAAGTTTTCGGCGACGGCATTGCCGTGCTCGCCGGCGATGCGTTGCTCACGATCGCGTTCGAAATCGTTTCCCGCGCGAAGCCGACTTCGCACTACGACATGTCGATTTTATTGCGCGAGCTCGCGGTCGCGGCCGGCAGTCGAAAACTCATCGCCGGTCAAGTCGCAGATCTCGAGGGTGAAGGACAAAAGATCGACATGTCGGGTTTGCGCTACATTCACGAAAACAAAACCGCCGCGATCCTGACAACTTCGGTCCGACTCGGCGCGATGAGCGCAAATGCCAACTCCAAGCAGCTGAATGCGATCACGAAATTTGGCCGCGCGCTCGGTCTGGCGTTTCAGGTGATCGACGACATTCTCGATGTGACCCAGACGAGCGAGAAACTTGGCAAGAGTGCGGGCAAAGACGTCGCCGCGCAAAAAGCGACTTATCCCGCAATCATCGGTTTGGACAAATCGCGCGCCGAAGCGAAACGGCTCACGAAGGAAGCGCACAGTGCGTTATCGACCTTCGGTGCAAAAGGTGACGCTCTGCACGCGCTCGCAAATTATCTGCTCGAACGGGAGTACTAGAATG
>DATBCV010000092.1:0-7764 GCA_036270275.1 Chthoniobacterales bacterium | reverse complement strand
ATAAATTTTCCATCGCGCGGGCTGCGTTTGTCCGCGACGACAACTTTAAAATACGGGCGGTTTAATGCGCCTTCTCTTCGTAATCTGATTGCGACTGCCATGTTATTTTCTCATTCGCGCCATTTGCGCCATCATCTTCTTCATTTTGCCCGCGTTCTTCATCAGCTTTCGCATTTGATCGAAACGGTGGACCAAATCGTTTACCTCCGTGACGGTTGAGCCGCTGCCGCGAGCGATCCGCTGACGACGCCGCGCGTTTAAAATATCGGGCCGCGTCCGCTCCTCGCTCGTCATCGAAAGCACGATCGCTTCCGTGCGCTTGAGCTGCTTCTCGTCAATCGAGAGGCCGGAAAGGTTACCCATGCCGGGCAACATGCCAAGGACATTTTCAAGCGGCCCCATTTTGCGCAACATTTTGAACTGCTGAAGGAAATCGTTGAAGTCGAACCCTGCGCGCCGCAATTTTTCCTCCAGCCGCGCCGCATCCTCGAGCTCGATCGTCTCGACAGCTTTCTCGACGAGCCCGACGACGTCACCCATTCCAAGAATCCGGCCCGCCAGTCGCTCCGGCACAAACGCTTCGAATTGATCGAGCTTTTCGCCGGTCCCAACGAACTTTATCGGCCGCTGCGTTACTTCGCGCATCGACAACGCCGCGCCGCCGCGCGCATCGCCGTCGAGCTTGGTCAAAATGATTCCGGTGATTTCGAGCGCTTGATTAAAATGTGTCGCGATACTGACCGCCTGCTGACCAGTCGCCGCATCGACGACAAGAAGTATTTCCTGCGGATTAAGAAATCGTTTGAGTTGCGCGAGCTCCTCGATCAACGCCACGTCGATCTCCTGCCGCCCGGCTGTGTCGAAGATGTCGATGTTGCCGCCGGCTCGTTCGTGCCATTGGAGCGCGGCCGTCGCTGCGCGTTGAACATTTTTCTCGCTGGGCTCGGGCTTGAATACGGGAACGTCGATTTCTTTGCCAAGCGTTGCGAGCTGCTCGATCGCCGCCGGACGTTGCAAGTCTAGCGCGATCAAGTTTGGACTCCGGCCCTGTTTCTTGAGCAGCCGCGCGAGTTTTGCCGCGGAGGTTGTCTTGCCGGAGCCGTTCAAGCCAACGATCAGAATCCGATGCGGCTCACCGAGATTTAAGGGCGCAGCGTCGCCGCCGAGCAAGATCGACAATTCGTCATAAAAGATCTTAACGATCTGCTGGCCGGGCGTGATGCTGCGAAGCACGGTTTCGCCGAGCGCTTTGTCTTTGACGCGCGCGATGAATTTTTTCGCGACCTCAAAATCGACATCGGCCTCGAGCAGTGCGAGTCGGACTTGCCGCAACGCGGCGTCGACATTCGCCTCGCTGATTGTTCCGTGGCCGCGAAGATCTTTGAAGATCTCCTGCAGCTTCTCGCCCAGTTGCGAAAACAATTATCTCTTCGGCGACGGAGTTGGAGTAGTGGGAACCGCTCCCGCGCCTTCCTCAATTCCGAATGTCCAATGCGTCTCGACTTTTTTGTCGCCGGATTTTGCGCTCAAAATGACGGTGCAGGTTTTGTCGCGCAGCTTTTGCGTCACTTGGTACGAGAGCATCCCTGTTTTTGGATCGTAGCTCGCGGGCACAACTCCCAACCCGCTAATTCGCAATTGCACGCTCGCCGGATCAATTTGTCCGACGCGACTGAGATTCGCTTTGATCAACGGCAATGCGCTGCGCACGGTCGACCCATCCGCAGGCTCGGTTTGCAAATCCGCCGCTCCGACCGCCGCCACCGCAGGGCCGCCCGCGGCACCACTCGAGCTCGCGATCAATTTCACTGCGTCTTCGAAAACTTTCGGCTTGTTCGCTTCGATCGCGTAGCGGCCAAGCGCGTCCATTGGCGAGGTCCAGGTGATGGGTTGGCCGTAAACGGTGAACATCGCTTCGTAACCCGCTTTGCGCGCCATTTCCTTTACGTGGTCGTTGTAATTTCCAAACGGCACGGCGAAACAGTTGATTTTAATTGCGAGCCGCTGCTCGAGAAGCGTCTTGCAACCGACAACTTCATTTTGGACCCATTGCTCGTACTCAGCGCCGGTCAGTTTCTTCTTTGTCCGTTTGCGATCGGGCGCCATGACCATGACCGTGTGCCCTTCGCGCAAATCCTGGTGCGTCGCCGAATGCGCTTCGATATCGACGCCGTTGTCGCGCATGTCACCGAGCATTTCCCACGTGATCGCCTGTCCGCCGCCCAAGCTGCCTCCGGCCACGCCTTCGGTATAAATGAACATGGTCACTGGGTAGCCCATTTTTTTAAGAATCGGCCATGCGACTTCGTATTGCGATTTCCAGCCGTCATCGAAAGTGATCACGGCGCAGCGCGGCGGAATATTTTTCTCGCCTCGCTTCCAGGCCAACAGGTCTTGCATTCCAATAACGGTAATGCCGCGGTCCTTCAGCATTTTCATCTGCTGCTCGAACATCGCCGGCGTGATCTCGGTCCCGGGATAACGCACTTTGTCGACGAGACGGTGATAACAAAAAATGATCGTCTGCGCGGTTTGATCGACAACCGGCTTGGACACCGTGGGCGCTGGTGTAGCGGTCGGAGAAGACTTCGGCGCGGGGGTTGGCTTGGCCGCGAAAGCAACGCTGCAAGTGAGAACCGCCGCGAAGGCGGAGAAGAATCGGGTGCGCATAATAGAGGTAACGCCTTTAATTCTGGTCGGACAAAAAACAAGCAGTTTTTGTTCGAAATACGGAAAACATTCGGCGTGAACTTTGCTACCGTAGCAGTTGTGTCATTCAGAAACCTTTCGCGGCGCGACGTGTTCTAATGTAGAAATTGCGATGCTTCGGTTGAACAAAGTTTTGTTGCTGGCTTCATCCGCGCTCCTCGCGGCGTGCGCTACCGGTCCCCGGCTCGAAGAAGTCGCGACCAAAGACACAAGCAAGTCATTCACGACAGTGGTGGTGGACGCCGGCCACGGCGGCAAGGACAATGGCGCGTACCGAAAATTCGGCGGCGCGGAGAAAATCGCCACCCTCGACGTGGCAAAGCGACTCTCGCGAAAGCTACGCGACTCCGATTTTAAAGTCGTCATGACGCGCTCGAGCGATGTGTTCATTCCTCTGGAAGAACGTGTCGCGATCGAAAACGCGCAGAAGAATTCGGTTTTTGTCAGCATCCATTTCAACGATTCACGCCGGCGCGGCATTCGCGGTTTTGAAACCTATTATCATTCGGCAAATTCAGTCGCCCTCGCGAATCGCATTCAATCACACCTCATGACGATGCCCCGGTCGGCCAATCGCGGTGTGCATCATGCGAATTTCCGCGTGCTTCGTTTGGCAAAATATCCAGCCGTCCTCGTGGAATGCGGCTTCCTCAGCAATCGTTTCGAAGGCGGCGAGGCCCAGGACTCCGAGTATCGCGAGCAGCTCGCCGACAAAATCGCCGCCGCGCTTGTCGAACAACGCCACGGCGCGCGCGCGCTGGCCGGCCAATAGCTAAAATTCTTTCCCGCGTCGCTCCGGACCCACTGCCGCGAGAATGATGATGACGACGAAAACGATTGCTTCGACGAGCGCCATCGTCAGCGCGTAATTCGGTTTGCCGTTTTCCAAACGAAAATGTTCGGCCAGCCATGCTTGTTGCTGCGCGGCGTAAGCGGCCGCAAAATTTCCGAGTTGATAAGCCAGCCCTGGAAACGTTCCGCGAAAATTTGATGGCGAAAGCTCGTTCAAGTGCACCGGCACGACGCCCCATGCGCCTTGCACCATGAACTGAATCAGAAATCCACCGAGGATTAGCAGTGCGGTAGTTGGCGCGAAAATCCAAATCGGAATCAATAACGTGCCGCAGATCGCGGCGAAAATAATGACCCGACGTCGTCCCCAGATTTGCGAGAGATGACCGAGGACGCTTCCGCCGCAAATCATCCCGAACGCATAGATGATCGCGATCTGCGAAGTTTGATTTGGATTGAAGCCGCGCTGTTTTTGCAAATACGTCGCGTAAAGATCCTGCGTGCCGTGAGACATGTAATTGAACGCCGTCATCAAAAGCGCGGCATACACAAACAACATTCCGTGTTGCCGAAACAAGATCGACATCTTCAGGCGCGGCCGTTCGCTCGCGCGATCACGCAACCACACCGGTGACTCCGGAACGCGCGCGCGAATGTAAATGACCAGAAACGCCGGGAGCGCGCCGGCGATAAACAAGCCGCGCCATCCGAAATGTGGAAATACGGTCCAGTAAACCAGCGCGGCAAGGAGATAGCCGACCGCGTAGCCCTGTTGCAACAGTCCGGAAAAAAATCCACGCGCCTGCGTGGGCAGCGATTCCATCGCGAGCGACGCGCCGAGGCCCCATTCGCCGCCCATGCCGATCCCGAACAGCGCGCGCAAAATTAGAAAGACGGTAAAATTCGGCGCGAACGCAGTGAGCAATTCCATCACCGAATAAAAAATAATGTCCGCCATCAACGGCACGCGCCGTCCGAATTTGTCGCCCAGCCAACCGAAAATCAGCGCACCGAGCGGGCGCATCATCAGCGTCAGTGTGATTGCGAACGCAACTTTCGGAATGCTCTGGCCGAAATCGTGGCCGATCGGCGCCAGCACGAACGTGACCAGAAAAAAATCGAGCGCGTCCAGCGCCCAGCCAAGGAAGCAGGCGATGAAAGTGTTGCGCTGATCGCGATTAAGAATTTTGAAAAGCCGGATCGCTTCCACGTCCGACAATAAATTGTCGATCTTGCGATTGTCGATCTTCGGCGTTGTCACTGCCGTTCTGGCCTCAGAGAAAAGACAATGCTAATTTTGTTCGTGCGTTATCTGGTCAAAGCGAAATTGAAACCCGGAAGAGAGGCGTCTTTGCTGCGCTCGATTGACGACGGCACGCTCGGCAAAGGGTCGATCGCCGGCGATGAGTACATTTATAATATGAGCGATGCGCGAACGAACGAGGGCGGCATCGCCATGTGGGTGGAAACTTGTTTTTGCGATTCAGCGCTCGCGGAGGAGCGGCCGTATTGGGAAAAATATTTCGAGCTTCTCAGCGTGAAAGATGCGCACTCGCGGCGGAATTGCCGCCATGAAAACGGGCACAGAGCCGTGGGCATGTTGTGACTGTGATTGCACCAGGAAGCTTGAAGAAAAGTTGGCGGGCGAAGGTTCTTCGTTTCTCGAGACGTTGCGTTCAGGCGAGACTTAGCTCGGCTTGAGCAAGAGCTAAGGGACATATCCACGCATCATGATGCGTAGATTTGTTCCTTGATTGCTGGCACGATCGCCGCTTAATTCCTCCAACATGGCGGCCGACCTTCATCCATTGGAAACGCTCTTGCGCCAACGCATCGTCGTTCTCGACGGCGCGATGGGCACGATGATTCAGCGCCGGAAACTGTCCGAGGCAGATTATCGCGGCGAACGATTTTGCGATTGGAAAGGCAGAGACGTCAAAGGTTGCCTCGAGCTCCTGAACCTGACTCAGCCGCAGGTGATCGAGCAAATCCACGCGGAATATCTCGCCGCCGGCGCGGACATCATTGAAACGAACACTTTCAATGCGACGACCATCGGCCTGCACGATTTTCTTTTTCAAGGCGAGCCGAAGCGCGGACGCAAAGATCAGGAATTTTTTCAGCGCGTTGTCTCAGATGTCGATCTTAGCGCGCTCGTTCGCGAGATGAATCTCGCAGCCGCGCAAATAGCGCGTCGCGCAGCCGATCACGCAGGAAAAGAAAATGGCCGCAAATATTTCGTCGGTGGCTCCATCGGTCCCCTTCCCGTCACCGCTTCGATTTCGCCGGAAGTAAATGATCCCGCATTTCGCGCGGTCACTTTTGATCAACTCCGCCGGGCTTACTTCGAACAAGTCAGCGCGCTTGTGGACGGAGATGTCGATCTTCTCCTGGTCGAAACAATCTTCGACACCTTGAACGGCAAGGCTGCGCTCTTCGCCATCGCTGACGTTTTCGAAAAATCCCGGAAGAAACTTCCGTTGATCGTTTCGGGAACGATAACTGACAAAGCCGGACGAACGTTGAGCGGCCAAACTGCGGAAGCGTTTCTAATTTCGATCGCACACGCGAACCCGTTGGTTGTCGGCTTGAATTGTTCGCTCGGTCCGGACGAAATGAATCCGTTCATCGAAGAGCTCGCGCGAGTGGCGCCGACTTTCGTGAGCGCTTATCCAAACGCCGGTTTGCCCGATCCGCTTTCGGAAACGGGTTTCCCGGAAACAGCGCAAACGCTCGCGCCAAAATTGGCGAACTGGGCGCAAAATGGCTGGCTGAATTTGGTCGGCGGCTGTTGCGGCACAACGCCGGAGCACATTCAGCTAATCGCAGACGCGGTGCGCGCCTGCAAACCACGCGCTTTAGCGGCGGTCTGTGACCGCCGAAAAGACGGCGCTCATAGAGCGCCGCTACAACTCAGCGGGCTCGAGCCGTTAAACATCACGCCGGAATTCGGGTTCGTGGTCGTCGGCGAACGCACGAACATCACCGGCTCGCCAAAATTTTCGAAGCTGATTCTGGCCGACGACTTCGATGCCGCGCTCGCCGTCGCACGTCAGCAAGTTCAGAACGGCGCGAACATTCTCGACGTGAACATGGATGAGGGAATGATCGATTCCGAAGCGGCGATGACGCGATTTTTGAATCTAATCGCGAGCGAACCGGAGATCGCGCGCATCCCGATCATGATCGACAGCTCGAAGTGGAGCGTGATCGAAGCCGGCTTGAAATGCGTGCAAGGCAAGGCGGTCGTAAATTCAATCTCGTTAAAGAATGGTGAGGAAGAATTTTTGCGAGAAGCGCGCTTGATCCGGCGTTACGGCGCGGCGGTGATCGTGATGGCGTTCGACGAGCAAGGCCAGGCTGACAATCTTCAGCGCAAGATCGACATCTGCGCACGCGCTTACAAGTTGCTCACTGAAAGCGCGGATTTTCCGCCTAACGACATCATTTTCGATCCGAACATTCTGACAATCGCGACCGGTTTGGAGGAGCATCGGCATTACGCCGTCGATTTCCTCGAGGCGACGCACTGGATCAAACAGAATTTGCCCGGCGCGCGCGTGAGCGGCGGCGTGAGCAACATCTCGTTTTCATTTCGCGGCAACAACAACGTTCGCGAAGCGATGCACGCCGCGTTTTTGTTTCACGCAATCCGCGCCGGGCTCGACATGGCGATCGTGAACGCCGGCCAGCTTGCCGTTTACGAAGAGATCGAGCCCGAATTACGCAAGCGCGTTGAGGATGTATTGCTTAATCGCCGCGACGATGCGACCGAACGATTGATCGACTTCGCCGAGCGCGTGAAAGGCAAACCGAAGATCGACATCGCGGAAACGGCGGCGTGGCGAAAGGAAAATGTGCAGGAACGATTGACGCACGCGCTCGTTCACGGCATCACCGATTACATCGAAAGCGATACGGAGGAGGCCCGTGCGAAATCGGCGCGGCCCCTCGACGTCATCGAAGGTCCGCTCATGGCAGGCATGAGCGTGGTGGGCGATTTGTTCGGCGCCGGGAAAATGTTTTTGCCGCAAGTGGTGAAGAGCGCGCGCGTCATGAAAAAAGCGCTCGCGTATCTGATGCCGTTCATGGAAGCGGAAAAACTCGAGGGCGCAAAACCGCAGGGACGAATTGTGATGGCGACGGTGAAGGGCGACGTGCACGACATCGGCAAAAACATCGTGGGCGTCGTTCTGCAATGTAATAACTACGAGGTCATCGATCTCGGCGTGATGGTTCCCGCGCCGAAGATTTTAGAAACGG
>DATBCV010000091.1:0-4406 GCA_036270275.1 Chthoniobacterales bacterium | reverse complement strand
GAAATAATCGCAGCATCAGCGTATTGCCGCCTTCGTCTTCAACACCGGGCTCTCCTTTGTCAGGATCAACCGCTTGCCCGGCGTGATTGAAATATTCCGCGCCAACGTGAAGCGGTTGGTGAATGTCGCCGAGATAATGCGCGAGCAAAATCACGGCGACAGGCTTCGTAATCTTGCGCGGATTGTTTTCCGGAACTTCTCCGCGCAAAACTTCGCCGCAAAAAGAAATCATGTGGACGATGTCCCATTGACTTCGGCCGGTCGCGCCATCGGCGTACCTGCGCACATTGAGAATCGGCACGTCGGTGTAATGAAACCAATGATGTGACGGCGTCGACGATTTTGCATCTTGTGTCGGCGGATTCGCGCGCCAGAACTCGCGCAGTTGATTGTCGATCTTTGCATGTTCGCGGTAATGCGGAAACGCCTTCGGATTGTCGACGCCGTTTTTGTCCCAGGCTTTGATCTCGTCGGCCATGGTTGAAGCGCGCTCGAGCGTGATGCCATCGCTAAGCTCGTAGATTTTTTGAGCTGCAGGCGTGTTGGCGATCAATTTGTCGGCAACGCCGCCGACGATTTCATGACCTGTCGGCCCGTAGGCCAGCGCCGTGCAGCCGAAGCCGACTAGAAGGGAACAGGTGGCGAACAGCGTTTTCAAAGGCGCAGAGCATTACAACCCTGCGGTCATCTTGGCAATACGCTGCTGCAACTTGGCGGAAACGGGCGCGAGCGGTGAGCCCCGCCGCAACCCTCATCGGCCGCAACAACCCGAATATTGTGCACTTGCGGCCGATTTTCTGGCAAACACGTAACTCGATCTTCATGAACGTCGACACGTAAGCTCGACCCGAAATGCCTCATCGGCTGACGCGAGCCATCGAATAGGCGTATTCGAAAGTCGTTCCGCGGGGTCGCGCCATGAGTCTGCCCGGCCCGAGCGGCTCGTCTTCGCCGTAATAACAATCCATCTGCCAGCGGCGCAATCCGCCTCCGGTATCGACAATTTTCCAACGCTTGCTGCCAAAAACTTGTTGGACTTCGTCAGACGGCGTTTCCAAAACCATTCCGCGTCGCAAAGCTCCGGATAATCTCGCGGCCGCGGAGAAATGCGGAATGAGCGTACCGCCGCCGCCACTTGGCGCGGATGAAAAACCGTACGAGCCGCGATTGTAGCGAATGTAATTTTTGCCATTCACCGGCGTTGAGATTCGGCCGTAGCCTTCTTTCATGACCGAGCGCAGAAAATCGCGCGGATAAGTTCGGCCGTGCAAACCGCTTTTCGTCACGCGCGTCGCGTCAAAGCCGCGTTCACTGGTGAATCCTGATTCCTTCGGCGTGTAGTAAAGCGTGCAAACGATGAAGTATTCGCCGGCATGACCGCCAGGGCGGCGCTCGAGCTTTTCGTTTTCAATTTTTAACCGCTGCGCAACTTCCGGCCACGGAATGTCCGCGGACGCGATCGGCAAGATCGACATCGCGGCGGTTGCGACCGCGGCGGCGATCAATCGTGAAAGAAATCTTCCGCCGGCGCGCCGAGCAGAATTTGGATCGGCAGCTTTTCGCGTTCGTATTCGTAGGGCGGTCGTTTCCACGCAAAAGATCCCGGATACAACTTCCGAATGTTGCGAATGATTTCAATCCCGGTTTGAAACGAACGGTAAGCGTTTCGATCAAGGACATGGATCTGCGCTCCGCCACAAAGTTCGCCCGCGAATTTCTGAAATGTTGGCTGAAAATAATTTTCGCGGAAAAACACGCCGGGCAATTTCAAATCGTTCAGCACGCGACAAAGTTTTTCCGCGTCGATGAATGGCGCGCCGAAAATTTCGAACGGCCGGGTCGTGCCGCGTCCCTCCGAAATATTTGTTCCTTCGAGCAAACACATTCCCGGATACACCGTGGCGGTTTCTAAAGTCGGCATGTTCGGCGACGGCATTACCCATGGCAGTCCGGTTTGATCGAACCACATCTCGCGCTTCCAATTTTTCATCGGCAAGATCGACAATCGACAATCGGGAAACGCTTCCTCGCGGAATTGTGTCGCTAGCTCGCCGATTGTTTTGCCGTGACGGATTGGGATCGGATGCATCCCGACGAATGATTCGTAGCCGGAGGCAATCGTCGGGCCTTCGGTGCTAACGCCGTTGATCGGATTCGGCCGATCAAGCACGACGACGCGCACGCCGGCCTTCTGGCAGGCGCGCATGCAAAGATAAAGCGTCCAGATGAAGGTGTAATAACGCGCGCCGATGTCTTGAAGATCGACAACGAGCGCATCGAGGCCGGCGAGCATGGCGGACGTCGGCTCGCGATGTTCGCCGTACAAACTGTGGACCGGAATGCGCAGGCGCGGATGCTCGTAACTTTTCCATTCGATCATGTTGTCCTGCGTCTGTCCGAGAAATCCGTGTTGCGGACCAAAGAGCGCGCGCAGTTGGAAAAGTTCGCCGTTCAGTCGCTCAAAAATTCTCGAGGCATGCTCGAGCGTGGACGAAACCGAAGCGGGATGAAGCAGCGCGCCGATTTTCGCGCCGCGAAGTTCGGCCGGCCAGAGTTCGGTTAAATGATCGAGCGGGATTTGAACGGGCATTTGCGATGATGTTGTAGCGGCGTTTGTGTTAACCGCCGAATTAAAATAAACAGGCGCTTGGCAAGTGCCTCTACAACTTTTTGCGCACGGAGACGGCCAGGACAATCATGATACCGGTGATTGTCGCGCACGATTCCGCGAACCATTCGCCGTGCTGCGTATAGAACGTGATTTGTCGATCTTGTGGCACCGGTATTTCGCCTGCGAGCGTGCCTTCATTAAACGTGCTGCCCGTTTCGTCGCGCCAATAATCCATGACGCGGCCGAATTGGTTAACGAAACAAGTTACCCCGGTGTTGGCTGCCCGAACCATCGGCCGGCGGTTTTCTACGCAACGAAACTTCGCGTTCGCGAGATGTTGTTGGGAAGCCGAGGAATGTAAAAACCAGCCGTCATTTGTGATATCGACGAGCAAGTTCGCGCCATTCAAGACAAAGTGGCGGACCAAATCGCCCACCGTGTCTTCAAAACAAATCAACGGCGCGACATGAACATCGGGATTCGTTAGGCTGAAAACCGTGTGCTCGGTTCCGCGCGCGAAATCGCCGGGGACCCAAGTGCTCGCAACGGCCGCGAAAAGCGGAAACGAATGCCGCGCCGGAATATATTCGCCGAACGGCACGAGATGGATCTTGCGATAAACCTGGACGCGCTCGCCACCGTTCGAAATTAGCAACGCGGCGTTGTAATCACGATCTTTCTCGAAATCGAGCGTACCCAACATCAAATCGGTTTTGCTCGCGCTCGCGAAATCCATGACGAAGCGATAACTCTCGGCGTTGACATCGCGGGCCGGATCGGGCGTCGAGCTTTCCGGCCAAACCACCAGGTCGGGCGGCGGATTTGCGCGGAGCGCATTCTCAGTGAGCCGTCGAAATTTCTCGAACACTTGCGCCGCAAATTGCGGATCGAATTTTTCCAATTGCGGAACGTTCGCTTGAACCGCGGCGACGCGAATCGATTTGGCGGGGCCGAGCGCCGCGGTCATTCGATTTAGTCCAAATGCCAGCAGCGCAACGATGCCAACCAGCGTGAGCGTCAGATCGAAGTGCGGCCGTTTTCGACCGGTTTTCGCTTCGAGAAAAAGTCGAATCGGAGTGGTTACCGCGATGATATTTGCGAACGCGACTGCGAATGAAAGTCCGGTAACTCCGGTGAGCTCCGCGATTTGAATCATCGGCGTTTGCCGGTGAAGCGCGACACCGAGACCGTTCCAGCCAAAACCGCTGAAGAGCCAGCCGCGGACCCATTCATGTGTGGCCCAGGCGGAGGCGGCGAGAAACGCGATGAGCAAATTACGCCAGGACTCGGTGAAACTTTGCGGTCTCAACAAGCCGATGAACCACGCCCAAAAGGCGAAGTGCATTGCGAGATAGATCGACAATAGGAATGAGAGCGAGTGAAGAAAAAGGTTTTGATAGAGATCGCCGAGCGCGCCGAGCCAGCTGAACGCGAACGTGAAGAAACACATTCCGGCGACGTAACCGAGCAGAAGATTTCGCAGCCAGCGGCGGCGCGAATTTTCACCGGAACACCAAACCGCGGCGATGAGCGGCGTCAGCGCAATCCAGCAAAGCCAGCTTTGATCAAACGGCGGAAAACAGAAAACGCCGAGCAGTCCACTCGCAGCCGCGGCGATCCACGGCCAGGTTTTTCTCAATCGTTGCCGCACGCAGCGATACTACAGGCGACAAATCACAAACTCCAAATCCCAAAGCGGGATGGAATCAACCGCGACGGCGACGGCGTTGCTCTTTTTCGCGACGGCGGCCGGGCTGAATAGCGTCTTTGAGATCCCGCGCGTAAGAAGCGTTTA
>DATBCV010000090.1:0-11961 GCA_036270275.1 Chthoniobacterales bacterium | reverse complement strand
TCACGTATCTCGGTTACGTTTACGGAACGCTCGCGGCGCTGAAGCGGATGCTGCCGCGCAATCGCGGGCTGATTATTCAAGTTGGCTCGGCCCTGGCGTATCGCGGCATTCCGTTGCAATCGGCGTATTGCGCCGCGAAACACGCGGTCCAGGGTTTTGTCGATTCGCTTCGGTGCGAGCTGCTGCATGATAAAAGCGGCGTGCAGGTGACGATGATTGATTTGCCGGCCTTGAACACGCCGCAATTCGGATGGGTGAAAAGCAGATTGCCGCGCAAAGCGCAACCGGTGCCGCCGATTTTCCAGCCGGAAGTTGCAGCCGAAGCAATCGTTTACGCATCGCACAATCCGCGTCGCGAAATTTATGTCGGCATGCCTACGGTCGGCGCAATCACCGTGAACAAAGTCGTTCCCGGTTTGCTCGATCATTATCTCGCGCGCACCGGTTACGATTCGCAACAATTTGACGGCCGCGAAGATCGACATCGTCCGGACAATTTGTGGGAGCCGGTCGACGCGGAAAAGGATTTTGGCGCGCATGGAAAGTTCGATTCGCGAGCAGCGCGGCACAGTCCGCAATTATGGACGAGCATGCACCGCGGCTGGATCGCAGCGGCGGCATTGTTCGCGGCCGGATTATTCGTTGCTGCGTTCGTCACTCGCGACAACGATTGAACTCGCGCCTCAATTGAAATTATCGCGGTCGTCTTTATCGTTGCGCGCAAGATGAAGTTTTTCAGCGCGTGCATTTCAGGGTTGGAGCTTTTAATTCAATCGGCTTTGGCCGGGGGCGGCGATTTCACGGCGACAAGTTCGGTCGCGCCGCTCGATCCGCCGCGATTCGAGCTCGCGTTGCAATCCAGCTACTTGCTTGGCGTGCTGGGAAATCCACACAGTTACGAAATCGTGCCGCAGTTTATCGCCGGTCGAATTCGCTGGGGCGTGAACAACAGCGATAACTGGGCGCGCGGCTACAATCAGTTTTCTATCACGCTCATCGCCGAGCCAATTATTCGCGGCGTAGAAAATTTTTATTACGGCGTAAATTTTGGAGGCCGTTACAATTTCGTGCGGCCGAACTCGCGCATCGTTCCCTACCTTTCGGGCGGACTCGGGCTCGGCTGGATCGACAGTCATCCGGACAATTTTGGATCGCAGGGTCAGGATTTCACGTTCAACATTTTGACGGGCGCAGGCGTTGGTTACGAACTGGACGAGCATTGGAAGATCGACATCGGCGTTCTTTATGAACATTTTTCCAACGGCGGCCAAACCGATCCGAATCCGAGCTTGAACCTGCTTGGTCCGCAAGTGGGCGTGACTTATTCTTTTTAATCCGCGCAATGAATCCGCCGGAGGAAAACGTTCTGGTCATCAAGCGTGACCTGTTCGATCAGCTCGGCAGCTTCCAAGGATTGAACTTTGAGCCGCGGAAATATCTGGACGCGATTCTTTCCCGCGGGAACAATTTCTTTTTGCCGCGCGCCAAAGCGGAGAAAGATCCGGCTCACAAACAGATTATTCCGTACGTTCTACTCGCGCACGAGGATCGCGTTTTGTTTTACATCCGCGGCAAGAAAGCCGGCGAGCAACGTCTCGTCGCAAAAGGTTCCATCGGCATTGGCGGTCACATGAACGAAAGTGACGAATCGCTTTTCGCGCTGGATGAAGCGGCTTATCGCGCGGGCGTTGAGCGCGAGGTCGCGGAAGAAATTTCAATTCAAACGACGTTTGACGATTGCATCGTCGCATTGCTCAACGACGACAGCAACGAAGTCGGTCAAGTCCATCTAGGCATCGTGCACGTTTTCAAACTGGCCGAGCCCAAGGTGGACAAACGCGAAGCGATGATCACGAACCTATCGTTCCTCACGAAAGAGGAATTGTTAGCGCGACGTGATTCGCTCGAAACCTGGTCGCAGATTTGCCTCGACTCGCTCGATCGTCTTCTGGCCTAACGAACTACTGCGTGCGCGGCGCGGGCGCGGGACCGGTGATGTCGTCTACCTGCCACTTAGTTTGCGGATGCGAGACGGCGATCTGGAGCAAGAGCGATTGCCCCGGATAATCCAAGTGCGCGGTGAAGAAGCCGTGCGGCGCATAGCTGATCAAGCCGAAGAAAGTGGAATCGAACGTCACATTGTCCTCGATCCGGATCGGCTGCTGTGGGGCGCCTAATTGATTAAGATGTTGAATCGTCAGTTGTTTCGCCGATGGCGGAAACTTCAGCTTCATTTCGGGGCTGAGTTCGTTGTCCAGGACTAGCGGATCGTGATTCACCATGAGCCGGTTGATAATATCGTGCCCAAAAACGCGGCATTCCTTGTCGGTCGCGGCTTTGGTCGAATACAAATACCAGCCAATGCCGAGTAGGATCACGGCCAGGATCAGGACAACGATGAGACCTTCGGCGGTTTGTTTTGAGCGGGAGTTCAGTTTCATGTCAGTAACCTATTCCTAAACCTTTGACGACTTGACCATCCTTAATGAGCGCCCCGTGTTTTTGTTTGCCGGTGTAAGCGCCAAAACGATTCCGGGCGTCCACATCGAAAGTCACCACGTAGCCGTACAGATGTTGGCCATTTTTGCCGAGATCAGCCGGCTTCGGCTCGCTCGTCCAATCGATTCGCGCGCTCGCAATGTCGAGCAGTTGTTGATTCAGCCAATTTATCACGATGTCTTTGTAGTTCGTTGGATACGGGCCGTATAGCGCGGGATCTGCCGGGGGCGATGGTTGCGCCTGGCCGGACAGATTGTCGATCAAAAACAATATCGCCGCCAAAAACGCAAGCCCTTTCATCGCCGATAATTTTTATCGGCGGAAATTTTTAGTCCAGCGGAAAGAATCATCCCGAGCGTGGATGTTCCTGAAAAAATTTCACGATCAATGGCGTCACCGCCGGAGGATAAACATGTCCAAACGGGTGAATGAACGTCGCGACCGGCGCGCCTTTGCTGGAATTGTAGATCGTGCAATTCTCGCCGCATGCTTCTCCCGGCGCAGTGCAACCATTAAACGCGCGGAGTTTGTCGATCGTGGCCTGCTGTTTTTCAAAACGCGCGAGCCGATCACTTCTGCCACCGTAATGAAACACCGGCCGCGGAGCGCTCAGCGTGACTGACGGCAACAACGCCGCGCCGCCGGGCGCGAACGCCGCAAAAACATTCGCGCGCTGCGACAAAAGCAAATACGAGAACAAGCCGCCGTTCGAAAAACCGGTCGCGTAAATGCGCGAATCGTCGATCGCATATTTCGCGCGCAGCATCGCCAGAAGCGCATCGACAAATTTCAAGTCGCGGTCGTTTTCCTGGCCGAGCTCGCGCTGCCAGCCAGGTTTTTTGCCTTCGTGGTCCAGCACGATTCCAGGCGTAGGCAATCCTTGCGGGTAAACGACGATCGCTTCCGGCCAAAAATTTTGGAACGCCATTCCGCGCGCAGAGAAGCGCATGTTACCGCCGTGACCGTGAAAACCGATAATCACCGGCGGCTTCGCTTTGGAAGATGTCGATGGAAGATAAATCAGCGTTTCGCGCTCAACGCGGTCGACCGTGATCTTCGTGGGAGTCGGTTCGGCGGCCGCAGCCTGCGTCGCCGCAACAACCGTCGCGGCAAGAAAAATTATCGTTCGCATTTGTACTGTCATCCTGACCGAAGCGAAGGATCTCTGACTATTTCAGATTATCCACGGCGGAAATATTCAGAGATGTTTGGCTTGCTCAACATGACAATCATGAAGACGGCCACCGTACCTTCCCGGTTACGAGCTTTTATTTGGCAGGGATCTTCGATATGCATCAGGGATGTTTCGGTCGCTGCTGTTTACCGTCCTCTTCGTTTTCAGCTTCTTCAGTGCGGCTCCGGCGCAACAAGTCTCGCCCACTCCGCCGCCTGGATCGACATCTTCCTTTGATGCAGTTCAAGCCACGAACGCGTGGCTTGCGACTGTCCCGGCAGATCAGCGCGCGAAATCGAATGCTTATTTTGAAGGCGGTTATTGGCTTTTGCTCTGGAATTTTTTGCTCGGCGCGGCAATCGCCATTTTCCTGCTCGCTTCCAAAATCTCTGCGCGCCTGCGCGATTTCGCAGAACGCAAAACAAATTCCAAAACAATTCAGGTCGCGATCTATAGCGTCTGCTTCATTCTGATCGTCGCGATCCTGAGTTTTCCGCTCACCTTCTACCAATTCTTTATTCGCGAACATCAATACGGTTTTGCCACGCAAACGTTCGGACCATGGTTCGTCGAGCAATTGATCGGCCTTCTGGTCGGGCTCGTCGCCGGCACTGTTGCATTGTCGATCTTGTACCGGATTTTCCGGCGCGCGCCGCAAAGTTGGTGGATTTGGGGAACGCTGGTCATCGTTGTGCTCTCGTTCTTTGGAAATTTTATCGCGCCCCTCTACGTCGAGCCGCTCTTCAACACTTACAAACCGCTGACCGATCCGACCATTCGCGATCCGATTCTGGCGATGACGCGCGCCAATGAAATTCCGGTGACGCAAGTCTTCGAAGTGGATGCGTCGCGCCAAACCAGACGCATCAGCGCGAATGTTGCCGGAATGCTCGGCACCACGCGGATCGCGCTGAACGACAATTTGCTTAAACAATGTTCGCTTCCGGAAATCCGCGCGGTCATGGCGCATGAAATGGGTCATTACGTTCTGAATCACGGCGCCAAGCTCACGATTTATTTCGGAGTCGTCGCGCTCTTCGGATTCGGAATTGCGAGAATCGTTTTCGATTGGGCGCTGCGACGGTGGGGCGAGCGTTGGGACGTGCGGGACATTGGCGATCCCGCCGGACTTCCGGTGCTGATGCTGATCTTCGTGACGTTTACATTTCTGATGACACCGGTTCTCAACACGATCATCCGCGTAACCGAGCGCGAAGCCGATCAGTTCGGTATGAACACTTCACGCGAACCCGACGGCGAAGCGAAGATCGCACTAAAACTCGGCGCGTATCGCAAACTCGATCCGACACCGATCGAAGAATTCATTTTCTTCGATCATCCAAGCGGCCGCGCCCGAATCCAAATGGCAATGGATTGGAAAGCCGCGCATTTGCCCTGCGGAAATCTCGATGCACCGGAGCCAGCCACCGATTAAGCGCTAACGGTCCTTCTCAACGAAAAATTGTTCGCCTTAAATTACGAATCCTCGTGTAATTCCACTTTGAAAGTATGTCGTTCGAACAATTGTCCTATCTCGCCCAAATTGTGGCGTCGATTGGGGTGATTGTGTCTTTGATCTTTGTCGGTCTGCAGATCAAACACAACACGGGCGCGCTTCAGCGCAACGAGCACAATTCCACCATGGCGCAATGGACCGTGATCCGTCAGGCAATCGCCCAAAACCGCGACATCGCCGAGCTCATGACCGCTGGCCTTCGTGGAGAGCGCGCCTTGGATGCAGCCGACCAGCTCAGGCTCGAGCAAATGTTGCAGGAACATTTTTGGGCGGCTTTTCACATTTGGGACAGAACGCAACGCGGTGTCTTCCCAAAAGGAACTTTCGAATTGGCGACCGGACCACTTCTAAGCCAGCTACTCAACACACCGCGTGGCGGAGCTTGGTGGCGCGACGCCAAAGGCACGGGTTTTATCCCCGGATTCGTCACGGACGTCGATGCGTTGCTGGCGAAAGACAGCGGAACGAAATCTATTTCTTAATCCGCGCAATCAGCGTGTCTGCAATTGTCGCCGGCGTTTCAGCGACAGCGATCCCGGCGGCTTTCAAGGCTTCGATTTTTCCGGCGGCAGTCCCCTTTCCGCCGGAAACGATCGCGCCGGCGTGACCCATGCGTCTTCCGGGCGGCGCCGTCATTCCGGCGATGAATGCCGCGACCGGTTTCTTGCAATTGTCTTTGATCCACGCCGCCGCTTCTTCTTCGGCGGAGCCGCCGATTTCGCCAATCAAGATCATCGCGTCGGTGTTTTTGTCGTCGTTGAAAAGTTTCGCGCAATCGAGATGCGAAAGTCCGCCGATCGGATCGCCGCCAATTCCGATGCAGGTCGATTGGCCGTAACCGCGCGTTGTCAGTTGCCACACGGCTTCGTAAGTGAGCGTGCCGCTTCGCGAGATCACACCGACGTTTCCCGGTTTGTGAATGTAACCGGGCATGATGCCGATCTTGCACGCGCCGGGCGTGATGATTCCCGGACAGTTCGGCCCGATCAACCTCGTGCGCTTTCCGCGCATCTGCGCTTTCGCCCGCATCATGTCCATCACCGGAATTCCTTCGGTGATGCAAACGACAAGATCGAGATCGGCGTCGACCGCTTCCAGAATTGAGTCGGCCGCGAACGGCGCCGGCACAAAAATCATCGAGACGTTGCAATTCGTTTTCTGTTTCGCTTCCCAAACCGTGTCGAACACCGGAACCTTGTCGTCGAACTTCTGCCTGCCTTTTCCGGGCGTAACACCGGCGACGACGTTCGTCCCGTACTCAATGCATTGCCGCGTGTGAAACGCGCCGGCGCTACCGGTGATTCCCTGAACAAGGAGGCGAGTGCTCTTATCGACCAATACAGACATATCTCAGGAACGCAGGAACACAGGAACAGACAGAAAAATAATTTCCTGCTTTCCAGTTTTCCTTAGAGATTGGTTGCTCATTTTGATTTCCGCTTATGCACGACCAGTTTGTTTCCATCTGGATCGCGAAACTGCGCCATCCAACAAACCGGCGTTTCGGTTTTATCCAGGTCGAAAGTGACGCCGCGCTCTTTTAGTTTCTTGATCGCATCGTCGATGTCTGGAACTTCAAACGCGACCGTGGTTCCATCGCGCGACGGTTTCCACGCCGGATGACAACCAACGCCGATTGTCACCGGGCCGAGATCGTACTCGACCCACGCGCCATCCATCGCGGTCGTGGTCGGCTTTAGCTCGAGCGTTTCCTGATAAAATTTTCGCGCGCGGTCTTTATCGGAGACGGCAATGGCAATGAATGCAACTTCGTTCGTGATCATGGACAGGGTTCCTTTTCGTTTTCCGGTTTGAGTTTGTGAATGATGATCTTGTTGCCGTCGGGGTCTTTTATCACTGCCATCCGACAGCACGGACTTTCAAATGGCTCGGCGTCGAACGGAACATGTCGATCTTTCAATTGCTTGATCGCTTCGTCGAAATTCTCCACTTCCAGCGCGGCGCTTGTTCCTTCTTCCGATGGTTTCCATTGATCCGGAAAATTTCCGAGCGCAAGCGTTTGGTCACCGATCGTGTATTCGACCCAATGTCCCTGCCCCATTTCCTCGGACAATTTCAATCCGAGCGCGCCTTCATAAAATTCCCGCGAGCGTTTGATGTCGGTCACCGGAATTCCGACAAAGGCGATGTTATTAATCTTCACGCGTGATTGCTTCCTTTCTCAACCAGTCGGTCAGTAGACCAATCACTTTCGGATCGAACGGCGCTTCCTTGTCTTTGAATGCATCGGCTAAACTCAGGTAATGCTGAAACGTATGACCCATTTGCGGCACTTCGTAGGCATTTGCGTCTCCGCCATTCGCTGAAACCCAGGACGCGATCAATTCGTGATCTTCGCGACTCATGATCGAATCGAATTGTCCGTGCAACGCAAAAGTCGGCGCTTTCACCCGCGACCACGCGGCGGCGAGATTCAATTTTTGCAACTGCTGATAAAACGCCAGCGGCCGGCCATAAAGATGCGAAGTATCTTTTCCGCCCGGCCAGATTTCCGCGAGCTGCGGTTGGTCTTTGACGATCTCGTCTACCGTTCGCTCTTTGATCAGCAATTCATGATAAAGCGTGCTCGCTTTTTTTATGGACTCAGTGACCTCGCCCGGCGATTTGCCCATCAATGCGAACCGGCGGCGCTCGATTTCGAGCATGTGCTCGAACCACGTCTTCGCCCAACCGCCCACGGAAATATAACCGCGGACTTGTTGCTGCTCGGCATCCGACTCCGGAATGAGCGGCGCGAACCCGCCGCCGTTGCTGACTCCGAGAATGAAGACGCGATTCGTATCGATGTAATCGTATTTCTGAAGCGCGTGAAAAGCCGCGCGATAGCCAGCGAGCTCCGATTCAAAATCCGTTTCGCTGCAAACACCCTCACTGTCGCCGACGCCTTGCTTCTCGAGACGAAACAAAACAAATTCCGGCAGCTGGGCGAGACCGCGAAAAACTTTGCCAGATGCATCTTTCGTGTCCGCCGGCGCTTCAACCGAATCGCAGCTCAGCCAACCAGCGACAAAAATGGCCGGCAACTTTCCTTTCGCGTGCTCCGGTTTGGTAACGATCGTGCGTAAACGTTTCCCGTCCTTCGCCGTTACCGAGTCGTACATCACAATTACATTTGGATAATTTTCACGCGGCGCTTTCGATTTCCGAGGCAAATCATCGGCGCGCGCGCTTGCGGCCAAGAGGGCGATCCAACCGATTGTCGATCTTAGCTTCATTTGCTCTTGGCAGCGGCAACTACTTTCTGCGCCGCGTCAGCCAGATCATCCGCGGTGATCAATTTAACGCCACTTTCCTTCAGCATTTGTTTTCCCTTTTCGACGTTCGTTCCTTCGAGCCGGACGACGAGCGGAACCGATAGCTTCACGGTCTTGGCGGCGTTGATGATTCCTTGCGCGATCACGTCCACTTTCATGATCCCGCCGAAAATATTCACCAGAATCGCTTTTACATTTTTGTCCGCGATCAGGATCTTGAACGCTTCGGTCACCTGCTCGTCGTCCGCGCCGCCGCCGACATCGAGAAAGTTAGCGGGATTGCCACCGTAAAATTTGATGATGTCCATCGTGGCCATGGCGAGGCCGGCGCCGTTGACCAGACACGCGATGTCGCCGTCGAGCCCGATGTAATTGAGTCCATGCTTCGACGCTTCGACTTCGCGCGGATCTTCCTCCGCCGTGTCGCGCATCGCGGCAATTTCCGGATGTCGATAAAGCGCGTTGTCATCAAAATCGAGCTTCGCATCGAGCGCGATCACGTCGTTTTGCTTTGTCACGACTAGAGGATTGATCTCGACCATCGAGCAATCGCAGCCGATGAACGTGCGATAAAGTCCGTCGAACAATTTCGTCGCCGCTTTGGTTTGCGAATGTTCAAAGCCGAGTTGCTTCGCCAGTTTTCGGGTTTGAAAAGGTTGAAGACCGGCGAGCGGATCGATCGGCTCGCGCACAATTTTTTCCGGCGTTTTTGCAGCCACCGCCTCGATTTCGACTCCGCCTTCCGTGCTGGCGACAATCAACGGCGCGGCGGTTGGTCGATCACGAATAATCGCGAAATAAATTTCGCGCGCGATCTCGGCGGACTCCGCAACCAAAACTTTGTTAACGACGCGCCCGGCCGGCCCGGTTTGATGCGTCACCAAAGTTTCGCCGAGCATTTTGCTGGCAACTTCGCGCGCTTCGGCCGGCGATTTCACTACGTGCACGCCGCCTTTGAATCCGTTTTTGAAAGTACCTTTGCCGCGGCCGCCGGCATGCACTTGCGCCTTCACCACGATGTCGATCTTTCCCAGATCGCGCGCGACGGCTTCGGCTTCCTCCGGAGTCGACGCGACTTTGCCGCGCGTGGTCGCGACGCCGAATTTTTCCAGAAGCTCTTTCGCTTGATACTCGTGGATGTTCATCGCGTCGTCGGGTGCGTCATGGATTAAGCCTTGAAACCGTCGACTCGCAATCGAAATTCCGTGAACATGGCTGCGTCCAACGAGCTCCTGACCCAAATCGATGCTGCATCCGCAAAAGGTAAGCTCCTCGAATCTGCGGCAAAAAATGTCCGCGCGTTGCTCGCGAATGCGAGTTCCGATCTTTACACGCGCGTCGTCGCCGAGCTTGTCGCGGGCCAGCATTGGAACGAACTCAACGATCGTTTCTATAAGATGCTCGAGTTCGGGACCGGCGGACTTCGAGGGCGAACGATTGGAAAAATCGTTACCAAAGCCGAGCAGGGCAAGGCTGCACCTGGTGGTCGCCCCGAATTCCCGTGCGTCGGCACGAACGCGATGAATATCGCGAACGTGAATCGTGCGACGCAAGGGCTCGTTGCTTACGCCGCGGAATGGCACGCGAAAAAGAAGATCGACAATCGCCCGAAGATCGTGATTGCGCACGATACGCGATTTTTCTCGGATGAATTCACCGACCTCGCGGCCAAAGTCGCGTCGGAGAACGGTTGTGACCCTTTCGTGTTCGACGGTCCGCGTTCGACACCGGAACTTTCCTTCGCGGTGCGTCACTTAAATGCGACGGCCGGCATTGTCATTACCGCAAGCCATAATCCGCCGCACGATAACGGCTACAAAGTTTACTTCGCCGATGGCGCCCAAGTGATCGCGCCGCATGATCGCGGCATCATCGAGAAAGTGAACGCGATCACGAGCGAGAGTTACGAGCCGCTCCCGAAAGATCGACAAGGAAAAATCACGACGCTCGGCGCGGAGATCGATGAAGCTTACATGAAGCGGCTCGAGACGATCGTTGTCGATCGAACCGTGCTCGAACATGCGAAGTCGTTGAAAATTGTCTTCACCCCTTTGCATGGCACGGGCGCGATCACGCTCCGGCCGATGTTCGAACGTCTCGGCTTCAATTTCCAAATCGTGCCGGAGCAGGAAAAGTCCGATCCACGTTTCTCCACTGTGAAATCGCCGAATCCGGAGAACGCAGAAGCCCTTACACTCGGCATCGAGCTCGCCAAAAAAACCAACGCGGACGTTGTCATCGCGACCGATCCCGACTGCGACCGCATCGGTGTGGCGGTTCGGAACGCGAACGGCGAAATGATATTGATCAACGGCAATCAAATCGGCTCGTTGCTTGCGTATTATCGGCTCAAGAAATTTTTCGAGCTCGGAATCTTGAACGAACAGAACCGCGCCCACGCCGTGACGATCAAGACTTTCGTCACCACCGACATGCAAAAACTGATTTCGGAAAGTTTTGGTGTGCGCTGCGTCGAGACTTTAACCGGGTTCAAATTTTTCGGAGCGAAGCTCGAGAAGTATGAACGCGCGCTGCCGGAAGAGATTAGCAAGAAATACCGGCAGATGTCCGAGGAAGAAACGCGCGCGGCGCGGTTGAAGTATTCGACGTTCTACGTTTTCGGAAGCGAGGAAAGTTACGGCTACAGCGGCGCGGATTTCGTGCGCGACAAAGATGGCAACGCGGGCGCGATCATGTTTTGCGAAATGGCAGCTTACGCGAAGTCGCGCGGGCAGACGGTCGATCAATTGCTCGATGAAGCGTTCACCCGTTTCGGTTATTTCGAAGAAAAGAACGCCTCGATTTATTTTGAGGGCGCGGAAGGCGCGGACAAGATCACGCGCTTGCTCGAGTCCTACGCGAACAATCCGCCAACGGAGATCGCCGGATCAAAAGTGACCGGCATCACCGATTTCGAGAAGCAAACGATCCGCGATGTTGAAGGCGACGTCATTCCAAAACAGAAGATGTCGATCTTCGAGCTGGAAGACCAAACGCGGATCGCGGTGCGCGGTTCGGGCACCGAGCCGAAGATTAAGTATTACATTTTTGGGCGATTGCCGAGCGCGGGCAAATTCAAGGACCAGGGATTGGCGGCTGTGAAAAGTGAAATTGGCCAGAGGCTTAAGGACGTTTGGAGTTTTATCGAGAAGGACGCGCACGCCCGCGCGAAGTGACGGCAAGAGATTTGCTCTAGAACAGTCGCTATGCAGCGCGAGATCAATTTGAGTGGCGGCGAAATTACGCTGCTCAAGACACTCGGACTCTCCGGCACGCCGACGCACGGCAAGCTCATCGTCGAGCGTCTTGGCGAAATGGAGCAGGCCGAATTTCTCGACGACCTGAACGGAATGATGTCGCTCGGCTACGTTCTGTGCGACAAGGTGAACGTCCGCACGATGGACGACGTCGAGCGCGCAGTTTTTCGCGTGAACGCGTCGTACGCGCGCGATTTGAAGGACGCTATTCAGCCCGGCCGCCGTCGCGAAACAGAGCAA
>DATBCV010000089.1:0-17047 GCA_036270275.1 Chthoniobacterales bacterium | reverse complement strand
TGCGCCGGAGAAAAAAGAAAGATAAGCGAAGAAGCGCGAGAAATTTTTGTCGTCCGCCATGTAGCCGATGCTGAAAACAAAAATCCAAAGCCCGACAAACGTGATCATGAGCAGCATCGCGGCCGCGAGCGGATCCAGAACAAAACCAATTCGCAGGTACTGATCGCCGAATTCGAACCAGGTAAAATTTTGGACGGCGCGAAAACCGTGCTCGTGCAGCGTCGGCACAAACGCGAAGATCGACATCGTCAGCGCCGCGAGTTGGCCGACGATGGCAAAGACCGCGCTCGTCATGCGCGCAGATTTTCCGATGGCGAGAATCAGAATCGCCACGACCATCGGCGTCGCCGGGACCAGCCAAATGTTGTTCGTGATCCAGGAATTCATCCTTTGAGTTGATTGAGCTCGTCAACGTTCGTGCTGCGGAAGTGGCGATAAACCGCGATGACCAGCGCGAGTCCGACTGCCGCTTCCGCCGCAGCAATGGCGATCGCGAAAAGCGCGATCATCACGCCGGTGGGTTGGGCCGGTGGAGTCGCGAATCGCCAAAACGCGATGAAGTTGATGTTGGCGGCCGCGAGCATCATTTCGATTCCGATTAAAATAAAAATGGCGTGACGCCGGCTGAGCGCGGCGAGCAAGCCGATCGAGAATAGAGCAGCGGAAATAACAAGAAACATTTGGAGTGTTGTTGTCATCACGGAACAGGCAGAAAACGCTCAACGCCCAACGTCCAACGCCCAACGTCGAACTCAGAGGCTCTTCTGAATTGCGCGTTTAACGTTGAGCGTTGGACTTTGAGTGTTTGCTTCAATTCTTCTCCTCCAGCACCAGAATGAGCGCGCCGATCAGTGCCGCGGTCAGCAACACGCCAACGCAAAGCAGGGCCCAAACGTAATTGGTCATAAGCAGTTCTCCGATTTGATGCACGGTCACAGGCGCTGCCGCTGGCGGTGCTGCCGCGAGCGATTTCGTTTTTGTGATTGCCCAGAGCAATCCGCCAAAGACGGCGAGGGCGACGACGATGCCGCTCCAGTGAAAGCCGCGCGTTTTTTCCTGGTCTTGCCGCGTGAGCAAAATTGTAAAGACGATCAGGACCGCGACCGCGCCGATGTAGACGAAAATTTGGACGAGCCCGACGAATTCAGCGCCGAGCAAAAAGAAAAATGCGGAGATGCCGAGAAACATCATCGCGAACGAAAGCGCGGCATGCATCAGTTTGGGCAAAGTCGCGGCGGCAAGCGCGGCCGCGAGCGTAAGAATTGAAATGATAACGAAAGGAACGGTGCTCATTCGGCAAAACGGTAAGTGCGCGGCGCGAACTTCTTTTTCGTATCGAGCAAGATCGACAATGTCACATAAACGGCGGCAATGACCGCGGCCGACCAAACCCATCCGCGCAAGCCGCGCCCGGTGTAATGCCAAACCGCCGCCGCGATCAAGCAGGTGAAAGCCATTGGGAGCATAAACTTCCACGCGAAATTCATGACTTGATCGACGCGTGTGCGCGGCAGTGTTCCGCGCAGCCAGATGTAAACGAAAAGCAAGATCGACAATTTCACGAAGAACCAAACGTAGGATGGAATGATTTCCAAAAACGGCAGCGGCGCATGCCAGCCGCCGAGAAATAAAGTCACGCCGAGTCCGCTGATCGCGAACATGCCGAGATATTCGGCCATGAAAAAGGTGGCGTATTTGAATCCGGAATATTCGGTCATGTGGCCGGCGACGATTTCCGATTCGCCCTCTGGGACGTCGAACGGTGTCCGGTTCGATTCGACGAGGCCGGAAATGAAAAAGAGCAGGAACGCGGTCGCGCCCCATGGCGTGAAGACAAACCAGTGCGGCACGAAACCGAACAGATACGGAGCTTGCGCCGCCACGATTTTGTCGGGATTCAATGAGGCAACGATCATCACGACGGGAAGAACCGTGATCAGCAGCGGCAATTCGTAACTGATCATCTGCGCGATCGCGCGCATCGCGCCAAGCATCGAGTATTTGTTGTTGCTGCCCCAGCCGGCCATGAACACGGTGAGCTCGGTCGCGGAACCGACCGCGAAGAAAAACAAAATCCCGCCATCGATTACGAACGGCGTCATGTTCCGGCCGTAAGGAATTACGCCGAGTGAAAGAATCGCGGCGGCGGCGATCAAGATTGGCGCGAGAAAATGGATCACTTTGTCCGCGCGCGCCGGCACGATGTCTTCCTTGATTAACATTTTAATTCCGTCGGCCGCGGGTTGGAGCAAACCGAATGGGCCGACGCGATTCGGGCCGTAGCGATTTTGCATTCGGCCAAGGATTTTGCGTTCGAGAACGGAGAGCAGCGCGAAGAGACTGAGAAAGACGGCGAGGAGCGCGGCGATATTGATGAGACTGGAGGCAACTTGAACAAGCCAATCCGGCGCGCGCACGATCAAAAACGAAAGGATCCACTGTTTCGCATGGATAAAGATTTGATCGACAGCCTCGCTCACGCCCGATGAAGAAAAGCGGCAGGCGATTATTTAATCAAGGCTGATTTATTTCGTTTCTCGCGGAAACAGATTGGATAGATTCGCAGGAGAATGACTCCGAATCCGTATTTGTTCATCGTGATTTTTTCGGGCGTGGCGATCGCGTTTCCGGTGTTGCCGCTCGTGCTCGCGTGGATGTGGCGGAGATTTTTCCAGCCGCCCAAGCCCGGCCCCGCCAAATTGTCGATCTACGAATGCGGCGTCGAATCGGTCGGCGAAGCGCACATTCAATTCCGGTCGCAATATTATCTCTACGCGATCATTTTTCTGATCTTCGACGTGGAAGCGGTCTTTCTCGTGCCATTCGCAGTGGCGTTCACGGGATTGCCGGTGGGCGCGTTCATCGCGTTGCTGGTTTTTTTGCTGTTGTTGATTGAGGGACTGGTTTGGGCTTGGGGCAAAGGTTGCTTAAATTGGGCGAGATGAAAGAGGAGGCTGAATTCAGAAACCAGGAAGCCAGAAAAAAAACTCTTCTTCCTGGTTTCGTGGCTTTCGAATTCCTTTCTTTTTGGATCGATAACCATGGGCGAGGAAATTGACGAGGGCCTGCGGGCCGAGCTGCAACGCCAAGGCATATGGGTCACGTCGATGCAGGACCTTTACAATTGGGGCCGCAAGAATTCGATCTGGCCTCTCCAGTTCGGGCTCGCCTGTTGCGCGATTGAAATGATCGCGACGGCGGCCTCGCGTTACGACATCGCGCGATTTGGCGGTGAAGTTTTCCGGCCATCACCGCGTCAGGCCGACCTGATGATCGTCGCCGGGACCGTCACGAAAAAAATGGCGCCGCAAATTGTGCGCCTCTACAACCAAATGCCCGATCCGAAATATGTGATCGCGATGGGCGCGTGCGCGATTTCCGGCGGCCCGTTCAAGCAAGGTTACAACGTGCTCAAGGGAATCGATCGTTACATTCCGGTCGATGTTTACATTCCGGGTTGTCCGCCGCGGCCGGAAGCGTTGCTCCACGCGTTCATGGAACTGCAGCGAAAGATCGACGAACAAAAATTAAGCGGCGCTGATAAAGCTGACTTTCTAAAGCCCGAACAGCCGAGTGAATTTCCGGTGCCGGCATTTGGCGAACACGATTTGAATCCACCGGCTAACAAAGACGTTTACCAGCCGCCGAAACTCGAGCGCGTCTAAATCGTGGAGACTTTAGAGCAAATCAAAAATCGGGCGGAGCTGGCTGTGCGCGGAGCGAAGATCGACATTGTGCCGAATCCCGGGCCGTCCGGGCAGGCCTCGCTCTTGATCGACAATGAGCACGCGGTCGGGGTGGCGACGTTTCTTCGGGATCATGCTGCACTGAGTTTTGATTTTTGTTCAAACGTGACAGGAATCGATTGGCTCGATCGCGTTGTGAAGAAAACGACCAAGGTGAAGCAGGTCGTCGATGGCGTTGAGAAAGAAGTGGATCAAGCGAGCGAGGAGAAAATTCCCGGCTATCTCGAAGCCGTTTATCATCTTTTCTCGATAAAGTTGAAACACGGGCCGGTGATCATTCGGATGCGGACCGCGAACCGGGCCGATCAGGTGCGATTGCCGTCGTTGACTCCGGTCTGGCGGAGCGCCGAGCTTCAGGAGCGGGAGATTTTCGATCTTTACGGAATTCATTTCGATGGCCATCCCGATCTGCGCCGGATTTTAATGTGGGACGAATTCAAAGATCATCCGATGCGGAAAGATTATGTGCAGCCGGACGACTTCGAGTGGGAACCGACGCCGCACGATGAAGTGCTCGAGCGCGCGAAGACGCATTACGCGCCGCGACCGCAAGCTGATGGCGCAGAACAAATCACAGCAAAGCCATGAGCGCAGCCGTCGAAGCGATCGAAGCAATGGAGCGGCCGCCGCAAACGATGAGCTCGCGTGTGGATGGCGAATTGCTCGAAGTCTCGATGGGGCCGCAGCATCCATCGACCCACGGCGTTTTTCGAATGAACGTCGCGCTCGAGGGCGAGATCGTGCGCAAACTGAAGCCGGTATTCGGTTATTTGCATCGCAACCATGAACAAATCGGCGAGAGCACGAGTTATCTCGGCTCAATGCCGTACACGGACCGCCTCGATTATTTTTGTTCGATGACGAACAACTGGGCCTACGCGCTCAGTGTTGAAAAACTCGCCGGCATCGAAGTGCCGGAGCGCGCCGAATATCTGCGCATCATTCTTGCCGAGCTGACGCGATTACAAAATCACGCGTCGCTTCTCGGATTTCTGCTAAGCGACATGGGTGCGTGGGGCACGCCGCTGATGTATGCGTTTCGCGAGCGCGAAAAGATTCTCGATCTTTTCGAATCGCTCTCCGGCTCGCGCATGATGTGTGATTACATGCGCTTCGGCGGCTGCCGCGTCGATGCGGATGAGGCGTGGCTCGCGCGCGCGAAACAGATTGTCGATCGATTCCCGAAGTTCCTCGACGAGTTCGAGCAACTGATTTTGCAAAACGAAATCGTGATCGCACGGACGCAGAATGTCGGAAAACTTTCGCCCGAACTCGCGATCAGCGCCGGCATAACCGGCCCGATGCTCCGAGCGTGCGGTGTGAATTACGACATTCGCAAAGTCGATGGCTACGGAATTTATCCGCGATTTAAATTCCGCGTGCCGCTCGGCGACCACGGCGACACTTACGATCGCTTGATGATGCGCGCGCTCGAGATGCGCGAGTCATTGTCGATCTTGCAGCAGGCGCTCGGGCAAATCCCGGCGGGCCCGATCGTGAATCCGAAAGTAAAGATTCGCGCGTTCCGTCCGCCAATTGGTGAAGCTTATGGCCGAATCGAAGGGCCGAAGGGTGAGCTCGGTTTTTATTTGATCAGCGACGGCGGACCAAATCCGTATCGTTACCGCGTGCGTCCACCGAGTTTCATTAATCTCACCGTGCTTGAAGACCTTTGTCTCGGCCACACTGTGGCGGACGTGATGGTGATTCTCGGCAGCGTTGATATTGTCATGGGAGAAGTAGACCGATGATCGGCGCGGGAATTTTAAAAGGGATGGCGGTCACGCTCCGGAATTTTGCCGGAAGTTATTTCGACAAGGAGCGCCTGATCACGGTGCAATATCCGGAGGAGCGAATTCCGCTGCCGGAAAATTACCGGAACTTCCCGATCCTGATTTTCGACGGGAACGATGCGCAGGCGGGTCTGCGCTGCGTGGCCTGCCAGATTTGCGAGAAGGAATGCCCGCCGCAGTGCATCTATATTATTAAGAGTAAGGACAAAAAGCCGGATTACGTCGGCAAACCGCAGTTTTATCCGGCAACCTTCGACATCGACATCTCGGTGTGCATGAGCTGCCAAATTTGCGTGGAGGTTTGTCCGTTCGAGGCGATCAAGATGGACAAGGACTTCGAATTGAGCCGGCGCGAGCGCTTCGATCATCTCTTGTTCCGCAAAGAAGATCTTTCCAAGTCGAACGAGTACTATCACAAGATTCACCCCGTCGAAGCAGCGGCGGTTGATAAAAATCTCGCGGACGCCGCGGCGGCGGCCGAAGCGAAAAAGAAAGCGGCAGCGGAGGCGGCAGCGAAAGCAGCCGCGGCAAAAGCGGCGGCCGCATCCGCGCCATCGACCGTTCTCTCGCCCGAATCTGCCGCCGGATCGACTTCGGCGCCGGGCGCGGAACCGCCAGAGACAACGAAGCCGCCGACTGGCTCGTCCTAATTCCAATTTTGCCGCCGAGGACAGCGGCCGGCCACTACAACAAAGACGCCGGTGACCACGCGGCACGAGCGCTGCTTTAGAGCATGGCCCTGCCGCTATGATCTCCTTTGCCCGCAAGTTTTTCTTGTCCGCGATCCTCGTTGGATCGACATCTTTCATTCAGGCGCAACCCGCGTTTTTCGAAGTGCGATCGACGCCATACGATCGGCAAATGTCGCGAGTGGAGATGACGTTCGCGCCGATTTCGAGTTACCCCGTCGGTGGCCCATCCCTCACATTGGTGAACGATTGGATGATCCAGTTGCGCGCGATGCCCTATCGCTATTCGCATGAATGGCGCACGCCGTTCGAAGTCGAACACGCGGGCGCGGCCGATTGCAAAGGCAAAGCGCTCCTGCTTTACGACCGAATGCAATTGAACGGCGCAACGAATTTGCGTTTCGTGATTGGAAAACGGCGCGCAAGCGATTCGCTCACTCATGCGTGGCTGGAATGGGACACGATGTTCGGAACATTGCTTCTCGATCCAACTTTCAATTGGGCGGCAACATTTAAATCAGCCGAGCCGCAATATTATGTCGCCTTCTATGGATTCGAAGGCGCGCGCAAATTTCAGGCAGCAAGCATGCTCCTGGCAAAACGCACGTTTGTGGGTCCAAGTCCGGCTTCTCCGGCGCATGGAATGATTATGCGACAGACGCGCACGTTTTCGCGCACGCGGCCGGTCCCGATGATTTTCGACGACGCGCGAATCGAGCAACGGCTTTTCCCGCTGCGACAAACATTGTAGCGGTCAGCCGCGTCGCAAAGTGATGTGAACGATCTCGGCGGGCGCATTCACGCGCAGCGGAAACCAATTGCCCACGCCGTTTGAAACGATGAGCTTGCTCGGGCCGCGCTCGTAAAGTCCCGACCAGTATCTAAACATCGCCGGGCCGAAACCGAGCTGTTCGTTCAACATCAATTGCCCGCCGTGGGTGTGACCGGAAAGTGTCAGCGGCAATTTTGCATCGCTCGCGGCATCGAACGCATGCGGATGATGCGCGAGCAAAATCGGAAACGCGTCGCTCGTCCGTTGCTCGAGAAGTTTTTTCACGTCGGCGGAGGTCGCGGCGTCACGCCCCTCGCCGCTGACACGCGTCCAGCGCAAACCAAGGAGTTGCACCGGAAATCCGCGCACGTTCACGATCGTCGATTCATCGAGCAGAAACGGAATCCCGGAAGCTCTGACGCGCGTTTCAAACGCGCGGGGGTCTTCGATCAAATCGTGATTCCCCTCGATGATCGTGAGGCCGAAACGCGCCTCCATTTTCCGAACCAAGGCGAGCCCCGTGTCGAGATCGGCCAGAGCATCATTAATTAAATCGCCGGTGAGCAGCACCAGGTCCGCCCGCATTTCGTTCACCGCGGCCACCATTTTTTCCAACACTCGCCCATTCGTGAAGCGGCCGACGTGCATATCGCTCACTTGCGCGATCGTCATTCCATCGAGCTCTTTCGGAAGATCGACAATCGGCAAAGCAAAACGACGCACGCGAAAACGATTGAGCTGCGACATTGCAATGCCGGTCGCGCTCAAGGTGAAAATCGGCGGCAACATCGCCGCGCTGAAACGCAGGAAATCGCGCCGACTCCAGCCGTTTGCGTCAACGCGCGCTTCGATTTTGGCGGGCGCGTTTCGGGAGACGATCTTTTTGCCGAGCAAAATTGGAATGAGCGCGACGGCAATTATCATCAGCAGTACGAGTCCGATGAAATGCCAGATGAAAATCGCCGAGACCGCGAACTTGGGAAAGATGCGGTCCCAGCCGCTGCGCGACAATCGCGCGGCAATGATGGCGACCAATCCAACGATCATCGCGAGCATGAAGATCGAGATGACAACCCGGGCCGCGGATTGATTCGCGAGTCTTGCGAGAACGATCCACCAGAGAATATCCAGCGAGACCATCAAACCGATGATGGTGAAAATGAAACTCACGCGAAGACTCTACGCGAATTACGGGCGTTTGGAATTGCGGCTGGGGACAGCCCCACTACAGAACTCTAGCCGCCGTCGTTACCGATCGCTTCGACCGGACAACCTTCCATCGCCTCTTTGCAAAGACCCTCTTCCTCAGGCGACTCGGGTTGTTTGTAAACGAAGGAATGCCCGCCGTCGTCGTTCCGCTTGAAATTGGCGGGGGCGGTTTCGCGGCATAGATCGCAATCGATGCACTGCTCATCGACATAGAATTTGCCGGGAGCGTTCTCGGGATACTTATTGGCGACGTCGGCCATAATTTTGTCCGTTAAAGGAGTCGGAAGTTAGATGGAAACGGGCAAGATGCAAATGGTCTGGCCGCTCTAAAGGGCAAGCGCTGCGTGCGCATCTCTCGCGAACTTGAAGCCGCTCGGCGACGGCACAAGATCGACATCCTTCGCCAGGGCAAGCACTTGAAAGCTCCGGCCGAGCATTTCCGGATGCAGAAGTGTCTGCAATGCGCGTTTGAATTTTTCGCCGGCGACAATTTCCGGAAAAGTCGAAATGATTCCGGTGAGGAAATGATGTTGGTCGGTGAAGCCGGCGACGCGAAGTCCTTTGGTCTCGGCCCGCTCCGCGATGTCTGTCCAGTTCACGTGCGCGGTGATGTCGGCCTCGCCGATTTGCGCGAAAGGTGAATCGAGTTGTCGATGTTGCGCACGCACCTGAATCATTTCCCGCCATTGGTCGCGCGCGAATCCATAGTCGATCGCGAGAACAAAACCGCGCTGCAATCGGGTTGCGACGTTGTCGATCCAATCCAACTGCGATTGGTTCGGCGCATGTTCAACCGTTGAATCGACAAAGGCGAACTCGCCGCCGCGAAGAGCGACCATTTTGTTGCGCAAATTGATCGGCATGGCATCGAGCAGCTCGTTGGAAAAATGGACGCCTGTAAACGGCTCAAGCTGATCGAGAGATTGTACCCAGCGGATGCTCGCGCCGAATTCTTTCAGGCCAGTTGATTGTCGATCTTGCAGTTTCGGAAACGGCTCGACGATTACGTAACGGATTGCCGAGAAAAATTCCGGAAATCGTTCACGCGAGAATTCCAGCACGTCGCGCGCGAATTCCCCGTGGTGAGCGCCTTGCTCGACGATGGTGAAATTGCCGATCTTTCCGAGTCGCTCCCAAATCTCGAAAAATTGCGCGCCGAGCAATTGGCCAAAGAGCGGGCCGACGCTGACATTGGTGAAATAATCGCCGCGGCGACCGATCGTTGCGCGATCGCTAGAATAATAACCGTGCTCGGGATGATAAAGCGCCTGTTCCATGAACCAGGCGAAGGGCTTTGGTCCGCGCTTCTCAATTTCGATCCGAATGAATTGAACGAGTTCGGTTTGAATCAGAAAACGTTCAACGCCGAACGTCCAACGTCCAACGAGAGAATTCGGCAGTCATGAGTTCGACAATCGATGTTGGACGTTGAGCGTTCGGCGTTTGCTGCCTAGATTCCCGCCCCGCCTTGTGAGAACGCCACGCAGCAACCAGTATCTCATTCCGCCGCCGCATTACGGCTTTCGCGAGCGCTGGTACAAGCGGCCGGAATTTTACGTGCCGATCGCCGTGACGCTTTTCATCCTCGGCGGATTCGCAATTTATCTGTCGATGTTGCTGGCGGATTTGAAAAATCAGGCTGCGACGTTCGATTTGAAGAAGCTCGAACAAATGGAATCCGCGAGCGTCATTGTCGATCGGAATCAAAAAATCTTCGGCCAAATCTATGTTGAGAACCGCGAGACGATTCCGTACGAGCAACTGCCGCTCGATTTGGTGAACGCGATCGTGGCCGTGGAAGACGCGAAGTTTTATCAGCATCACGGCTACGCGCTCTCCGGCATTCTGCGCGCCACCATAAAAAACCTGACCTCCGGCCGTGTGCGGCAGGGCGCAAGCACGATCACGCAGCAACTCGCCCGCAACAGTTTTGCGCTTAAAGGAAAAACTTTTCGCCGCAAGCTGCTCGAAATCTTTCTGGCGCGCCGGATTGAGGACAATTTCAACAAGCAAAAGATCCTCGAGCTTTATTTGAACCGGATTTATTTCGGCGGCGGACTCTACGGCGCGGAAGCGGCCGCGCGCGGTTACTTCGGCAAGCACGCGCGCGAGATGTCGCTCAACGAATGCGCGACGCTGGCCGGAATTGTTAAGAGCCCGAATCGATTGTCGCCGTGGAGCGATAAGTCGGCCGCGCGAGACGCGCGCAATTATGCGCTCATCCGCATGCGCGACCAGGGCTACATCGACAATGCGAAGATTGCCGCGACGCAGAGCGAGGAGTTGATCGTTGGAAATCGACAGAATGCGCAGGGGCAAAATTACGCGGTCGATTACATTCGTCAGCAAGTCATCAACGCTGTCGGCTGGGACCGCGCGATGAACGAAGGATTTCGGATTCGCACAACGATCGATGCCGATTTACAGAAGGTCGCGGAAGAATCGATCCGCAAAAATCTCGACAAAGCGGAGCAGCAGCCCGGTTACGATCATCAGACTTACGCGCAATACTCCGCCAGTTTTCGCGCGGCGAAGTCGAACGGCACGGCAAACGCGCAACCCGCTCCTGAATATTTGCAAGGCGCAGTCATCGCTTTGAACAACGACACCGGCGGAATTCTGGTGCTCGTTGGCGGACGCGATTTCGAGCACAACCAATACGATCGCGCGCTGCAGGCGAAACGTCCGGCCGGCACCGCGATGCTGCCGTTTGTTTACGCGACCGCGTTCGAGCAGGGAATGTTTCCCGGCACGCTGGTTGACGATTCTCCGCTCGACAATCGCGCGGTGATGATCGGCGGAATGACCGGAATTCTCGGCGAATGGGGACCGGAAAGCGCGGACAATCGTTACGAAGGAATAATGACCGCGCGCGAGGCGCTGGCGAAATCCAAAAACGGCGCCGCGGTGCGAATCGGGATGGACGCGGGATTGGATGAAACGCTGCAGCTTTGCCGCAATGCCGGATTTCGTTCACCGCTTCGGCCCTATCCGGCGACGTTGCTCGGCAGCAGCGAAGTTACGCTCTCCGAGCTTGCGCTTGCTTACACAGTTTTTCCGAATGGCGGGTCGCGCGTGAACGCGCCGCACATTTTGGATCGAATCGAAGAGAAGGACGGCACCGTCGTTTGGGACGCGCAGCGCGAGCTCACCAAGCAGAATGTGATCAAGCCGGAGAGCGCGTACGAAGTGCACTCCTGTCTGGTCGATGCGCTCGAGAGCGGAACGGGGAAAACCGCGCGAACCCAATTTGATCTGAAAAAATTTCCGGCGGCCGGCAAAACTGGAACGGCTTACGATTTCACGGACGCGCTCTTTGCCGGCTACACAAACAGCATCACCTGCGCGGTCTGGGCCGGGTTCGATAAACCGCAAAAAATCTACCGTGGCGCGTTCGGGCGCGAAATCGCGTTGCCGGTTTGGGTCGACATTATGAACACGGCGGCGTCGCACTATCCGCCGAAGGAACTGCCACGGCCTGCAAGTTTGAAAGAGGTGGAGATTTGCACGCGCTCAGGAATGCTCGCGACCGACAAATGCTACGACACGATCAAAGGTCCAACGGGCGATGCGGTCCGAAAACGCACCACGTATATCGAGATCGCCACGCAGTCGCAAATGCCGACCGAATTGTGTCATGTTCATGGCGAACCGAAACCGCAGGTGATCGCGGAAGCGCCCTCGAACGAACCTCCGCGCGCGCAAGCGGCGGCGGATTTAAGCGATGTCCGGCCGGTTGCGTTGAAGAGCTCAACGCTTCTCGCCGAGAACGACCCTTACAATTCTTTGAAAGCGACCGTTATTCCGAAGGTCGAAGAACGAGAAGTCGCGCGAACGGAAAACGAACCGCCCGATAAGATCGACAATGGCACTCGCGAAAATGTTCCGAAAGGCACGGCAACCGAAACCGCGGCGGAAGTTGCCAATAAAAAAAATACCGCAGTTACTGCCGGCGAAGATGGCAAGCCGGTGCTGCGCGCCATTCCAGTGCAGCCGCAAGCTGAAGAGACGCCGGTGGAAGTGAGGCGCGCAATTCCGGTTGGGCCGATGGACGAAGTGGAGCAAGGCGCGCTCCTGAAGGCCGCCACTCCGAGGCCATCCGAAGAAGAGGAATAAAATGGCGTCCCTCGACGCGAGCGACTTTCGATTGTGCGTCCTCAATCCGGGCGGGCGCGATCTCGAACAATATTTCGACGAACCGGCTGGGCCGGACGCGCCGGTGCATCCGCCAATTAATTTGCACGCATTTGCCGCCTGCACCGGAGGTTCGTTCCATCGAGCGACAAAGAACGCGTTGGAGGAAAAGCGACCGATCCTTCTCGTGCTCCGCGGAAACTTTCGCGCGACGGAGCGCGCGCTCTCGGAAATTAAAAACGCGGACCGGCTCGTGGCTGTCACGCTGAAAGAAACAGGATTGCATCAGATCGCGGGACAATTATGCGATCCGAAAAAGCTCGCGCGTTTCATGCGGGTCGTGGCGGAAGCGGATGGCTGCATCGCGACAACTCCGGAAGCGGCGGGGATTTTTCGGCGGGTTCGCGCGGACCGCGATCCTTCCAGTGTTGGATTTGTTCCAACTCCATACCCGCTCGAAGATCGACAATGGGATTTCGCGGTGCCGCCTGGCGAGCAGCGCGGAATTTTTGTCGGCACGCGCGAATGGAACGTTCCCTCGCGAAATCATTTCGCGGCGTTATTGCTCGCGCGAGAGATTTGCGTCGCTAGTGGCGAGCCGGTCACCGTTTTTAATCTCGATGGTCGCAAAGGCGAAAAGTTGTTGGCGGAGCTGAAATTTCCGGCAGGCAAACTTCGCGTGCATGAAAAGCGCGAGCCTTACGCCGATTACTTGCGGGAACTCGCCAGGCACAAAATCGTTTTGCAATTGGATCGCAGCCGCGTTCCCGGACAAGTGGCGGGCGACGCGCTGCTCGCGCGGACAATTTGCGTGGGCGGCGATGGCACGATTGATCGGCTCGCGTTTGGAAATTATTCCGGCGAGGGGCGAACCAGCGCGCAGATCAAAACGATCGCGTTGGAACTGATCAAGAACACGGCAGAACGGGCGAAGGCGATTGTTGAAACTCAGTGGCGCGCGGCTGAGCGAATGTCGTTCTCGGCCGTGCGGAAACAGCTCGCCTACTTTTTCAACCGCCTGGCCGACGGTCCAACCGAAACTCAGCCCAATTTGCCGGCCATCCCCAAGTAAATTTCCTCGAGACGGGCGATTTGCTTTTGTTGGTCGAATTTCTGCGCAACCACGTCCGCGCCGTTTCGCGCGAGTCGCGCCAGCAATTGTCGATCTTGCACGGCTTCGAGGAGAGCGTGGGAAAGCGCTTCGTAATCGCGCTCGTCGACCAGAACGCCGGTCATGCCGTTTTCAATCGCTTCCGGAATTCCACCATGAGCGGTCGCGAACACCGGGAGGCCGGTCGCCATCGCCTCGAGCATTGAATTGGGAATTCCTTCCTGGTTTCCGTCGCTTCCAGTTTCGCTCGGATGCAAAAAGATGTGCGTGGCGTAGTAAAGCTCGCGCAATTTTTCGGGCGCAAGAAAACCGGGCAACGCCACGCGGTCGGCGATCTTCAGTTTGCGCATTAGTTCTTTCAGCTCCGGCAGCATCGGGCCTTCGCCGGCGATGGTCAGCGTCGCGCGCGGGTAATGTTGCAGAAAATTCGTGAACGCGTGCATCGTCGTGACGATTCCTTTTTTTTGCACGAGCCGGCTGGCCTGCAGGAAATGCCACTCGCCGTTTTCCGGAAATTGCCGCTCGCGAAATGGAAATTCATGCAGCGGGATGCCCGTGCGAACGATGTCGATCTTGTTTTCATCGCAACCGAGCTCCACCACCGCGCGCCGCAACGATTCCGACCGAACGAAAACGCGCGTCACCGCATCGAGCATTTGTTTCGTCGCTTCGCGATAGGCGCGTTTCTCCATGTCCACTAAAACGTCCGCGCCATGAAATGAAACGATAGTCGGTTTCACGGACGAGCGGATTAACGGCAGTAGGTGCACCGCGATGTGTCCGAAGAAAATGTGAAGCAACTGCGCGTTCTCGCGCTGCATGATTTCATTAATCCTGTGCAGCTCGTGCGCGGAAATCTGCCACGGCCGGTTGCGAACCTGGCGAAACCAGAACCGCCGCAGGAAATGCGTCGCGGGCTTCGGCACGATGTCGATCTTGTCGAACGGAAATTTGTCTGCGTTCTCGCGTTTTTGCGCGATGACAACCGGCCGCACGCGATGCAGGCCGGTCAGTTGCCGGTAAATGTGCAGCATCTCCGGCTTGAGAAAAGTCGCGCAATAAAACGCGACGGCCGGTCTTGGATCAGCAGACTCGTTCAATGTTCGAAATCAGATTCGCGGCAGAACGAATTCAGCCGCCGGCGGAGAATCGAACAACCCGATCAGAAATTGATCGTGAAAAGTTTGATGCCCTTCCATTTTCCGGTATCGGCATCAAGCTCGACGCTGTCCTCGGATTTGCCGTATTGAGGCGGCGCCTTCGGATTGAGCATCTGAAATGGATTTCCGCTGCGGGACATTCGCGGAAGCACGCCGTCGGTAGTTTCCTTCCGGACAACGGGCGGCGTCTTTGGCTGCGGAGCGCCTTTCACCCTGGCGGCGAAAGTTTTCTTTTGCTTTTGCGGCGGCTGCGCGAAAACAAAGCTCGCGGCCAACATGAAAATTCCCAAGACCACGAGCTTCTTCATTACTATTCTCCGAAAGGTTAAGGTTCTTGCCGGTTAGACTCCTCCATCGCAGAATTGTCAAGATAAATGGACTATCTCGAGAAAGCGAGACGCGTTTTCGACATCGAAATTGTCGAGCTGCAACGTTTGCGTGAGCGGCTGGGCGATGATTTTTCCCGCGCCGTCGCGTTGATCAAGGACGCGGTCGATGCGCGCGGCAAAGTCGTGGTCGTTGGCGTTGGTAAATCCGGACACATCGGAGCGAAGATCGCTTCTACGCTGACAAGCACCGGTTCACCTGCAGTCGTTCTCGATTCGCTGAATGCGCTCCATGGCGATCTTGGCGTGATCGCGGACGGCGACGTCGTTCTTGCCCTGAGCTCGAGCGGCGAAACGGAAGAGCTCGTGCGCATTTTGCCGGCCATCGCGCGGTTTCAAGTGAAGATCATCGCGATGTGCGGCGACTCGGATTCGACCCTGGCGCAAAACGCGCACGTCGTTCTCGAGGTCAACATCGAACAGGAAGCCTGTCCGCTAAATCTCGCGCCGACTTCGAGCACGACCGCGATGCTCGCACTCGGTGATGCGATCGCTATGGTCTTGCTCGAGGCGCGCGGATTCGACAAAGAGGATTTCGCGAAATTTCATCCCGGCGGACAGATCGGGCGCAGTTTGCTCCTGCGTGTGCAGCAAGTGATGCGACCGCGAGGCTCGATGGCCGTTGTGCCGCCGACCGCGATCGTGCGAGACGTGCTCAAGGCAATGTCGAGTGTGCGAGCGGGCGCAGCCGTTGTGGCTGGCGAAGATCGACAATTACTTGGAATTTTTACCCACGGCGATTTTGCGCGGCATTTTCAATCCGATCCGAAAGTCGGCGAACGCGTGGTGGCGGACCTGATGACGTTAAATCCGGTGACGGTGCACCAGGACAAACTCGCGGTGGAAGTTCTCAAACTGCTCGAGACGCACCGCATCGACGATTTGGTGGTTGTTGATGACGACAAAGTGCCGGTCGGCGTCGTGGATTCGCAGGACCTGACGCGCTTGAAGTTGCTCTAAAGCAGTTGAGGAGTTGAGATGTTGAGCGGTTGAGAAACGCTTGACGCCGCACTGTTTCAACTCAACTTCTCACCCTCTCAACGAACTCAACCTTTTCCAATGCCAGCAGCCAACGATCTTCGCCGCGGAATGGCGATTAAATATAACGGCAACACCGCGATTGTGCTCGAAGTGCATCATCGCACGCCCGGAAATCTGCGCGCCTTTGTTCAAGCCATCATCCGCTACATCAACACGGGCAAGAGCGCGGACGTGCGTTTCGGTTCGACTGACAAAGTCGAGATCGTCGACATTGAGCGAAAGCAGGTCGAGTTCAGTTACAAGGACCACAACGGTTACCATTTCATGGATCCCGAGACCTACGACACGGTGACACTGCAGGATAATTTGCTCGGCGAGGCGAAGGATTACCTGGTCGAGAATACGCAGGTTCAGGTGCTTTATGCGGAAGGCAAAGCGGTCCAGGTCGAAATGCCGGCATCGGTCAATTTAAAAGTGGTCGAATCAGCCGAAGGAGTGCGAGGCGATACTGCCAGCAATGTGACCAAGCCCGCTAAGCTCGAGACCGGCAAGACCATCAATGTCCCGCTTTTCATCAAGCAAGGCGAAACAATCAAGATCGACACGCGCACCGGGGCCTACATGGGCCGGGCGTAAATTCTTTTTCCAAATCCGCGGCCATTTGTCGTAACGTCGATTTGGACATGAATCGAAAATCGCCAATGGTGCGCGCACGCAAGCCGGTCGGTCGCGTTAAGGTCCCGCCGTACGTTGTGCCGACACGACGCGGCTCCGCGACGATGACGCCGCTCATGGTGCCGACACGCTGGGTGAAATTCATCGTCGCGATTTTCCTTCTACCGATCTGCGCAATTTTCACCCAAACATTTTTCACCGCGTTCGCGCGCGCAACCGTGACAGAACGGCTTTGGGCGGCGCAGGAATTTTGGTTCTTTTCGTTAGGCGTGGTGCTCTGGCTCATCGCGTTCATGGGGTTGCCCCGTCCGCTTTTGCTCTACGTATTCGGGCATGAGCTGACCCACGCCGTTTGGATTTGGTTAATGGGCGGGCGCGTCAGTCGCTTTCG
>DATBCV010000088.1:0-2954 GCA_036270275.1 Chthoniobacterales bacterium | reverse complement strand
ACGAGACCTTCCTTGCCCGGCAAAACTTCTACAAACGCGCCGAACTCTTTCGTGGAAACGACGCGGCCCTGATAAGTCTGCCCGATCTCGATCTCTTTCGCCATGCCGCCAATAATTTCTTTCGCCCGCGCCATCGATTCGCCGCTGGTCGCGTAAATGTGAACCGAACCGTCGTCCTCGATATTAATCTCAGCGCCGGTATCGGCGACGATGCCATTGATCGTTTTCCCGCCGGGTCCGATGAGCGCGCCGATCTTCTCGGGATTGATCTTGATGGTCTCGATGCGCGGCGCGTATTTCGAAAGCTCAGCGCGCGGAGTTTCCATCGTGCCTCGCATGATTTCTAGAATCTTCGTGCGCGCTTCTTTGGCGCGCTGAATTGCTTCGGCCATGATTTTGTGGCTGATGCCCGGCAATTTCAGATCGAGCTGATAACCGGTGACGCCGTTGTCGGTGCCGCAAAGTTTGAAATCCATATCGCCGAAGTGATCTTCCGAACCGATGATGTCAGTCAGGAGCTCGTAACGCTTCAGTTGTCGATCTTCGCTCTGCTCGGTGACGAGACCGATTGAAATTCCAGCGACGATTCCTTTTACCGGAACGCCGGCATCCATGAGCGAGAGCATTCCGCCGCACACGCTCGCCATCGATGTCGATCCATTCGATTCCATGATCTCGCTCGAAATGCGGATGGCGTATCGAAAATCGTTTTCGCTCGGCACAATCGGCTCCAGTGAGCGCTCGGCCAAAGCGCCATGACCAATTTCGCGCCGACCGGGGCCGCCAGTCCGACCGGTTTCGCCCACGCTGAAAGGCGGAAAATTGTAATGCAAAATGAAACGCTTCGATTGCTCGCCGCCGCCATAAGCGTCGATCATCTGTGCTTCTTCAATTGGCGCCAGAGTTGCAAGAGCGAGGGCTTGCGTTTCGCCACGCTGGAAAATGGCGGAGCCGTGCGCGCGCGGAAGGACACCGACCTCGCAAGAAATCTGGCGGAGGTCCTGATAACTGCGGCCGTCCACACGTTTTTGCTTTTCAAGAATGCTGGTGCGGAATGCGCGCTTTTGAACGTAATCAAACGCTTGCGAGATCGAGAACGCGTTGGTTTCCGGAAATTTTTCGAGAATCGCCGCTTTCACTTCTTCCTTCAGCGTTTCGACTGCTTTCGCGCGAGCGACTTTGCCTGAAGTATAAAGCGCGCCTTCGATGCGATCGCCCGCGACTTGATAGGCAATCTCGAGCAACTCCGGTTTCACCGTGAGTAATGGCATCTCGCGTTTTGGCTTCGCGATTTGGGACGCGAGCTCCTTTTGAATCCGAATCATCTCGCGCGTCTGGGTGTGCGCGAATTCGAGCGCTTTCACGAACTCAGCTTCCGGGAGTTCGTTGGCCGCGCCTTCAATCATGATCACGTCGTTCTCGGTGCCGACGTAAACGAGATCGAGATCGCTCTCGGCGCGCTCGCTATGCGTGGGATTAGCGACGAACTGGCCGTTGACGCGACCGACGCGGACAGCGCCAATGGGGCCCGCGAAAGGAATGTCCGAAACCGAAAGTGCAGCGGACGCGCCGTTAATCGCCAGAATGTCGGGATCGTTCTCGCTGTCGGCGCTGAGCAAGATCGAGATGATCTGCGTGTCGTAAAAATAACCCTGCGGGAAAAGCGGACGAAGCGGACGATCGATCATCCGTGAGGTGAGAATTTCTTTTTCGCTCGGCCGGCCCTCGCGTTTGAAATAGCCGCCTGGAAATTTTCCGACGGCCGCCGCTTTCTCGCGGTAATCGACCGTGAGCGGGAAATAATCCTGCCCTTCTTTGATCGCGGTGGCGGAGACCGCGCTGACCATCACGATGGTGTCGCCGGTTGAAACGATGACCGCGCCGTCGGCGAGTTTGGCGATTTTGCCGGTCTCGATAGTGATTTCGTTGGAGCCAATTTTGGCTGTGACCTTCTGTTGCATAATATTTTCCTGGATTGTGCGAGTTCCATGTCGGTCACCCTGACTGTAGGTTTTAACTCCGATCCACCGCTGCCGATTGGGCGCAGCTAAAACCTAAATTCAAGGTGTCTTGCGACCTGGTAGTCGCGTTATTTAAATTTCGAAGCGGCGTTGCACTGAAACGCAGATACTAAGATCGACATCCTCCGCGGCTACTTCCGCAGATTCAGTTTGTCGATCAATTTTTTGTAGCGTTCGGCTTCGGACCGGCTCAGGTAATCGAGCAAACTCCGGCGTTGGGCCACCATTTTGAGCAGTCCGCGGCGCGAAGAATGGTCTTTGGCGTGGCTTTTCAAGTGTTCGGTCAATTGCCCGATCCGGCGCGTGAGCAGCGCGACTTGCACATCGGCGCTCCCGGTGTCCTTCCCGTGCAACTGGAACTCTTTGATGTCCAGCGTTTCGGTATTCTCAGCCATTTCGAAGCGCCTATTGTAGACGAAGTCGAGAGGAGCGCAACCGCGAGTTGCGACAAGTTAACGCGAGCAGCCGGCCCCTGTGCGCAGCGGGCGGCGAACGAATCGGCGAATCCGCCGTTTCTAATTAATGAGTCATCGCGCCGCCGTACTTGCCCCAAAGCCAGAGCAAAAGCACAGCGCAAATGACCGACATGATAAACCCGGCGGGATGAAACGCGGAGCCGGGAGCCGGTTTGGAAAACATTCGTCCAATCAAACCGCCGACGATGGATCCGGCAATGCCCAGGACCGTGGTCATGATAAAGCCCAGCTGCTGCACCCCGGGAAGGATCGCGCGCGCGCACAAGCCGACAATGAAACCAATAATGATCGACCAAATGATGTGTAACATGGAGTTGATGCTACGCAGCTTGTTCGTCCCAAATCCATCCTTTTTTCAGGTAGGGACGCCTCTCCGAGCCATCCGTGCAATACTTCCGACGTGTCGGAGAAACCCGCTACTCGCGCTGGCGATTGGCCTCGTCGATAGCGAGGTATT
>DATBCV010000087.1:0-58444 GCA_036270275.1 Chthoniobacterales bacterium | reverse complement strand
GAACGTCGGCAGTTTCGCCGTAATCCATTCCCTGGCGCGTCAGCGATGGCGAATTGGAAGTGTGCTCGTTCATTTCTTCGGTGGTGGCGCGGGAGGCGGTGCACCCGGAGCGGCGGCGGCGGGAGACGCGCCGGCCGCGGGCGGGGCGGCCGGTGATGCGCCAGCTGCGGGCGCACCGGCGGGCTGACCAGCTGCCGCCAGGTTCTTAACTTCTTTCAATGGATGCGATTGATCGAGAGACATTAAATAAGCAACGAGACATTTCGCATCGTAGCTCGGAACAATTTCGTAACCGGGCGGCGCCGCATCCGATCCGGTCAACTGCAGCGCGTCCGCGGAACGTTCGCCCTCGAGGCGATGCTTCTCGTACAAAAATCTGTAAGCGGGCATGGTGGAATCGCGATTGTCCGGACTAACGCTGCGCGGAGAATAGAGATGTCGATGATGCCACGCTTCGGAATAAGCTGGAGGAATATCATCCGGATTTGGCGACGGCGAAGGACTTGCAGCGGCAGCGGCTGGCGCAGTCGGTGATGATGGTGGAGCGGCACTCGCAGCGGCAGTAGGTGGCGCAGCCGGCGGCGACGGGGCAGCGCCGGGCGGAGGAGGCGAAGCGTTTGCTGCGGGCGCCGCGGGCGGCTGGTCGCTTTCAGTCGGCACAGCCTTCCCCATGTTCGCGAGATCCGGTCCAAGACGATCTTGTCCGAGCAACACCGGTTGTTCAAAAATGTAATCACGTGGCGCGCTTCGGCGTTCGCCCCACTTCGGGCGGGGCGACGGACCGGCGTCGCGGACGCGATCGAGGTCCGTGCCGGCATAGTAAGGTCGAATTTGCTGGCTGTGGCAATAGACACAACCGTTTGCCGCGAAGACGCGCCGGCCATGGTCCGCCATTCCAGATTTCGGCACGGGGTAAGTATCAGTTCCTTCCTCGTCGCTTTGCGGACTGAGCGCGCCGATTTGCATATTCGGAATCACGGTTAAACCGAGCCAGGAAAAGGCGAACGTTCCAAAAAGTCCGAGGAAAAGCGGCGCGAGCCCTTTCATAAGTGCCCCTCCGATCCTTCCGCTTCGACCGGGTTCAAAAATGTCGGCACGGTTGAGGTGCGTCCGAGACCGAACAACATCAATCCAAAATGGAACGCGAAAATAAAATGCGAAACTATGAGCAGCAGCATTGCGAGCGTAGCGCCGCGCAAATATGGCAGCACGCTGCCCGCGCTTTCAATGAATGGCAGCGTGGGATCATATTGGCTGCCGCCTTGAACAAAACCGCCCGCGAACAGCATCAACGACAAAAGGCCGATTCCGTAAGCGGCCGCCCAGAAATGAAGTTTGATGAGCGTGGCGTAACGCCATTCCCGCCCGACCAATCGCGGAACGATGTAATACATCGAGCCGAACATAATCATCGTGAAAAATGCGTAGAGACCCATCTGCGAATACGCCGCTGTCGCTTGACTAAAATGGAGATAGCGCGCCATCGAGCGAAGTGAAATCAGGATCCCGACCAGGCTGAAAACCGAGTAGGACATCGCGCCGAACACCGTGAAGCGAAGTGTCGGGCTGTAGCGCATCACCGGAAAATATCCTTGCATCGTCATGTGATGATTCAGGCCGACGGTTGCAACCGGAATGATCGTGAGAATCGCCGCGGCGATGCTGGCGGTGACCATCCACGCCGGAAATGGCCCATCGACGCCGCGTTGCATCGCTGTCCAACTTGAAAAAAGCGCGTAGGTCCAAAAACCAATCGTGGCCAGATGATAACTGTAAACCGGGCGACCGATCACTTTCGGGATCATGTAATAAGCGGTGCCGAGCGCGATGGCGCCGAACCAGAGAAAGAGAAGATTATTTTGAAACCACCAACTGACGGCGTTTTGAAGAACGCCTTGCACCGGCGCCGCAAAAAGCATCGCTTGCGCTGCGGCATACAGCCACGGGAACCAGAGAAACGCGCCTAACAAATACCATTGCGTGATGTAAATCTGTTCGCCGCGGCGAAACCGGAACATGAGTACGGCCCAAGACATGATCATCGCGTAAGCGACAAAGAGAATCAGTGCGACGTAGGGAGGAAACTCGAGCCACTCGTAGCCGGTGCTGTAGCCCATGAGAATTGCGATCACGCCGACGAGAACGCCGATGTTCCAGAACCAAATTCCCGCAACCACCAGCAACGGATGGTGCAACGTTGTCCGGCACAATCGCGCCATGAGCCAAGTCGCGGTCCCCATCGCTGCCATCGAAGCCCAGCCATAAATCATCACGTTCACGACCACCGGACGCAGACGGCCCCATGTCAGAAAGCTTACGTCTGAAAGAAAATCGGGTGAATGCGTTTTGAATGAGACAAAGCCGGCGAGCAGCGTTCCGATCAACAGCCACACGATCGCCGACGCGTAAAACATCAACACCGGCACGCGCGTCGAAGCGTCAATGCGCGCGCGCTCGATTTGCTCGGCATCGCTCGCGGTCGCGGAAATCTTCGGCTCCTTCAACGGTATGTCGGTGGTGGGCGTCATTCGTTAGGCAAGATCGGCAATTGTTAAGATCGACATCGTCATTGTGGTTGAGCCGGACTTGGTGATGGACTTCGACCTGGCGTGGTTCCTCGCACCGGCAACGGACTTCCCGGCGGAGTGGACGAAGCTGGCGCAGCCGATGGCGCAGGATTCCCAGCGCGCGGCGAAGCGGCGGGCGTGGCGGACGAGCCGGGTTGCGTTTTCGGTTCGACCGCCGGCGGATTCACCGCGGCAGCCGGTTGACCGCGCGATTCCGAATTGGGTCCCGAAACTGAAATCGGTTTTGGTGTTCCACTGCTTTGAGGCGATGGACTCGGTGCAGGTGATGCAGCCGCAGCGCCGCCCGGCGCGGCGGAAGCGGCGGGCGCGGCAATCGGACCTGCCGGCGCGGGCTTCTTATTAGCCAAGTCTGCAACGGTCAATTCCATCGCGCGCTCAATCGGCAAACGCACCGTCCCCTTGTTCTTGTCGATCCACGCATAGGCGGTGAGCGCCTTCGTGTCTTCATCGCGCAAATCTTTAAGTTTTTTCGCGCGATTATCCGCGCGCGACTTCTCGTAATTGTCGGTGCGAGAAGTCGGGCCGATGACGGCGAAAGCGATGACACCGAAGAGGGCGAAAAGAAGCACAACACCGAGCCAGGAGGAGAACGGCGCGCGTGATTGAAGTTGTGCGGGGTCGGCCATTTCAGTTCACAATGTTCAAAGATTCAACCAAACGCGGATCGCGAACCGGGAAGAGAGATGCTTTGGCGAGAATCCGCAGATAAACGAATGCGAGCGACGCGCCAATCGCGATGAGCGCGACAAAGTCCCAAATGCTCAGGTGAATCCCGGTGCCGTGAAGGGCCGGCAAAACCACGAGATACATATCGAGGCATTGCATGAACAAAATCCAGCCGGCCATCCAACAAAGCTGATGCGGATTTTTTTTGATCGACTGCAGAAGCAAAATCACGAACGGCCCGAAAAATCTTCCAAACACGAGCAGCATGCTCAGGTACCACCACGACTCGGTGTTTCGAGTGAGGAAAAATTGCGTCTCCTCCGGAATGTTCGCATACCAGATGAGCATGTACTGGCCGAAGCCGATGTAAGCCCAGAACACGCAGAAGGCGAACATCCACTTGCCCATGATGTGGTAATGCTCCTTCGTCACCACGTTTGTGAGATAGCCGGCGTTGCGCAGCGCGGTGATGACAAGAACGAGCAACGACATCGAGCTGCCGGCCGCGCCCGCAAAAATGTAAACGCCGAACATGGTGGAGAACCAGCGGTATTGCAGACCGAGTATCCAATCGTAGGCGCCGAACGTTACCGAGAGCGCGAACAAGGGCAGGCTCGCAAACGAAACTTTGCGCAACCAAATGGTGAACCGCGGACTGCCGTCCTTGTCCTGGCGCACCGAAAATCTTCTCAGCAAATGCGCGGCGAGAATGAAGAAACCAAGGAAGAACACCGCGCGAACGGTGAAGAAGTTCAAATTCAGATATGCGCGCTTCGTATCGAGCGCGTGCTCTTTGCCGGGCGGAATCGACATCCAGTCGAAGAGATGGTACCGCAGCAGATAAATTGGAATGAAGAACACCGCGACGACTACGAACAGCATCGCGATATTTTCCAATTGTCGCCGCACCACCACCGTCCATTCCGCGTCGGTCGCATAATGAACGATGATCCAGAAGAAACAGCCCGCGCAGAGCGTGAAGAAATAGGTGAAGGCAAAAAGCCAGGAGTAGGCGAATTGATGTCGATCCACGATTGCGCCGACCACGCAAAGCGCGAGCGCGACAAACGCGACGATCGCGAGAATCACCGAGAGTCCGGCAAATCGTCCGCTTTCGAAATATTCGCCCTCGGGCGTCGGCGCATTATGCAATCGCTCGCTCATTTCTTTTGCGCCTCCGGTTTTTGTTGAGCCTTCTGCTCGCCTGGTTTTGCTTCGGGTGGTTTATTCTCAGCTGGTTTGTCGAGACCCGCGCGATGCTCCGGCGGAACATCGGCAACGGTCGCACCCTGGCTGCGTTGAAGCGCTCGCAAATAGGCGATGATCGCCCAGCGATCCTGGACCGGAATATTCGGGCCGTACGCCATCATCGTGTTTTTGCCGTTCGTGATCGTGTTGAAAATTTCGCCGTCGGTCATTTTGCGAATGCGATCGTCCTGCAACGTCACCACCGTCGCGAGTCCGTAGGATTTTGTGATTCCATTTCCGGTCGCAGTCGCGCCGTGACACATCGCGCAGGTGATGTTGAATCTCTCTTGCCCGCGCTGAAGCAGTTGGTGCGTCACCGGAATCGGAATTCCGGTTCCCCAGTTGTTGCCCATTTTTCCGGTGTCGATGTAATCCGTGCCAACGCTGAATCCGGCATTGAGATGCGACTGGATCGCCGGGGCCGGCGCGGGTTGCGATTTCGGCATCTCATAACCGATCGGCACGGTGCCGTTGATTGGCATGCGCGGTCCGCGGCCATCCGCGAAAAAGTTCAGCGGCGATTGCGCGCGCACTTTCATCTGCCGCACCATGTCCGGGAAAATTTCCCATGGCTCATTGGTGGTTTTCTGTCCGCGAAAACCGAGCACCGCGACACTGGCGATCGTGATGAGGAGACAAATTAAGAGAAAGCCGCGCAACATAATCAATCGTCGTGAATCACGGTGATGTGTTGGCCGCCGGTGCGCTCGAGTAGCTCGCGCGCTTCCAGTTCGGTGAATCGCGGATCGCGCGCTTCGATGACGAGAAAGAATCCGTCATTGGTCGAGCGCTTGAATCGTTCCCAATTAAAGACCGGATGATGCGGGCGCGGGAGACCGTTCATAATTAGAACGGCAAAAAAAGCGCCGAAGGCGGAAAGAAGCACGGTGAGCTCGAACATGATCGGGAAAAACGCGGGCACAGTCCGCCAATCGTACGGTTTTCCGTGAACGATGACCGGGTAAAGACCCCAGGACGGGCCGAATTCCACCACCATTGCGGTCAGAAAACCGGTGATGCCGCCGCAGAGAACGACCGAGCTAAGCCAGGATTTGCCAAGGCCCATCGCATCGTCCATTCCGTGGATCGGAAAGGGTGAATGCACATCCCAACGTTTGAAGCCGGCGTCGCGCACCGTCTTTGCCGCTTCGTAAAGCGCAGCTGCGCTCGGATATTCCGCGCCCATTCCGTAAACTTCGTGGCCGTAGGGCGTTCTCATGTCCGTTCCATCCCTCCGGCTTGCACGGGATGATGCCCGTTAGGTGAATGCGCGTGCGGGTCCGCTTCCGGCAAAACGATTTTCACTTCCGACATCGCGATCATCGGAAGGAAGCGCACGAACAACAAAAAGAGCGAGGTGAAGATTCCGAGCGTGCCGATAAACGTCCAGATGTCGACCCAGGTTGGAATAAACAATCCCCATGAGGAGGGAATGAAATCCCGATGCAGTCCGCCGACGATGATGATGAAACGCTCGAACCACATCCCGGCGTTCACGCACATGCAGACAAAATAGACGACGAGAATGTTGCGACGGCACCAGCGGAACCAGAAAAGTTGCGGCGAGAGCACGTTGCAGAACAACATGCCGACCCACCAGTACCACCAGTACGGGCCCATGATGCGATTATAAAATGCGAACCGCTCGTAGGCGTTGCCGCTGTACCAGGCCACGAAAAATTCCATGGCGTAGGCGTAACTGACGAACGAGCCGGTCAGCAAAATGATCTTCGCCATCTTGTCGACGTGCTGCGGCGTGATGATGTCGTGCAGTTTGAAAATCGCCCGCGCCGGAATGAGCAACGTCAACACCATCGCGAAGCCACCGAAAATCGCGCCCGCGACGAAATAGGGCGGGAAAATCGTCGTGTGCCACGTGGGCAAGATCGACGTTGCGAAGTCGAACGACACGACGCTGTGCACTGACAAGACGAGCGGCGTTGAGAGACCCGCCAAAAGCAAGTACGCCATTTCGTAATGGCGCCAGTGCCGATTCGAGCCACGCCAGCCGCACGCGAAAACCCCGAACAAAAACTTTTTGATCTTCGTCGTCGCGCGGTCCCGCAACGTTGCGAGGTCGGGAATTAATCCGGTGTACCAAAACAACACTGACACCGTGAAATAGGTCGAAACCGCAAACACGTCCCACATCAACGGACTGCGGAAGTTTTGCCAAATGCCGTAGTTGTTCGGGAGCGGCGCGAGATACCAGGCCATCCAAACGCGCCCGACGTGAATGCCGGGAAAAATCGCGGCGCACATCACCGCGAACAACGTCATCGCTTCGGCGGAGCGATTGATTGAGGTGCGCCATTTTTGCCGAAGTAAAAACAAAATCGCGGAAATCAAAGTGCCGGCGTGTCCGATACCGATCCAGAAAACAAAGTTCGTGATGTCCCAGGCCCAGCCGACCGGATGATTCAATCCCCACGTGCCGACGCCGGTCGAGATTTGGTAGCCGAGACAAAACAAACCGAACATCGCGATCGATCCGGTGATGGTGAAACAAACCCACCACCAGCGCGGCGCAGGTTGCTCGAGGATTCCGGAAATTCGTTCCGTGATCCAACTGAAGTTGCGTCGATTCAGCACCAACGGCTTGCGCTCGAGCGGGCGCTCGACCGCGGTCGAGGCTTCGCTCTCAATCACGTCCGGTGCTGTTGGGTAATCGTTCATCAAGCTTGTTCGCCGCTGTGCTCTTCGGTTTCAGGACAGGCAACGCCGACATCGTCCGCGTCCGGCATTTTCGGATTTGGATTACGGATTCGCGCGAGATAACTCGTGCGCGTGTTCACGTTCAAATATTCGAGCAGCCGATAATTTCGGTCCTGCTGTTTCATTTTCGAAACTTTGCTCTCAGGGTCCTTGATGTCGCCAAACGTGATCGCTTCGTGCGGGCAAGCTTGTGCGCATGCGCTTGTGAACGAATCGCGCGGGATCCTAAGGTCGCCGCCGGAAGTTCCGGAGCGCACATGCGCCGCAATTTTCGCTTCTTCGATTCGCTGAACGCAGAAGGTGCATTTCTCCATCACACCGCGCATTCGCACGGTCACGTTCGGATTCTTCTGCATCTTCGTGATGTCGGGCGCGCCTTTTTCGGTGAAGGGCGCGACGTATTCGCGATAAATTCCGAACTCGCCCGCGATTTTCTTTTTGCCGATCGGCCGCTGATTGTAATCGAAGAAATTGAAGCGGCGCACTTTGAACGGGCAATTGTTCGCGCAATAACGCGTGCCGACGCAGCGGTTGTAAGCCATCACGTTGAGGCCGTCCTCGCTGTGGATCGTGGCATTGACGGGACAAACCGTTTCGCACGGCGCGTTCTCGCAATGCTGACACATCATCGGTTGATGCATCACTTCGGGATTTTCCGGATACTCGCCGTTGTCCTCGTTGAAGGATTTCGCGCTCGCGTAGTAACGGTCGATGCGCAGCCAATGCATCGCGCGGCCGTGCGAGACCTGGAGCTTGCCGACGATCGGGATGTTGTTCTCCGCCTGACACGCGATCACGCATGCGCTGCAACCGGTGCAGACGTTAAGATCGACATTCATTCCCCACTGTTGCGGCGCGTCGAGCGGCGGATGCGAATAGAGCGAGAAGATTTTCTCAACCGGCTCGTCCGCGCCGCCGCATTTGTCGACAAACTTATTGTCCTGGCGATAACGCTCGATCGTTGCTTCGCGAACAACGCCGCGTCCCTCGATGCTCCAATGTTCCTGCGTGCACGAAAGCGGATATTTCTTGCCGACCTTTGTCACTCGAACGCTCTCCACCTCTTTTCCATCCGCCACCGCGAAATGCAGATTGTTCGCTGTGCGCAAGAAGTAGGCGTTGAATCCTGAATCGTCCGCGAGCGGTCCGGTCTTCTTGCGGCCGTAACCGAGCGGGATCGTGATCGAATTGTCCGCGTGACCGGGCGCAACGTAAGCCGCGATCACCAGCTCGCGACGAATCGGCTCGTTGTTCTCGCCTTTCGCGGTGTCGTTGATCGCGATTTGAATCAAATCTCCGGTTTCGAGGCCTAACGACTTGGCAAAACCTGGACTGACGATCGCTGCGTTGTCCCAGGTCAACTTCGTGATCGGGTCGGGCATTTCCTGGAGCCAGGCATTGTTCGCGTAACGGCCGTCGTCCATTGCGTAACTGCGAACGAAAACGATCTCGGGAGATTCCGTCGTCGGCGCCGGGACCACCGACCAAAGCGGTTGCGCAGTTGTCGCGGCCGCGCCTCCATTGAACGTCGACGGCCGATCTTTCGCTTGAACGTGCGCGGCGAATCCGTCCCGCAAAAATTTCGACCACGCAGTCGGCAAATCTCCGGGCGGCTTGGTCGCGCGGAAAGTTTCTTGAATGAGCTCGGGCCCTTCCACTTTTGGTCGCCCGAGCAACGCGTTCAGAAATTCGATCTCACTAAGCCCGCCAAACAACGGCAGGATCATCGGCTGGATCGACAAATACGAACCGTCGGCCGCGAGCGCGTCGCCCCACGACTCTAAATAGTGCGCCATTGGGACGTGCCAACGGCTGAGCGCGGAGGTTTGGTCTTCGTGGTAACCCAGCCGGACAACTTCCGGCACTTTCTTCTGCAGATCGGCCCAATCGAGCGGCGAGTTTTTCTGCGCGTCCTTCGCCAGCGCGCGTGGCGCATTGTAAGCCGGATCGCCGCCGCATATGAAAAGCTGTTTGATCTCGCCGCGGTTCATCCTGTCCGCGAGCTGGAGAATGCTTCGGTTATTTTTGTTGCGCGGAAATTCGCGAACAATGACCGTGCGTCCGATATTTTTTAGCGCGGCGTTGATCGCGTAGGCGAGGAATTGCGCAACCACTGGTTGATGCTGGCCTACGATGACAATGCTCGCACCCGACTTCGCGACCAAATCCTTTGCTGCTTCGTTCAACCACGCATCGTCGAGCTCTTCGCCGCCTTCCATTGGCCATTTGATTGCGCCAAGGAGCGAAGTCAGTCCGGCGTCTTTTGTAAGATCGGCAACTTTCGAAGCGAGCGCCGCTGCGAAAGCCGGAATCTGACTCGCAGCGCAACGCGTTCGATGATCCGCCATCGCGCCGGTGATCGAAAATCGATTCTCGACGACGTAGAGCCGGTTCATCGTATCAGTCGCGGACTTCACGCGCCGCCGATTCGTAAATGCGCGCGCACCGGCGAGATCGCCGTCACTGCAATCGAGAAAATCGCTATCGAGCGCGAAAACAACGTCGGCCCGCTCGAAACGTGTGATCAGCCGAACATTTTCGCCGAAACCGATGCGTGTCGCGAGAGTCTGTGCTTCGCTTTGGGCCGCGTCATAAACGCACCACGTCATTTTCGGAAACGCTTTCTCCAAATCGGCGCGCAATCGCTCGCGCGTCGGCGAATGAACTTCTTCCACGAGAAAGGCCAAACCCTCCCCGCCGCCGAATTGTCCGCGCAACTTGTCGATGTAAGCGTCGAATTCCTTTCGACTGGATTCCTTCCCTTCTTTCACGAACCGCCGCGATCGCGCCGGATCGTAAAGATCGAGAATGGATGCTTGCGCGTAGACATCGGTCCCGCCCGCGCTCGCGGGATGCATCGGATTACCTTCAAGCTTGATCGGGCGACCGTCGACGGTGGTCGCGATCAACGGAATCGCGCCGGTGCGCCGCGGCATCGCCGTTGCGTAATACAAAAATTTTCCGGGAATGGTCCATTCCGCGTTCTTCGTAAACGGAACGACGTGCATTTGCGGACGGCGACAGCTCGTTAGGCCGATCCCGGCCAGCGCCATCGAGCCGCCCATCAATTTCATGAAATCACGCCGCGACCATTCGTCGTCGTTCAACTCCGAAGCGCCCTCTGGAAATTCGCGCTCCAGCCAGTCCCGAAATTCCGGGGTGCTGCGGTATTCGCCGAGACTGCGCCAATATTTTTTTCCCGTCAGCGGTTCAGGTGGATGTTGAAAAACGCGTTTCATCGGTGGCAAGTCTGGCAATTTGTGCTGGCCTCGATGTGCCAACGTTCCTTGAGCGTCTGACCGATCTCTCGCTGCGTCAGATGCTGCTTTTTCGTCCAATCCTCGGTCACGCCCTCCGGTTTCCCGTACTTCGCAACGAAGTCCGCCGGTTTCACGTCCTTGGGGTTCCAATCGAGATTGTAAACTTCCTCTTCAGGGCGCAGGAAATTTTCAGGGTGACGGTGGCACTCAAGACACCACGCCATGCTGTGCGGCTCGGCGATTGAAACGGTCGACATATGATTCACGGGACCGTGACAACTGAAACAGCTGATGCCGCGATTAACGTGCGCGCTGTGATTGTAAAAAACGTAATCGACCGAGCGATGTAGCCAGACCCATTCAATCGGCTTGCCTGTTTTCCAACTTTGCCGCACCGGTTCGAGCTTCGGATTATCTTTTTGCACCTGCTGATGGCAATTCATGCACGTTTGCGTGTTCGGCACATTCGATTGCGCCGCGACTTCCACGAAGCTGTGGCAATAACGACAATCCATTCCGAGTTGCGTCACGTGAATGTCGTGCGGAAATGGCACCGGTTGGATCGGCGTGTAACCGACCTTGGTGTATTTCGGCGTGACGTAATACCAGGTCGCGGCGGTTAATCCGCACGCGATGATAATACCGGCCACGGCCATTTGCAGCGGCAGCCAGTTCGTCCAGCGTGGAAAGAAATTCGCCATAAATTAGCGGACGCCCTTTCCAGGCCCACACGGCCGCCAACCTAGAAACGAATTCGGATCACTCCAAGGATGTGCGCGCATCGCGGGTTCACTCTATAAATCGAAATTCGCTCGGCAAAACAAAACTCATTAGTAACATCATCAAAATTCAGCAGCGGCCACTCTTCCGATAACGAAAAGTTGCCCTTACGCAAAAATGATCACGTCAAAACTTTCGCGGAGCGTCAAGTGAAAGCGCGAATTTCTTTCGCTTTTTCTTTGTTAATCTTCGCGGCCTTGATTCCATCGACGCGCGCGCAGGAGGATGTCGATCTTCTCCTGATCAACGGAAACGTTTACACCGTTAACGAAAGAGCGCCGCACGCCGAAGCCATCGCGGTCCGGAAAGGCCGCATTGTTTTCGCCGGCTCGAACGAAGAGGCGAAGAAATTTCACGACGCACGGGTTGTCGATCTTGCCGGCAAAACGGTTCTTCCCGGATTGACCGATTCGCATTGCCACATTTTCGGGATCGGCGAGCGCGAGCTCACTTTGAATCTCGAAGGCGCGAATACGCTCATGGATTTTCTCGCGAAAGTTGCGGAGCGCTCGTCCAAGACCGAGCCGGACAAATGGATCACCGGCCGCGGCTGGATCGAAACATTTTGGAAACCGCCGCAATTTCCGACGCGGCAGGACCTCGACAAAGTCGCGCCGCACAATCCGGTTTTCCTTACCCGCGCTGATGGTCACGCCGCCGTCGCGAATTCGGCGGCGCTCGCGATTGCGAAGATCGACAAGAGCACGCCGAATCCATTCGGCGGGGAAATTTTGAAAGACAAAGCGACGGGCGAACCCACCGGAATGTTGCTCGACAATGCGATGGAGCTTGTCGAAAAAAATATTCCAAAGCCGACCAACGCTGAGCGCGAGCACGCGCTGCTCACTGGGATCAATCGCGAGATCGGACTCGGCTGGTGCGAAATTCAAAACGCCGGCAGCCACAAGGAAGAGATCGAGCTCATCAAAAAAGTTTACGGAGAAGGCAAAGCGAAGATTCGTTTCATCAACTGCGTGTTCGGTCCGGGCGAAGACGCGCAGAACTTTTTGAAAGAAGGCGCAACGGTCGACGAGTTCGATCATCATTTCACTCAGCGCACGATCAAAGTGATTTTCGATGGAGCGCTCGGTTCGCGCGGCGCGGCATTGTTGAAACCTTATAGCGACGCGCCCGAGACTTCCGGTTATCTGACGGAAAAACCGGAGGAGCTGCGCCCGATGTTTGAAGAAGCGCTGCGTCGCGGACTGCAAGTAGAGACGCACGCGATTGGCGATCGGACGAACCGAACGATTCTCGATCTTTACGAAGCCGCGTTGAAAGCCGTGCCGCCCGATCAACGTAAAATTCGCGAGCCGCGCTGGCGCGTCGAGCACGCGCAGATTGTCGATCTTGCCGATCTTCCACGCTTCGCCAAGCTCGGCGTGATTCCATCGATGCAACCGTCACACGCGATCAGCGATTTATTTTTCGCGCCGGCACGATTGGGAATGGATCGGCTCGCGGGCGCTTATGCTTGGCAATCGTTTTTGAAGTCGGGCGCGATCATTTGCGGCGGGAGCGACGCACCGGTCGAGCGCGGCGAACCGATGATCGAATTTTATGCCGCGGTCGCGCGCAAAAGTATCAAAGGCGAGTCGGGACCCGGTTGGCATCCCGAGCAAGCAGTCTCGCGCGAGCAAGCGCTCAAAATGTTCACGATCTGGCCGGCATTCGCAGCGTTCGAAGAAAACGACAAAGGCTCGATCCAAGCCGGCAAGCTCGCGGACTTCACCGTGCTGTCACAGGACATCATGAAAATCCCCGCTCCGGAAATTTTGAAAACGCAAAACGAAATGACGATTATCGGCGGCGAAATCGTTTATCAGCGCCCGAGCAAATAAATCGCGACAAGCGTAAGTAGAAAATACGAAACGAGGACCGACGCGCCGGCGTACTCTTTCGCAATTCGCTGACCGAAAAACAAACAGAGAACGGCAATCGCGGACACGACTGCGCCGTAGAACGCGATCGCCGGATCATGTGAGACGATTAGCGCTAAGAATCCGATCGCGCTCAAAACGCCCGCCGCAAGTTCAACGATGATCAGTAGGCCAAACATCACCGGCACCATCCCCGCCAATGGACTTTTCGCGAAATGTCCGCGCAACCAGCTCAGGTTTCCTTGTCGATCCACGATCTTGTCGATTCCGGATTGGAGAAACAAAATCGCGAGAAATGCGGAGACGAGAAGTTGAAGAAGAAACAAAGCATTTGTTGTCATGTCACCCGGAGTGGAAACATCTCTAAATATTTCTGAGCAGAAATAGCAAGAGGTTCCTCGACTTTGCTCCGACTGACAGAGCTACGAATACAAATATTCGTCGTGATATTCGCGTTGTGGCGCGAACTGGACGGCTTGGTCGCCGCCGGCTTCGGGGTACTCGAAGATTTTACCTTCGTAATTGCGGATCACGATTTTTTCGTTGTCGTGGTAGAGAACGTAACCAGGATTGATCGGAACTTTTCCGCCGCCGCCGGGAGCATCGATGACAAATTGCGGAACGGCGTAACCGGTGGTGTGACCGCGCAGACCTTCGATGATCTCGATTCCTTTCGCGACCGAGGTGCGCAGATGCGACGAGCCGTTGATCAGATCGCACTGATAAATGTAGTAGGGACGAACGCGGCACATCAGGAGTTTGTGCACGAGTGTTTTCATCGTTTCGAGATCGTCGTTCACGCCGGCGAGAAGCACGCTTTGATTTCCGAGCGGAATTCCGGCGTTCGCCAGCCGCTCGAGCCCTTGTTTCACTTCAATGGTCAGCTCGCGCGGATGATTCACGTGGACGCTCATCCAAAGCGGATGATGCTTGGCGAGAATCGCGCAAAGCTCGGGCGTGATCCGTTGCGGAAGGAAAATCGGCACGCGCGTGCCGATTCGCAGAAACTCGATGTGCTTGATCGCGCGCAGTCGCGTGAGCAACTTGTCGATCTTGTCGTCCGAAAAAATGAGCGCGTCGCCGCCGCTCAGGAGCACGTCGCGCACTTCGGTGTGTTGTTCAAGATAACGAAACGCTTCCTCGAAATCAGTGTGCAATTCCTGTTCGCCCGCGCCGCTGACAACGCGGCTCCGTGTGCAGTAACGGCAATATGCGGCGCAGCGATCGGTGACTAAAAACAGAACGCGATCCGGATAACGATGGACCAATCCCGGAACGGGCATGTGCGAATCTTCACCGCAGGGATCTGCCATGTCGTAAGGCGAAGCCCACGTTTCCTCGATGCGCGGAACCACCTGGCGCCGGACCGGATCGTCCGGATTTTTGTCGCGCGGAAGAAGATTAAAAAAGTGAGGCGTGACCGCGAGCGCTAGTTTGTCGCCCGAAAGCAGAACGCCGCTGCGTTCTTCGTCGGCAAGATCGACATGTTTCTCGAGCTGAGCCAACGAAGTGACCCGGTTCTTGAGCTGCCATTTCCAATCATTCCAAAGTTCGGGCGCGATTTGAGGCCAATAGCCCGGCGCATGCGAAATGAACTCTTTTCCGTCACCAATCTGACCAGTTTGCATTTGAGTAGGAAGAAAACGCTAAGACCGGTCGGTTTGGTGTCAACGCGCGCACCGCTGAGTGCGCGGCGCACATCGATTGCGCCCGGGTTCGGCCTTACTGGACCGCGACGACGGTACCAATCGGAATTTCGGCGAACAATCTTTTGGCCGTGTCGCCGGGCAATCGGATGCAGCCATGCGAAGCGGGATAATTCGGCACCACGCCTTCGTGCATTCCAAAATCGAGACAGCTCAAGCGCATGAAATACGGCATATCGACATGATAAATCGTCGAGCGATGATTGCGTTCCTTATCGGTAACGACGAAATACCCGCGCTTCGTTGAAAAACCGTCCCGCCCCGTCGAGCAGACTGAATTCATCACCGGCACGCCGTCCTTGATGAGCGACATGCGCTGCGAGGCGAGCGAAATTTCGATGCGAAGTTTTTCCGGCTCCGGTCCACTTCCGAGAAGAAGCTGCGCAGCCTGCCAGTGGCCGAGCTCGGCCGCAAAATAAAGCGGCATCATTTTGTAACGACCGGTCGCGCGACTTTTGTCCGCGCCGGCTTGCAACAACGCGCGCACGTAGTCAGTCCGGCCCAACCCGGCCGCGAGCATGAGGCAACTCACATCGCGGTCGTCTTCAATGTAATTGCGAAAAGATTTCGACGGCAATGCATCGAGAAATTCTTCGTCGGACTTCGCGGGCAACATCGTGTTCGGATCTGCGCCGCATTCGAGCAGCCCGGTGAACAACGGCGTGTTCTCGGTCTCGATCGCGTAAGCGAGGAGCGGCACGCGTTTTCCTTCCGGTGTGGGAGGCGGAATATGTTTCGACAACAGCAATCGCACCGAATCGCGGTCCCCAGCGCGCAATGCATTATCGAGGACATGCAACGCCCCGGCGCTCCACTCCGGCAGCTGTGGCAAGCGAGACAGAATTTCCTGTCCGATTCGCATGTTCGGAGATGTCAGGGCGAGCGCCAATATTTCGCCGGTGTCCCCATACGCCAGCTCGAGCTTGGGCGTCAGGTTGAGGAGAAGATCGACAACGTCCGACTTCTGCGCGTTGACCGCATAATAAAGAGCAGTATGTCCGGCGCGATCGCGGGCCGTAATGTCGGTGACGTGGCCCATTAACGCGCAAACGAATTCGAGATCGCCATGCATTGCGGCGAGCATGAGCGGCGTGACTCCAGCATCGTCTGCCAAATCGGGGCTGGCGCCGGCATCAATCAGCCGATGGGCAATGGCGCGCTCATCACGAAGCATTGCCGAAAACAAAAGCGAGCGATCGTTCGTTGCCCGAACATTCACGTCGTGATGCTCTCGGAAATAGCGATCAATGATCGAGTCCTGATGGGTTTCCATCGCGTGGAGGAACTCCTCGGGCGCGATCGGCTTGGGCGCCATGTGTTCAACGGCGAGCCAGCCCGCGGTAATGAGAAATGCGCCGGCTAGGAAGCCGACGGAGAGCCAATTCAACTTGCTGGAGCGCATATCCGGGAAGAGACCGACCGATAGTATATCATTCGCCAAGGGGTTCAAGCGCTTTGCGCGGGGGGGAATTTGGCCCCTCTGGACCGCTGGCATCAGTGGACTGGCCGCGTTGAACGTAGCATGTTCGATGGTGTCCAACTTCGAACCGATGCGCTTCAACCAAATTTTTATCTGCGGAGCTGCTCTCAGCGCGATGTCGATCTTCGCAGCTACTCCGGAAGTCGCTCCGAGCCCGACGGTTTCGTCGGCCGCGGCCGAGCAAGGCAAGGACGTAGTTCATCAGTTGAACAATGCTTTCGCGAAAGTTTTCGAGACGGTCGCGCCCAGTGTGGTCATCATTGAAGTTTCAAAAAAGGCTGATGCTGAGACTTCGGCCTTCGAGGACCTTTTCTTTCAAGGTCCTCCCGACGAAAATAATCCGCGCAGCAACCCACGAAATCCTCAGCCAGTTCAAAGCGAAGGCTCAGGATTCATCGTGAGGCCCGACGGTTACATCTTAACGAATTTCCACGTCGTGGAAGGCGCCGACAAAATCGACGTGAAGCTGAAGGATGGACGCGAATTTCAGGCCAAGACGGTCGGCACGGACGAGAAAACGGACATTGCCGTCGTCAAGATCGAGGCGAAAGATTTGCCCGCTGCGCAATTGGGCGACAGCGAGGCGGTGCGCGTCGGACAGTTCGCCTTCGCGATTGGTGCGCCATTCAAGCTCGACTACACATTCACCTACGGCGTGATCAGCGGCAAAGGCCGGAGCAAATTGCTCGCGACCAGCGGCTATTCCATCTCGGATTATTTGCAGACGGACGCTTCGATTAATCCAGGGAACAGCGGCGGCCCGCTTTGCGATATCGACGGGAAAGTGGTCGGCATGAACACGCTCATCAACGGGATCAACCGCGGCCTTGGGTTCGCCATTCCGATTAACATGGCGAAAGAGATCGGCACGGAATTGATCGCCGGACACAAGATCATGCGTCCGTGGCTCGGCATTCGCATTGAGACCCTCGGCGATGATCCTTCCATTCGCGATCTGTTCAAAGGCATCGAGAAAGGCGTGGTCGTGCGGACGATTGAAGCCGACGCGCCCGCTTACAAAAGCGATCTTCGGCCATTCGATGTAATCACTGAGGTCGATACGAATCCGGTGTCGAGCGATTCGCAATTGCAGCACGAGATTTTGAAAAAGAAGATCGGGCAGAAAGTCGATCTGACGGTTTGGCGCAAGGGCCAGAAATTGAAAGTGCCCGTAACGACAGGTGAATTACCGAATGAAATTTCGCGCGCCTCGAACCAACCGGTGCGTCCTCCGCAAGGTCGAGAAGAAGGCGTGGGCAAGTTCGGCTTGCAGGTGCAGGAGTTGACCAAGGAGATGGCGCAACGGCTCAAACTCGGCGTGCAGAAAGGCGTCATCGTCACGGATGTCGCGGACAATAGTTTGGCCGCGCAACAGGGAATCGAGCGCGAAGACGTGATTACGGAAGTCGACGGCAAGCCAATCACCGATGTGAAAACATTTCGCGAAGCTTTGAACAAAGCCGATCCGCGCCGTGGCGTTTTACTTTATCTCGACCGCAAAGGGAACAAGACCTTTGCCGTCTTAAAGGCGAGCGGCGGCGAACCGCCCGAGGATCGCTAAGATCGACAGTCAGCGGCCACACTATTTCTTTTGCGACTGGGCGCGCAGATATTCGGGTAACGGTTGATTGTCGATGTACAGCTGCTCGAGCGCGGCGTCACCATTGCGCACTCGCACCGTCACGAATGCATTTTCTTTTCCGCGACGGCTGTTGTCGCGATAAGCCTGCTCGGCTTGCGGCGCGATTTTTTCCGCGACCCATAATTTGTCGAACGGAAACCGCACCCGTTGCCAACCGTCAGACCAGTAGCCGTTCTCAACCTCAATGACATTGTCCCCGCTCATGCGGTCGGTACTGATTTGATCAACTTGCGCGAAGCCTTCCGGATCTTCCTTCAAGATGACAAAAACTGAAGCCGCGGGGTCGCCCTTGATCAGCGGCTCCGGGGTTGCTTTGGCTTTTTCTGCCGCCATGCGCAATGCCACATAGCGGCCGCGAATCGCGTCGATTGGATCGACTGGCTCGGTCTTGAATTTCCAAACGCGGCCGTAAGCCAAAGTCCGTCCTCGTTTCCAAACGACCGACGCGGGAACGGCAAGTTGCGCCGCAGCCACCAAAATAAAAATGACGATGCGCGACGTCTTCATGCAGTCGCGCGTTTTTTGAACAAGATAACGTTCGCAATCAGGAATCCCGCTCCAACGACGATGAAGCCAAGTCCGCGACTGACAAAGCTCAGATCGCTGTCGAAAAAGCGCGCGAGCGCGAGCGCGGCGATCAGGACAAGGCCGAAATTTGCCCGCGCAATGCTCTTCGAGCGAATGCCGCGCGCGAGAATGTCGATCCCGAGCCAAAGCGTGTAGCAATTTATCAGCGCCGCGGCCGCGAACTGTCCGTCGTTTTTCGCGATCACCCACGCGATCGCGGCCACAATCGAAAACAATGCCGCGGACAAACTGAAGCGCACTTTTTTGTGAAAGAAATCCCAGCCCGCGAGCGCAACCGCGACGATTGGAAAGAACAACTCAATCGCGATGCCGAGATTTTGCGCGCCGCTCCGCCCGACGGGTTCGACATTATGCGTCATATGCCATGCGCCCTCGAAGCTCAGCACAATCGCGGTGACGCCAATTCCGACTGCGCCCAAAAGTGCAATGACGTGCAAACGTTCGTCGTCAGTCCGGAAAAATTTCATTCCGCAAAGATAAATCGCGGTGAACAAACCGGCGAAAGCGATGCCGCCGGCGTCGAATTTAGTAAAACTCGCGGTCGCACCGAGCCCGAAGACAGCAGCCAGCGTCAGGATGATCGCGAGTGTCGCCGTTTCGCGACCATCACGATTTTGGCGATAGCGATTCCAAAAGTAGGGAAAGACCAACAAAAGAAATAACCAGAACAAGAGAGGATTGTCCGACCTGAAGATTCCCCATCGGGTCTCGAGCCAGACGATTGCCCCGGCGACATAAACGCATGCGCCCAGCGTGCTTCGAAGCAAGTAAACAATCGGAAAGCTGAGCAAGAGCCAAATGCGCATGAACTCGGAAAACGATCCCTGGACCTGGTAGGTTTGGCTGATCAGCGAAATCGCAGTCGCGACCGCCGCGACGTCGAAGACCGCCGCTACTTCGCGCCATGGCCGCGATTCATTGCGTCGCAACAAAACAAAAACGACGAGCGCCTGCGTCAGCAACAGCGGGATAAACGCGATGACAGTTCGCGTCGCTCGGCTGAATTCGTCCCAATTATGCGCGACGAGCAGAACGATGCCCGCGCCGACGAGCGCCGCGCCAACGGTCGCGAGGATTACGAATCCGAAATTGCCGCGTGTTTCGACCGATGCGTAGTGACGCTCAATCGCAGCCGCGTTTTCGGAAGAGATTGCGCCGGCCGCGACCAATTCAGGGAGTTGGCCACGAAGCCATCGAAGCGCGCGCCGATTGATTGTCCCGGGCACGGAACGAATTCAATCAGGACGAATTGTCGATGTAAACTGTCCTGTCAGGTCTTTCGCCCGCCGAGGGCGACGAGCAAGATTCCGCCGACCAGGCAAATGCCGCTCACGATCGGCGGAAAGTTGATCCCCTGATGTTCGGTGTGCTTGATCTCTAGTGGACCAAGCTGCGCGTCCTTCTTCTCGGTCGACCATTTCAGCCCGCCCCAGGCGAAGCCAACAATGCCGACGATGATGAGGATGATTCCAATGATTGCTGCTGGTTTCACGCCCGCGATACTACAACGGTCGCCGGCCGCCAATCAATTGCAGAATGAGAACCACCAAAGCGATGAGAAGCAGAACGTGAATGTAAGCGCCGAGCACGTGGAATCCCACGAAACCGAGCAGCCACAAAATCAGCAGAATGACGAAGATAGTCCAAAGCATATAAACCTTTCAGTTAGAGTTGATACCAATGATTCGTTTTACCATGCGCAAGCGCGCCTAACGAAAATTGGACGGGCGGCGGCGCATCTTTATTTACCTGCTTTTGCCAGCACCGCGCGCAAGTCCCAGCCGTTCGCGTCCAACTCCGCGCGCGCGGCCTCGTAATCGCACTCAGTCAAATGCGCCACCATTCGCGTCGCGCGGTCGCGCAGCTTCGCGTTGCTCGTGTTCAAATCGATCATCAAATTGCCGCGCACCTTCCCGAGCGCCACCATCGCGCCCGTGCTGATAATGTTGAGCGCGACTTTGGTTGCCGTTCCCGCTTTCAAACGCGTTGAGCCGGTCAAAATCTCCGGACCCACCGCGAGATCGATCGCAAGATCGACATTCACGGTTTTTTCGCGCGCGGGATTGCAACTGAGCAGAATGGTTTTTGCGCCTAACGACTTCGCGCGCGTCAATCCGCCCAGCACGAACGGCGTCCGGCCGCTCGCGGTAATACCGACGACAACATCGACTTCTTTCACGCCGCGCCGATCGATCGCCACAGCGCCGTTGTTCGAGTCATCTTCCGCGCCTTCCACGCTGCGATGGAGCGCAGTGGTTCCGCCCGCGATGATCCCTTGCACCAGTTCCGGCGACGCGCCGAACGTCGGCGGAATTTCACTGGCGTCGAGAACGCCAAGGCGCCCACTCGTTCCCGCGCCGATGTAAAAGAGGCGGCCGCCTTTGCCTAACGAATCCGCAACGAGCTGGACCGCGCGCGCAAGATCGACAATCACTCCGGCCAACGCTTCCTCCACCGCCTTTTCTTCGCTCACGAACAGTTTCACGAGCTCTTCCGCGCTGAGCTTCTCGAGATTTTCCGAGCGCGGATTGCGTTGCTCGGTCAAGGCCGCGGCAAGATCATCGATTTTCTCCGGCGCAGTCGCGATCTGAATTTCCGGCCAGCTCTGCATTTCCGCGGCCAGCCAGGCCGCGCCGAATTCCGGCGCTCGCTCTGAATTTGTAACTCGCGCGTCGGGCAAAGTTTTTTTCAACCGCCGCCGAAAAGCGTGGGTGTAGATCGAATCCCGCTGAAAGAGTCCGCCAAGCAAAACAACTTTGGGCGCAAGCACGTGCAATCGCGTAGCGACAGCTTCGGTGTAATCACAGAGAGCTCGCGCGCCTTCCTCGATGATCTCGACGACGCGCGAATCTCCGGCAGCGGCGGATTCGAAAACGACGGGCGCGAGATTTGCCACGTCCATTTTGTCGGCGGTTTGGGCCCAGCGCACGAGCTCGTCCCGCGTGTTCAAGGACAGCGCGCGCAAAATCGCAGTGGTGAATTGGACCTCGCCCCGGTGCAGATCGTATTCGCGCAGGATCAACCGCAGCGCCTGCAAACTGAGATAATAGCCGCCGCCGACGTCGCCAAGAATGTGTCCCCAGCCGCCTGCGTTCTCGATTCGTTTATCGCGACGGCCTGTCACCGACGAACCGCTGCCCGCGTTCACCACAATTCCATCGCCGTGGCCAAGCGCCGCGGCCAATCCGGAATCGCGATCGCTGCCCACGATGCTCTTCGCCGCCGGCCAAACTTCCGCGCACAACCGCGTGAGCGATTGTCGATCTTCCTCCGTCGCGCAACCGGCCAGAAAAATCCCGGCCCGTTGAATTTCTTTTGGCAGCTCGCGAAAGATCACGCGCAGTTCGTCCGGAGTGGCGAGACGAAAATTCGCAGGCGGCAACTTTCCCTGGTCCAAAACGCGCAGGTCGTTCTCGCCACGCTCCACGAGAACCCACGCTGTCTTTGTTCCCCCACCCTCGACGCCCAGGATTTTTTCGCCGGCGTTCATTGTCGATCTTTCCCCTGTTTGTATCATGACTCATGGCCAAAGACGAGGCTCAACCCGCGAGGCGAATTTCCGAGCTTCGAGATCAGATCGGCGAGCACGACCGCCGCTATTATGAAGAAGCCGCGCCGACCATTAGCGACCGGGAATATGACGCGCTTTATAAGGAACTTGTCGATCTTGAGACGCAGTTCCCGGCGCTGGTCGCGGCCGATTCCCCGACCCAGCGCGTCGGGGGCAAACCGCTCCAGGCCTTTGCGCAGGTCCAACATCGCGTGCCGATGCTCAGCCTCGACAACACTTACTCGGAAGATGAGCTCGCGAATTTTTACAAACGAATCACGAGACTTTTGCCGGACGAAAAAATCCCGGTCGTGATCGAGCCGAAGGTCGACGGAGTTGCTGTTTCGGTGATGTACGAGAACGGGAAACTCAAATATGCGGCCACGCGCGGCGACGGTCTGGTCGGCGACGACATCACGCAAAACATCAAAACGATTAAAACTGTGCCGCACGAATTGCGCGGCGCCGCGCCGAAAGTTTTCGAAGTTCGCGGCGAAGCATATTTGGACAAGAAAGGTTTCGAGAAACTGAACAAAGAGCGCGAAGCCGCCGGTCTGCCGTTGTTCGCCAATCCACGCAACGCTGCCGCCGGTTCGTTGAAACACTTGGATCCAGGCGTCGCGGCCAAGCGTCCGCTTGGAATGATTTTCTACGGGACTGGCGCGGTTGAAGGCGCAGGTGTCGATCTTCACTCGAAAATTTTCCCGCTATTCAAGAAGCTTGGATTGCCGACGCACGAAGATTGGTGGCTCGCGGATTCGATCGAAAAAATTTTAAACGCGGTCCGGGATCTGGATGAGGTGCGTCGCGATTTTCCGTACGAGACTGACGGGGCCGTGATCAAAGTGGATGCGCTGGAGCAGCGCGAACGCCTTGGGTTCACTGCAAAATCGCCGCGCTGGGCGATTGCTTACAAATACGCGGCCGAACGCGTCGAAACGAAATTGCTCGATATCAAAGTGCAGGTGGGCCGGACTGGAATTCTAACGCCAGTCGCGGTGCTCGAGCCGGTTGTAGTGAGTGGCAGCACCGTTTCGCGCGCGACGTTGCACAATGAGGACGAGATCAAACGCAAAGACATTCGCATTGGCGATACGGTCGTGATCGAGAAAGCGGGAGAAGTGATTCCCGCGGTCGTCGAAGTCGTGCAATCAAAACGGCCGCGCAACGCGGAGCCGTTCGATTTTCTGAAACACATTCAGGGCAAGTGCCCGGTCTGCGGCAGCGAAGTCTCGCGCGATCCTCAATTCGTCGCGTGGCGCTGCGAAAATGTTCGCTGCCCAGCGCAGGCGACGCGACGGTTGGAATTTTTCGCCGCGCGGGGCGCGCTCGACATTGAAAGCGTTGGCGGAATCGTGGCCGATAAATTGGTGGAGCGCGGACTTGTCTGTGAGCCGCTGGATTTGTTCCAGGTCGATATCGATCAGCTCGCGAAATTGAATCTCGGGACGGACGAAAGTCCGCGCGTTTTCGGCGAGAAAAACGCGACGAAAGCGATGCAAGCGATCGAGCGCGCGCGGACTGCGCCGCTCTCGCGCTGGCTTTACGCGCTGGCAATTCCCGACGTTGGTAAAACGACCGCGTCGGATCTCGCGCGGTTTCAAGAAACGATCGACGATGTCGCCAACTCAAAACTCTTGCGCGACGTGGTGGCTTATCACGAAGCCGAAAAACAAGCGCGCAAAGAAATCGCCGACCGCCTGACCAAGTCCGGTTTCGCCGAACTTTCCAAGAGCAAGATCGACAAGCAACGCGGGATCGTCACTCAAGTTGGGCCAGTGGTTGCGCAAAGCGTTCTCGATTTTTTTGCGTCTGCCGCCGGAAAAAAGATTCCGCAACGGATGAAACAACTGGGAATCAAACCAAAGAGCGAAAAGGTTTCGGCCAAAAAAATGGCGGCGCTTCCCTTCGCCGGAAAAACGTTTGTGCTGACTGGAACGCTGCCGTCAATGACACGAGATGAAGCGTCGGCAAAGATCGAAGCGCTCGGCGGACACGTGAGCGGAAGCGTTAGCAAGAAGACCGATTACGTTCTCGCCGGAACGGAAGCGGGCAGCAAACTCGAAAAAGCAAAAGAACTCGGCGTGAAAATTATCGACGAGGCGGCGTTTAGGAAAATGCTCTAACTACGGCGTCCGATCCGGCGACGGATAGAGATTCAATGGCATCGCGCGATTCAAGGATGGGGGCGACGCCAGCCGCGTTGCGTGAAGCTCAGCCTGAATTTGAAACGTGATTTTCTCCTTACCGCGCAGAACCGTGATCGGCACCGCGTCACCGGCGGTCAAAAAAAATGAGGCCTCCAGAATGTCCTCCGGCTCGTGCACTTTGGTCCGGCCAATTTGGAGAACGACGTCGCCCGGTTTGAGGCCGGCTTCGGCGGCAGGCGTATCTTTCATGACTTCGGTCGTCAGCGCGCGCGAACCCTCGACCGGATTCGGCGCTTCCTGCACATTGGTTCCGATCCATCCGTAGCGCGGTTCGCCGAAGCGGACATAATCGCTGCGAATTTTTTCCGCAGCCTCGATTGGCAAGGCGTAGCAAGAATTGCTTTCGAAACTGTAGAGAAGAATGCCCACGACTTCGCCTTTCAAATTCAAAAGCGGAGCCCCGCCTTCACCGCGTTGCGGGGGAAGATTCACTCGCAAATGTTTGGTCTGAAAATAAGTGCGGGAATAACCGCCGAACTTGCAATCGAACCCAGCGATCATTCCGAAGCTTGGCGTTTCGGCGAGATCAAGCGGATAGCCGATGGCAACAACTGGAGTTGCAATCTCGAGCCTATCCGAGCTGCCAATTGGCAGAGCTGGGCTGGCGAGATCCACTTTTAACATCGCAATTCCGCTTCGCACGTCGGCAACGAGTTGACGCGCCGGATATTTTTTTCCTTTGAACTCGACGTTGATGTTCTCCGCTTCGCCACCGACCGAGTAGGCGGTGTAAAGCGTCCCCATCGGATCGATAAAGAAACCGGTGCCGGAAAGTTCACCATGCTGATCGGTGGCCTCAATTTTTACGACCGCTTTAGAGCAGCGCTCGAAGACGTCCTTGACCTCGCGACTCAATGCGAGGGTGCTCGGCGATTCCGGCGTCTGCGCAAGAGCAGTAGTAAGCGCCGCGAAAGACGCGAACGTCGCCAGCAAGGGAAAACCTGGGGCTGGCCTAGAACTTGAAAGTCGTCTCATAACTCACTGGCACGCTGTCGAGCACATAGCGAGGCGTACCGCTGCGGTGAGTCTGGGCGCTTTCTGAGATATTTCGAAGCGACCGCGGGTTGAATACCCGTGTGGCGACGGGTGACGCCAAGCTCCACTCATCATCGGTATTGGCGGGCACAGCCAACACTGGACGATTTTGCGTGGCGACGGATGTCGCAGGCATTGGAGCTTGATAAATCCGCAGGGAGATAACTGCCGCGCAAACGAGCACAGCGGTGACAGCCGCGGGATAAGAAGTCAGGGTTGCGAGATTAAAGGAAACAACGAAATCGCGCGCGCGGTCGAAACAAATCCGCCAAAGCGGTTGGCGAAGCAGCTCATCGCGCTGACGACGATGAAATTCGTGGAGGAAATCTTCAAAGTATCCGGGTGGCGGTTGTTCGTAACGCTTCAAGCGAAGAAGCTTCGTAATCTCGTTCTCGTTAAAGTCGTCCATGGTCCGCTGAGTCTAGGAAACCGGGTTCTTTCGAAATTCGTCCAGATAGTTTTGCAGTTGCCGGTTGGCGTAGAAGAGACGGGATCGTACTGTGCCTTCCGAAACATTCAAGATTTTACTGATCTCTGCGTGGGGCATTCCTTGAATATGAAACATGGTGACCACAGCTCTGTGTTCATCAGACAGTTTCATCATCGCCTCGTTCAACCTTTTTTGGAGTTCTGAGAGGTCCGCTTCCCGGACCGGGCTCGTCGAAGCGGTCGCTTCGAGGAACTCCTTGTCGTTTTGAATGCTGGCATCGACATCGTCCAGACTGAGCGAATACCTGCGGCTGCGCTTTTTGAGGAAGTTCAGGGTCATGTTCACCGCGATGGAGTGGATCCACGTGTAAAAGGAGGATTTACCCCGGAAACCCCGGATGGCTTTGTAGGCTTTGGCGAAAATGTCCTGCAGCAGATCGTTCGTGTCCTCGTGGTTCGACGTCATGTTGTAAACCAGTCCGTAAAGACGCGGCGTGTATTTTACGACGAGATTGTCGAACGCGCTCGCATCGCCTTCCTGCGTGCGCGCGACCAGTTGCTGGTCTTCGTCTTTTCGCGGTTCATCCATCGCGGTCCTTTTAGACTTAACACCGGCCCCCGCGCCGGACGACAACAAATCGGAGATGCGTCGTGGAGGTTGGATTGCGATTGCGGGATTCATTTTCTTCAAGTCGACGATGTCGATCTTCGCTTAATTGCGCCGGTCGCGCATCGACATCAACCAAAGCAGGTTCCCGATCGCTGCGATGAAAGCCGCCACATAAGTGAGCGCCGCCGCGTTGAGAACATTATTAACGCCCGCCACCTCTTCGCCCGGCTGGATGATTCGCATTTGTTGCAAAATGATCTTGGCCCGGCGCGAAGCGTCAAACTCCACCGGCAAGGTGATCAACTGGAAGATCGCGAGGATCAGGTAGCAATAAATGCCCAGCGTGATCAATCCGGTCATGTGAAACCACAAACCGCCGATGATGATAAACGGCAGCATTTGCGACGCGACCATTGTCACCGGGACAATCGCCATCCGCACTTTCAGCGGAGCGTAAGCTTTTGCATGCTGAATGGCGTGACCGGTCTCGTGCGCGGCGATGCCGAGCGCGGCCACGGACGGCGTGTTGTAAACGTTGCTCGAAAGGCAAAGCTTTTTCTGCGTCGGGTCGTAGTGATCGCCGAGAAAGCCGTCTGTTTGTACAACATCGACATCGTTGATTTGCGCCGCCTTCAAGATCTCCCGTGCGCATTCCGCGCCGGTGATGTTCGATGAGGCGCGCACTTTTCCCCAGCGATTGAACGCACCGGTCACACGAATCTGCGCCCAGATGCCGAGAATTGCCGGCACGAGGATGTAGAGGAGGAAGTGACTGCCGCCGAAGCCGATTGGATAGAACATGCCTGTGTTAATCTACGTGATCTAATTAGACCCTCAACTGAACGAGCCGTTCATTTGGTGGCGGCGGTTCACCGAACCGCCATGGGACTGAGGTCAATCGCCCCTAAATCTCCAACGGCTTCGGAAATTTGGAGAGGATTTTGCAACCCGTCTTCGTAACAACCACAACGTCCTCGTGCCGAACACCGCCGAGCCCAGGATAATAGAGACCCGGCTCCACCGTGAGACATTGTCGATCTTTCAAGACGACTTTCTGCAGCCGCGGATATTCGTGAATCTCCAGCCCGAGTCCGTGGCCGGTGCCGTGGAAAAATCCGACATTCTGGCCGTTGCGAACTTCTGTCGGAAAACCGCGTTTCGTAAAAAGCGTCGTAATCGCCTTGTGGATTTTCATTCCGTCGACGCCGTCTTTGATTTCACGTAGCGCAAGCTCCTGCCCTTCCTTGACCGTTTCCCAAAGCTTGCGTTGCGCATCGCTTGCCTTTCCGCGCACCACCGTCCTCGTCATGTCGCCCCAATAACCCGAGCGCGGATCGCGCGGAAAAATGTCCAGAATGATCAACGAGTTCGCGTACAGCGGTCCGGATCCTCGCTCGTGCGGATCGCACGCTTGATCTCCACCCGCACAAATCGTGTTCGTTGGCGTGCCGCCCGCGCGCAAAATGGCCGAATCGATTTCAGCTCGCAGAATCTCTGAGGTCAGCGGTTTGCCCGACCAAACGAGTTTTTTTCCTTTCGGCTTCGAGACTTTCAAAACTTCAATCGCGCGCTTCAACGCCGCTTCGGTGATTCGCAACGCGCGGCCGATCAATTTCAATTCCTCGTCGGTTTTGCCTTCCCGTTCGGGCCAGAACAATCCGTTCGTCGTTTGAAGATCGACATTGTTCCCGAGCGCGCGAGCATAACCGAGCGGAAAGTTTGCCGGCACGAGCGCGCTTTTCACGCCGCGCTTTTGCAGGAACCTCGCGAGAACCTTCTCGAACGGCGGTGACTGCTTCGAATTTCCCTGAACCTCGCGCTCGATCTCGTTAAACGAAACGAACTCGTCCACCTTGGCCGTTTTCCGGCCGCGTCCCATCTCGAGATCGGTCAAAACGATGGTGCGCTTTCCATTTTGTTCGAGAAAAATGAAGGGATCGCCCGCCCAGAATTTGGTGGCGTACAACATGTCCGCATCGATGTCGCTCGGCGCCACGATCAGTCTCGTTTGTCCGTTTGAATCAGTTTTCATGTTCGTCTCACCTCCAACTGCCGCCGTAGAATCCAATATAAAAGTCCGAGCATCCCCAATGTCGATCCGATCAGCACCAGCGTGTTGAACAGGAATACGCTGATCTTTAGACCGAGATAACCTTTCTGCGCACCAAAGAAAACATTCGGGCGGCTCCCGCGGCGATAATCGCTCTGCTCCATTTCGGCATTCGAGATCAAATCCGAAACCTTTTGGTTCACATAAACCTGTTCGGCGGTAACTCCGCCTTTCGCTTCGCGGAAATCTTTCGGGTCGAACGCGCGTTTTCGGTCGAGCACGTAATCCACTTTCTTGAGATAACGATCGAGCTCGTCCGCCGATTTTCCTTCGAGGCCGGACAACACCGCGAGGACTTCTTTCAGCTCATCGAGCCGTTTTGCTTCCGCCGGGTCCTGTTTGTGTTTGCCTACAATCAAATCAATCTCGCGTTGGGCGCGTTCCTGCCGCGACGTAAGCGGATTCAGTTTTGCTTGCGCGACGATCATCTCCTCATACGACCAGCGCATCGGGATAAATTGGCAGACGAACGGCACCTGCAGTTTGCTGTCCATCTTTTTGCTCCGGTCTTTCGTCGGATGTTCGTGGAACCAGCGAGTGAGCGAATAAACGAGGCTAAGATTGCGATTCATGTCCTCGTACTTGATCAACGCGCCGCTCATCAAAATCTGCGGGATCAAAACCAGCGGCACAATGTTCGCCGCCGTTTTTGCGTCCGAGACAAATGACGACACCAGCAAACCGAGCGCGAGACTTCCCACCGCGGTCATGAACATCAACGCGAGATGCGTCCAAAACATTCCGCGAATCTCGAGAATGTAATTGCCGATCCAGATGAAGAGCACGCACTGGACGAGCGCGAAGATCGACAATGACGACATCTTCGCGAAAATGTAATACGAGAGTCGCACGTCGAGATTGCGCTCGCGTTGCAACACCGGCCGGTCGCGAATGATATCGTCCGCGCTGTTGGTCAGTGAGAGGAACATCACCACGAGCAAGGCGAGGAAGAGATATGTCGGAATGTGAAAGGCCGACGCGAAGTCGTATTTCCCGCTCTCGGAATAGCGCAAGAGCGTGCCGATCATGATCGCGAGCACGGGCGCGGCGCAGGTGGTGATCCAGATGTTTGCGCGGTTGCGCAGTTTGCTGATGAACGAGCGCCGCATCAAGGCGCGGAATTGCGTCCACTCCGCGTGCCACCGAATCGGCGTGCGTTTTCGTTTTTGCGTCACGGCCGCGGGCAATTGCGGCGCTTGTTCGCGTCGCAGCGAGACCTGCTTCACGTCCTGGATCAACCGATACGCTTCGTATTTGTCCCGCCAAAACTCCGGCGAGTAGCGACGCGCCGCGATGAGCTGGCCGCGGCTGTTCTCCTCATAAATAATGTCGCCGCTTAGATCGCGCAGCGGCGTTTCCAAAACATCGAAGATGAATTCCGGCCGCGTGGTTCCGCATGATGGACACGCGCCGAGGTCCTGGCCGAATGCGTGTTGATGTTCCGCTTCCGCGAAATAGCGCAACATCTCGGTCGGCGTTCCGAAAAAGACGAGACGGCCGCCTTTGTCGAGCAGGATCGCTTTGTGAAATAATTGAAAGAGCTTCGAGCTCGGCTGGTGGATCGTGACCACGATGATTTTGTTGTGCGCCATCGAACGAATGATCTCGATGACGTGCTCGGAATCTTTCGATGACAAACCGGAGGTCGGCTCGTCGAACAAATAAACGTCCGACATTCCGATCATATCGAGGCCAATGTTCAATCGTTTGCGCTCGCCGCCGCTCAACGTTTTCTTGGCCGCCGCACCGACGACCGCATCGCGGCGTTCGCCCAACCCGAGCTCGACCAGCTTTGCTTCCAAACGGCGGAAGCGATCGCGCCGCGACAAATGCGGTGAGCGAATCGCGGCCGCGAATTGCAAGTTCTCGCCAATCGTCAGGTGCTCATCGAACGCGTCCTCTTGCGGAATGTAGCTGATGTATTTTTTCAACTCGTCGAGATTTGGATAAAGTGAGCGGCCGTTGAGAAAAATCTGACCGCTGCTTGGCTGAAGTTGCCCCGCGAGCACGCGCATCAACGTGCTCTTGCCCGAACCGCTCGCGCCCATCACGCAAACGAGCTCGCCACGCGAGAGCGGGAAAGAAATTCCATCGAGACCGGTGTCACCGCCCGGAAATCGATGCGTGACCTCGGTCACTTCGAGCGTCCGAATAATGTTTCGCTCTTCCTCAATGATCCGCTCCGAAAAATTGCAGCGCAGAAATTGGCCGACGTCGATTCGAATGGTGTCGCCATCTTTCAGGGGATATGTCGATCTTACCGACACGTCGCCGACCATGATCGACCGATCGGCTTCGATCACTTCCAATTGCCCGACGCGCTGATCGTAATCGCAGAAAATTTTTAGCAACACGTCGCCCGCGGTTCCCGGGGAAAGCAAAATGTCGTCCGCCTGAAGTTTACTTGGATCGTTCGAGACGAGGTATTCCGATTTGGAAGCTTTGAGCTGGAATCGGCCACCGAACGCGCGCGCGCGACGGCGCAGATCGTTCAGATCCATCTCGCTGTCGTTGTGAAAAAGAATTTTGTCGTCGAGGCTCGCTTCCACATCCGCGCCGGCTTTCAATTTCACGCCGTTGAGCACTGCATCGACATCGCGCAACGCTTTGACGCGAACTTTCAATCCAAAGGCAATCTCGAGCGCGCTCTCGCGTGTGCGCGCGCGCTCCAGCGCCACTTCATCCGCGTCCTTGTTCACGCGCACGAAAATCTGCGGCACGGAAACGTTTTTCTTGGCGTTGAAATATTGCGCGAGCTCCTGATAGGTCAGCACGGTGTCGCCCACTAAAATTCGTTGGCCGGGATAAATTCGGCAGAATCCGCCACGCACCAGCGGCCGGCCGCGCACCGAAACGTTTTGGCTGCTGTAATTCTTCAGCAGGATCAGCTCGTGATAACGAAACGCCATCAGCCGATCGCTATCGGCCAGATTTTTCATGCGAATGTCCGCCTTGCTGTTGTTGCCTAACGAGAGGGATTCCAATGGCGACGCGCCGCGCTGATAGATGGACGGATCGGCGTCTTCGGACGCGTTGAGCTGGTAAACAATGTCGATCGCCTGCGCAGCCATGCCGAGTTGCGACATGAACGAATAGAAAGCGACGACTTGTTCCTGCTTCAGGCCCGCTTGCGAAATCAAATCGTAAAGTTGAACGCCGAGCATGATCTTGCGCTCGGTCGTCAATTGCGCGCCGAGCTTCTGCGCCATCGCCGAAAGATCCTGTTGCTCGTAGAGCGCCTGCCTAAAAAGTTGACGCAGCTCGGAGTAAACGGCTTCCGGATAATCGTAACGCAAAAATCCGAGACTCGAGTCGATCTCTTCCTCCAACAAGACGCCGTCGGCTTTGGAAAAACTCGCGAGCACCTGGATCAGCAACGGCAAAAGATTCGGGCCTTCCGAAACGCTGCGCGGTTTGCGCAAAGCGCGCCGCATCAAACGCCGGCCTTGGCGACGCACGCGATACGCGAACGGCGTCACCTTTTGCACGGCGCGGTCCAGAGTTTCCGCGACGGTTGAAACCAATTGAGTCATCTGCTGATTTGAGAATGAAATTTTACAGGAATCGTGTCGTTAAGCAATGAAGCGACGGCAATGTCTTGAACGTCCGGGGCTTTGTGTTGTCGATCTTGTTGTCAACGTCACTTGTCACTCGCCACTTTCTGATATAAATGCCCGTCCGGCTCGGACCCTGCTTTTTGCAATGCCCAACCTTCATGTTAGCCTCTCTCTTCACCGGTAAGCGCACCCCTTATGCCACAAAACGATCGTAACTCTCAGCGCGGCGACAAGCAGCGCGGCGGCGGCAACGAGCCGAGCTTCAATTGGCGCGGCGTCATTTTGATCGCAGTCGCGTTCGGCTTTTTCGCGCTCGCGATGCTTTTCTGGCGCGGAAACTATCCGCAATTCGAAGATGTTCCCTATAATCGTTTCCTCGAGCTGCTCGAAAACAAGCAGATCGTGAACGACAAAAATTCTCCGGTCACTCTCTTCGTCGAAGAAAGTCAGCCGACACAGCAGCTCCGAGGAAAGTACATTCGCCCCGGGACGGCCGGCGCAAATATTGAAGTGCCGTTTCGGACAACGGTTTTCCTCGGATTCGCGAACGACCTGAAAGACAAACTCGCGGCCGCGGGAATTTATCCCGCTATCCGGTCCGAGTCGCACCCGTGGACGCAAGTCTTCGCTAGCTTCGCACCGGTTCTGCTCTTGCTCTTGCTTCTCTATTTCCTTTTCCGCCAGCAAATTCGCATGGCCGGCAAAGGCGCGCTCAATTTCGGCAAATCGAAAGCGCGCATGCTCGCGCGCGATAAAAACAAGATCACGTTTAAAGACGTTGCCGGTGTTGAGGAAGCGAAAGACGAAGTCCAGGAGCTCGTCGAATTTTTGCGCGACCCGAAAAAGTTTCAGAAACTCGGCGGCCGAATTCCCAAAGGTGTTTTGCTCGTCGGACCTCCGGGCACCGGCAAAACTTTGCTCGCGCGTGCGATCGCCGGTGAAGCGGACGTTCCGTTTTTCTCGATTAGCGGTTCCGATTTCGTGGAAATGTTTGTCGGCGTGGGCGCCTCGCGCGTCCGCGACATGTTCGAGCAAGGCAAAAAATCCGCGCCCTGCATTATTTTCATCGACGAAATCGACGCGGTCGGCCGTCATCGCGGTCACGGCGTCGGCGGCGGTCATGACGAGCGTGAGCAAACGCTGAACGCGTTGCTTGTCGAGATGGACGGCTTCGATACGCAGGAAGGCGTCATTATCATTGCCGCGACGAATCGGCCCGACGTTCTCGATCCCGCATTGCTGCGTCCCGGCCGCTTCGATCGACAGATCACCGTCAATCTTCCGGACGTCAAAGGCCGCGAGGAAATTCTGCGCGTGCACGCGAAGAAAGTGAAGCTCGCGGAGAATGTCGATCTTGCCGTCGTCGCGCGGGGAACGCCCGGTTACTCCGGCGCCGAGCTTGCGAACGTGATCAACGAAGCTGCCCTGCTCGCGGCGCGTCGGGGATTAAAAGGAATCACGCTCAGCGAATTGGAAGAAGCGCGCGACAAAGTGCGTTGGGGCAAGGAACGCCGGAGCATGGCGCTGAGCGAAAAGGAAAAAACCAATACAGCTTACCACGAAGCGGGTCACGCTTTGCTCCTCGAATTGCTTCCGCACACCGAACCGCTTCACAAAGTCACCATCATTCCGCGCGGCCCGTCGCTTGGATCGACAATGTGGCTGCCGGAGGAAGATAAATACACCAATCGCAAAAACGAATTGCTCGCCAGTCTCGCCGTGAAAATGGGCGGACGCGTCGCCGAAGAAATTGTGTTCGGCGATGTGACCAACGGCGCCGCCGGCGACATCAAAATGGCCACCGCGATGGCTCGCAAGATGGTTTGCGAATGGGGCATGAGCGAAAAACTCGGCATGGTCGAGTACGGCGAGCACGAAGATTACGTTTTCCTCGGCCGCGAGCTCACACGCAACCGCGATTACAGCGAAGCGACCGCCGAAGAGATCGACCGCGAAGTGCGGCGTTTACTCGACGACGCGTATCAAACCGCGAAACAAACGCTGATCGCGAATCGCGATCATCTCGATGCGATCGCGAAAGCGTTGCTCGAGTACGAAACTTTGGATGGTCAGCAGATCAAAGAGCTGATGCAGCATGGTCACATGTTGCATCCGCCAAAAGCAGTAACGCCAGTCTCCGGCGAAAAAATGCCGCCCGAAAAACCGCCACGCCAAGTCGTGGTCGGCCCCGAAACCCATCCGCCCCTCCCCGACGCCCCCGGCGCACCCGCGTAGTCTCGCGATCGTTATTCGGTAAATCAGCGCAAAGTTCGCGTTACGCCGAATTCAAAAAATTCTTCGTGTGCTCGGGATCTCTAGCGGCGGGAGCCGCGGGTGGTAAATAATCCCGTTACCTTAATCTGCGATTCTTAATCCGCCTTACTCGGTCGGCTCGGGTTCGTTCGTGACCGGCGGCGGCGAATAAGGACGATTTCTTAGCGTGGGCGAATTGCCGCCGTAATTGTTGTTGTCGTTGTCGTTTGGATGATCGTGCCGATACGCCTTCAATGCGTACTGCGTTCGCGACCCCCAAATGCCGTCGATCTCACCGCGATAATATCCGGCGTTTGCAAGACGGCGCTGAATCTCGGCAACTTTCGCGTCGTACTGATTGGAGTAGCCGTTACTGTAGCCGTTTCCATATCCGCTGCCCTTCCCGTTGTCGTAGCCGTAACCGTTTCCGTAGTTGTAATTGTAGCTGCCGTAATATCCGCTCCCATAGTAGCCGTTGCCGTAGGAACCGTACGGATAACAGCCGTACGATGAATAACCGTACGGGTAATCGTCATAGTAGTACGGGTAACCTCCCCAACCCCAGAACGGGAAACCGAAACCGACGAAGGCGAAATTGCTGTGATGATGATGGCGGCGCCAGTTCCAGTTGTTGCTCCAGCGATTGTTATTCCAGCGTTGACCGCTCCAATTTCGATTGCCGTTCCAACTTCGATTGCCGACGAAGCGTTGACCATTGAAGCGCTGTCCATTCCGCGCGCCAATTCGATTGCCGCCAACGAATGATCGTGCCACGCCGTTGCGCGCAGGTCTTGAAGCGGAGCGATTGCCGCCGCCGCGATGTTGTCCGGCATCAATTGTCGATGTTGCGAAAACGACTGCGAACAAACAGCCGAAAGAAAGCAGGAATTTAGTATTCATAGGGCCTCAGGGTTGCAAAGGTTACACACCGCTAAACCGCCAAGGTTGCAGGTTACCATCCCGCACTACTCCCCGGCAATACTTGCAATGGCCGCCGGGCCATTGCCATACTCGATGTCGATCTTGCGATGCGCGCTTCAAAAATTGTCACGCTCATCAGTGTGCTCGTCTTTGCCGCGTCGTTAACTCAAAATTGTTACAACGTGCGCGGAGATCCGCCGAGCGCTGGATCGCCGGGAGTTTGGTTACTCTTCATCGGCCCGATCGGATTGTTCTATGGAATCTTCGAGTGGCTGGCCAATCCGGTTTTGTTGGCCGCTTGGATCTTTTCGTTCGTGGGAAAAAACAAGATCGCGCTGGTCCTCGGCGCGCTCGCGTCCGCCTTGATCGTCGCGTTTCTCTTTCGCCAAACCATCATCGCAAGCGAAGCGCCCACTTACGAGAAAATCACGCGTTACGGGCTCGGCTATTGGCTATGGCTAACTAGCGCCGCGCTCGTGATTCTCAGCGCGGTGATTGGAATTCTGAACGAACGCAAACCCGTCGAATCCTGAACGCGTTACTCGCGGCGTTGTTTCTCGACGAGGTGACGCAATTGACGCTCCATTGTTTTGAACGCGTCGTGGATCACTTTGTTAAGCGGCTCGTGCGAGCCGTTGTCCATTTGCTTTTCGTCGCTGACTAATTCGTGACGCGGGCGCACCGTCACGTCGATCCGGCAACGGTACGGATTTCCTTTTTGATGCGTGTGGTTCGGCTGCTCGATCGCCACGTCGCAGCGGTTGATGTGATCGCAAAATTTGTCGAGACGCGCGGCGTAGCTCATGACGAGATCGTCGAGTTTCTCTGATTTCTCCAAACCGCGGTAGGTAATGTTAACTGGCAATTGCATAAAACGATATTGAGCTTAAACCGGACGAAGAGAACGAAAATGATTCGCTAATTTTGCCGGCTCCACTTTCACAAGATCAGATTTCACATGTTCGACGATCCGGTCCCGCACGCGATCGGGCAAAAGATCGACAACTGCGGCGTGAATTTCCGACGGCGCGGCGAAAGCCCAACCCTCCCTGCCGCTGCCATTGATCACCTTCGCGATTTGGTCGGCCAATTCCTTGTTGATTCGCCGTTCGGTTTCGTTTTCGAGTTTGCTCTCGGCGATCGATGCTTGTCCGCGATGCGGCCCCGCAGTTTCGGTGACTGGAAAACGTCCGGCCTGGTCGGTAAGCTTGTCGAGCAATCGTCCGTGAGCTTCCGTGATGTCGAAGGCCTGGATTAATTTCAGACTCGGGCCGCGCGTCGGCGTTTCGTTGACTTCGTAAGCTTTTAAGCTGCCACGATCTGCTGTGATGACGATAGAAGCCGAAACCATAACTACCTGCGGCGGTGGCGCGCCGAACGTGCGCTCATTCAATTTCTCTATAATAGAATCGCAAGCGAAAACAAGATCGCGTCCAAAATTTTCCTGCCGCGCAGCTTGTCTCGTTTCCGCTTAACGTGAACGTTCCTCTTCGCCGGTGAGTTCGGCGAACGCGGCCAGAACGCGTTTTCGCCACGATTCCGCTCTCGCGCGCAAAGATTCGCCGCTGCTCAGTCTAAAAACCATCGCCGAACGCGCTCCAAGATCGACATCTTCCCCGGACGGAAAATTCTTAGGAGTTTGCAAAAAACCTTCTTCGCTCGTGGTGTCGAGAATCTGCTGCCATTCGAGATGTTCCTCGCCGGGCAGGAGAAATTGCACCGTTTCGTAATGCGCATTGATCAAGAGCAGAAAAGTTTCGTCGCGAATAACCTCGCCGTGTTGATCGACGACATCCTCAGCGTCACCGCTCACCAGCATTCCAAGGCAGCGCACCCACGGAGACTGCCATTCCTCAAGACTCATCTCGCTGCCGCCGGGATTGAACCACATCACGTCGCGAATCTGTTCGCCCGGAACGCGCTTGCCCTGGAAAAATTTTGGCCGGCGAAAAACGGGATGCGCGCGCCGGAACTGAATTAATTTGCGCGTAAATTCGAAGAGCCGTTTTTGTTTGTCGGTCCACTGCCAGTTGAACCAGCTGATTTCGTTGTCCTGGCAGTAGGCGTTGTTGTTTCCTTTTTGCGTGCGGCTGAATTCATCTCCGCCCAAAAGCATGGGCACGCCTTGCGACAAAAACAGCGTGGTCAAAAAGTTCCGCTGCTGTTTGCGGCGCAGATTGTCGATCTTCGGATCGTCGGTCGGCCCTTCCGCGCCGCAATTCCAGGAACGATTGTTAGGATCGCCGTCGCGATTTTTCTCGCCGTTCGCCTCGTTGTGCTTCTCGTTGTAACTGACGAGATCGTTCAGGGTGAATCCGTCATGCGCGGTGATGAAATTCACGCTCGCGTACGGGCGGCGGCCCTCGTGTTGATATAAATCCGGGCTGCCGGTCAACCGATACGCCACTTCACCGATGCGGCCTTCGTCTCCCCGCCAGAATTCGCGCAGCTCGTCGCGATATTTTCCGTTCCACTCCGACCAGGGCGCGGGAAAATTTCCCACCTGATAGCCGCCGTCGCCCACGTCCCACGGTTCCGCGATCAATTTTACCTGCGATAAAATCGGGTCCTGCTGGATGCATTTGAAGAAGGCGTGGAATTTGTTCACGCCGCTGCCATCGCGTGCGAGCGTCGGCGCGAGATCGAATCGAAAACCATCGACGTGCATTTCGTTGACCCAGTAACGCAAACTGTCGAGCACCATCTGCAACGTGCGCGGCGAAAGCGTGTCCACGCTGTTGCCGGTGCCAGTGTAATCTAAATAGAACCGCGGATTGTCCGCGAGCAGCCGGTAATACGCCGCGTTGTCCACTCCGCGAAAGCAAAGCGTCGGCCCGAGATGATTTCCTTCGCCGGTGTGATTGTAAACGACGTCGAGGATCACTTCGAGGCCGGCCGCGTGAAGATTGCGCACCATTTCCTTAAACTCGGCGACGTCCGCGCCCGGTTCGCGTTCGCTGGCATACTCATGATGCGGCGCGAAAAAGCCGATCGAGTTGTAACCCCAGTAATTCGTTAGGCCGCGATCGATCAACACCTGATCGTCGACGTGCCAGTGCACGGGCAGCAATTCCACCGCCGTCACGCCGAGATCTTTTAAATAACGAATCGCCAAATCATGGCCGAGCCCGGCGTAGGTCCCTCGCAATTTCTCGGGAATGTCCGGCAGCAATTTCGTGAAGCCCTTCACGTGCATTTCGTAAACGATCGTTTCCGAAAATGGCGTATTCGGTCTTTGCTCCCGGCCCCAATCAAACTTTGGATCGACAACGACGCATTTCGGCATCGCCCAGGCATTGTCGCGCACGTCGCGGCTCAAATCTTCGTTGGGATCGCCGACGATGTAACCGAACATCTCGTCGGACCATTTGATCTCGCCGGCGATCGATTTCGCATAAGGATCGAGGAGCAATTTGGATTCGTTGAAGCGAAGTCCCTGATTCGGATCGAACGGACCGCTCACGCGATAACCATAAAGTTGTCCCGGGCGCACTTCGGGCAGATACACGTGCCAGACTTCCTCGGTTTGCTCGCGCAACGGAATCCGCGCGAATTCTTGCGGCGCATCGACGCTGTCGAAGAGGCAGAGTTCCACTTTCGTCCCACGCGCGGAAAAGATGGCGAAGTTCACGCCCTCGCCGGTCCACGTCGCGCCGAGCGGATACGGTTTTCCAGGCCAGGTCTTAACAGTGGTCATAACGGCGCGATTCTCTTATTCCTCACGCCGGCACAACGCGCAATTCGCGATTGTGTTTGCGGATTAGCCGAGTTTGTGGCGAAGGAAAACAGTTAGCAATCCCAGACTAATCGCACCTGCCAGCATGAGTGCGCGCGGTGAAAAATCAGGCTCCACAAGAAGGAAAAAGAAGGTCTGCATTGCTTTGACTAAGGGCTTTGGAGTAAGAATCGGATTGCGACACGCGAGTGGTCGCCACTTTCGAGATTTTCTCGAAACCATTTTGTTACGGCATGAAGACAATGGCGCGCCCTAAAATAATTTCCCGCCAGCGAAGCGCGGCGCGGCCGGCGCCGATTGTTCGCCGCGGCGAATCCGTCCCGTGGCGGATCGATCAAGTGATGGCCGAGGAACGAGCGGGCGCGTTCGCCAAACGCAGCATCAAAACTTCCGCCAAGCTACAGGGACTCAAGCTCGCGATCTCGATGATGGACCTGACCACGCTCGAAGGAAAAGATACGCCGGGAAAAATCGCTTTCCTCTGCCGCAAAGCGATGCAGCCGCTCGATCCGCGCTACGAAGTTCCGTCCTGCGCGGCGGTTTGCGTTTATCCGAACATGGTGCGCTTCGCGAAAAAGTTTCTCGGCAATTCCGCGGTAAAAGTCGCCTCGGTTGCGACCGCGTTTCCGACCGGCCTGATGCCGCTGCGGTTAAAACTTCAGGAAGTGCGCAGCGCCGCGAACGATGGCGCGGACGAGATCGACATGGTGATCAATCGCGGAAATTTTCTGGCCGGAGACTACAGCGGCGTGTTCGACGAAATCGCCGCGACCAAGGAAGCCTGTTGCAACGCGCATTTGAAAGTAATTTTAGAGACGGGCGAGCTGCAAACTTACGACAACGTCAGACTCGCGAGTGAGCTCGCGATGCGCGCAGGCGCGGATTTTATCAAAACGTCGACCGGGAAAATTTCACCCGCCGCGACGATGCCTGTGACGCTCGTGATGTTGGAGGCGATCCGCGATTTCTTTTACGAAACCGGAATGCGGATCGGGATGAAACCGGCCGGCGGAATTCGCACGGCCAAGCAAGCGCTGGCGTATTTGGTGATGGTGAAGGAAACACTCGGTGACGACTGGCTCACGCCCGATTTGTTTCGGTTTGGCGCGAGCACGCTGGCCAATGATGTCCTGATGCAAATCGTGAAAACGATCGACGGCCGCTATCAAGCCGCTGATTATTTTTCGCTGCCATGAAACGCCGCCGCATTAAACGAAAGATGGGCACGCGCAGAAACGGTTCGCGCGCGGGGGCGCTGGTCGTTCGCGAAGAGAAGGCGTTGAACTATCGCGAGCCGTTGCCGCCGGCGCGGCGGAAATTGAACTTTGGCGAGCGCTGGTCTTACGCGCCCGCGCCCGAAGCGAGCAGTTATATCAAGATCAAGCCGCGCTACGAACTTTTCATCGGCGGGAAATTCGTTAGGCCGCGTTCGGGCAAACATTTCGACTCAATCAATCCTGCCACCGAAGAAACACTGGCTGAAATCGCGGACGGCAGCGCGCGCGATGTCGATCTTGCGGTCAAATCGGCGCGGCGCGCCTACGAAAAAGTTTGGGGCAAAATGCCGGGACGCGAGCGCGGCAAATATCTCTACCGCATTGCGCGTTTGATTCAGGAGAAATCGCGCGAGCTCGCCGTGCTTGAAACGATGGACGGCGGAAAAACAATCAAGGAATCCCGCGATGTCGATCTTCCACTTGTCGCGGCGCACTTTTTTTATCACGCCGGTTGGTGCGACAAACTTCAATACGCATTTCCGGGGCGGGATCCGCGGCCGCTCGGCGTTGCGGGCCAAATCATTCCCTGGAATTTTCCGCTGTTGATGGCGGCGTGGAAACTCGCGCCCGCGCTTGCCTGCGGAAACACGTGCGTGCTCAAGCCGGCCGAGACAACATCGATCACCGCGATGCATCTCGCGGAAATTTTTCAGGAAGCGGAATTACCCGAAGGTGTGGTCAACATTGTGACGGGCGCCGGCGAAACCGGTCGCGCGATTGTAGAGCATCCGAAGATCGACAAGATCGCGTTCACCGGTTCGACGGAAGTGGGCAAACGCATTTTGCGCACGGTCGCGGGAACGAAAAAGAAATTGACGCTCGAGCTCGGCGGCAAAGCGGCCAACATCATCTTCGAAGACGCGCCGTTGGACCAGGCGGTCGAAGGAATTATTTCAGGAATTTATTTCAATCAGGGTCACGTTTGTTGCGCGGGCTCGCGTTTGTTTGTGCAGGAGGGAGTATTCGCGCCTGTGATCCGTAAATTGCGCGATCGGATCCAAACCCTTCGCGTCGGCGACCCGCTCGACAAAAACACCGACATCGGCGCGATCAATTCACGAACGCAGCTCGACAAAATTTGCGAGCTAGTAGACAGCGGCGTGCAACAAGGGGCGAAGCTGATCCAACCGCGGCTGCGTTTGCCGGCAAAAGGTTATTTTTATCCGCCGAGTTTCTTTACCGGCGTGACCGCATCGCATCGCATCGCGCAGGAAGAAATTTTCGGCCCGGTGTTGAGCGTGATGACGTTCCGCACGCCGGAGGAAGCGATCGAACGCGCGAACAATATTCCCTACGGATTAAGCGCCGGAGTTTGGACCGATAAGGGCAGCAAGATTTTCAAGATCGTGAACAAACTGCGCGCGGGCGTGGTTTGGGCGAATACTTACAATAAATTCGATCCGACAAGTCCCTTCGGCGGCTACAAGGAAAGCGGCTTTGGTCGAGAAGGTGGCCGGCACGGACTGGCTGGATATGTGGCGCTAAATTAACCCGCTTAGGAGCAATACAATTATGAGTAATTCCACGAAACGAGCGATTCTTCGCTCCGTTCATCTTATCCTTAGCATTCCGATCCTCGGATATATTTATGGCGAGCCCTCGGACGTTCAACAGTATGTCGGCGGCGTTCGCTTCATCTTCGTTCCCGCCATTATGGCTGCGGGATATTGGATGTACTCAGGCGTGATCTTCGCCATCATTGGTGTTGCGCTATGGCTCGGCGCGTATCAGCTGTCTGGATTCGGGGGAGCTCTGCTGAGTCAAATCGCGCTCTTCATCGCGCGCAAGATCTGGTTGGTAGTTAATGCGCGACGTTCGCAGGGGCAGGCTGTCCAGACCACATCGTAATAAAAGGATTCTTCATGAAAGGCGCCGGAACAAAAAAGGAGCTGTCATCAAAAGAACGTGAATCGTTGCTCGAAACGTTGAATGCGCGGTTCGAGAAAAACATGGACCGCCACAAAGGTCTCGAATGGGCAAAAGTGGAGGCAACGCTCAAAGCGAACCCTGAAAAACTTTGGTCGCTCCATGAAATGGAAAAAACGGGCGGCGAACCGGATGTCGTTGGTCAGGATAAAAAGACGAGCGAATACATTTTTTTTGATTGTTCCCCCGAAACTCCCAAAGGCCGCACGAGTGTTTGTTATGACCGGAAAGGATGGGAATCACGGAAGGAACATCGGCCGAAAAATACCGCCGTGGATATGGCGCAGGCGATGGGCGTTGGGCTGCTGACGGAAGAACAATATCAGGACCTGCAAGAACTCGGCGATTTCGATTTGAAGACGTCGAGTTGGGTGAACACGCCTTCTGACATTCGAAAACTTGGCGGCGCCCTTTACTGCGATCGACGCTACGGCCGCGTCTTCGTCGGACACAACGGTGCGCAATCCTATTATGCCGCGCGCGGGTTTCGCGCTTCGCTAAGAGTTTAGCGTTACGGTTCGCGCTCCCGTTTGCAATCGAGATAAAGCACGACAAACGCGATCCCGACGAGAGGTTGGAGGATGCGTTCGCCAATGTTCAGCATCAGCACGCGGTAATCGAACCCGTGCGAGCTCTGCGTGCTCGCGCTCATTTTTTGAAGGACGGCCTGCGGATCCTGCGTCTGCAAAAGTTGGTTCCAGTAATCTTGAACGACCGGCCATTCCGCGGCCAATCGCGGCCAAACCGCCACTAATCCGACGGCGATCAAAACTAGCGTCCAAATCGAAACGATCGTTGCGCCGCGCCAGAGCGGGCGTCGATACCAAGGGAGATCAGCGCCGCTGTGCGCGAGATTGTTGCTCGCCTGCAATGATTCGAATGCCGGCAAATTTTCGAGCACGGCAAATTGCTGCCAGAAAAGTGTGAACACGAAAAAGCGACAAAAAGCCCAGAGCTGCAACGCCGACAATCCGAGCGCCACCACGATCCACAAAAGCGATCCGGAGACCGACGCGGCCAGCATCATCGACATCACCAGAATTCCAAAAGCGATGATGAGGAGGAAAACGACGTAAACGAAAATGCAAATACCGGCGACGCGCGGCCAAAATTTCACGGCGCCATTCAGCACATCGAAAAATCCGATACGACTCCCGGTCGCGAGCTCGGCGGTGAGGATTTGGATCCCCGCGATGTAAACCGGAATCAACGCGAGCCGCAGTCCAAACATGCACATCGTGAATAATCCGGCAGCGAGCGTGCGAAGATCGACATTCACACCCGCGGCGGTGTCGACAAAGCGACTGGTAAATTCCGCGCAAACAACCGGAACGATTCCGAGCAGCGCGAGGCCGACATATTGAAAAAAACCGCGGAAATAAATTCGAAACGTTTCGACGAGAATATTTTTACTCGGCGGTTTGGCTTCGATTATGTGATCACGGCTCTCTGCTTGCCGATCACTGGCGTCAACCTGAACCGGCGGCGCTTCCGCGCGAAACAATCCGGGAATTTCAGCGGCCGTTTGCCACACCGGCTCGTTCAACAGCGCTCCCCCGGTCGAATCGACATCGACGCGGCGCGCGGGATTGGTCGAGATCACGCGTCCGTCCGTTTTCCAGTCGAGCAGTGTCTCGAGATCGGCCGGGCCGTAATCTTTTCCCTCAACGCGAATGATCCACTCCTCGGCCATCTTCCTGATCATTGGACAGGATTAAGCGGATTAACAGAGAGATTATTAAACGAGATGCTTTCTGGATTTTGAAATCCGCTCGAAATCAGTGAATCCTCTCTAGTTCATGAAACTGCTTTTGATTGACGGCCATTACTACGTTTACCGGTCGTTCTTCGCCATTCCGAACTTGTCCAACTCCAAAGGCGAACCGACGAACGCGATCTTCGGATTTACAAAGACTCTGCGCTTGATGATCAAACATCTTCAGCCGGAGCTCGGCGCAGTTTTTTGGGACGAAGGAATGCCGGAAAAGCGAGTCAAACTGCAGCCGGCCTACAAGGAAACGCGCAAAGAAATGCCGCTGCCGATGGTGCCGCAGCTCGACTTCATTCAAAAACTCACGCCGCTCCTCGGATTTAAAAATATTTCGCGACCGAACACGGAGGCCGACGACTTGATGGGCTGCTACGCGATGGCCGCCTGCAAACGCAAAGGCATGGAAGTGATCCTTGCGACCAACGACAAAGATTTATATCAACTCATCGGCCCGTGCGTGAAAGTTTACACCACGGCAAAGGCCGATCTCGCGTCACCGAAAGACGCATTCGCGCTGCTTGGGGAAGCCGAAGCCACCGCCAAGTGGGGCGTGCCTCCCAAAATGATTGGCGATGTGCTCGCGTTGACCGGCGATTCAGTCGACAACATCCCCGGCGTGGCCGGTCTCGGCCGCAAAACTGCGTCCGCGCTGATCAAAGAATTCGGCGGACTCGATGCGCTCCTGGCGAAGATCGACAATGTCAAAAGCGACAAGATGCGGATCAAACTGATCACCGCCCGGGAGCAGATCGAACAGAATCGCCAGATGGTGGAGCTGGATTGCGAGATGGAGCTTCCGGTGGCGATCAATGAATTGAAAATCCGCCCGGATTATCCGGCGCTCATCGAGCAGCTTGAGAAATGCGAGTTCAAATCGCTCCTGCAGGAGATCAAAGACGAGGCGGCAAAAGCGGGCGTTCTGGCGCAGCAGGAGATGCCTTTATAGGTCGCTTCATCACTGGGCGCGGGCAGACCCGAAAAATTAGTAAATAATTCGAACGTTCGCGGCGGGCTGCGGTCTAATTAAACAGGTTAAGGCGATTCGGGCGGTTGCACGTTTCTTGTATTTGCTGTTTCTCCTTGGCGTGCGCTGCCCGAATCTTTTTTGTACCGATCTCGCGGGCCGATTCAGCTGGACCGCCCTTTGATTGCGCGGAAACTGCTCCGAACTGCGATGTTGCGGCGCGCCTGTCCAAAATGATTTGATAGCTTCCGCGGTCTTATGCAGAGCGTAACGTTCGGCCTCCGCGGCTTTCTCATTGATGCGCCAGAATTCGGCGCGTTACGTGGCCGCGCCAACGGCGCCGTCTTGATCGAGAACGGCCGAATCGCGCAAGTCGGCGATTATGACGATCTTCGCCGGCTGCGAGGTGATGTTCGTTGGATTGATCGCCGGCCGGCGGCAATTTTTCCGGGGCTGATCGATTGCCACACTCATCTTCCGCAGTATTCCGTCGTTGCGCGCGGCGAGAGCGAGCTGCTGCCCTGGTTGCGACAACATATTTTTCCTGTCGAACGCGACTTTACCGGACCGAAAGCGCGCGCCGAAGCGCCGCTATTTTTCCGCGAGCTGGTGCGCAACGGGACCACCACGGTCATGGCGTATGCCGCCATCTACGAGGACAGTTGCGACATCGGATTTGAAGCCGCCCGGGCCTCCGGCGTTCGCGCGATCCTCGGCAAGATGATGATGGACATTGGCTCGTACGGCCAACTTCAGCCGAAAAAAGTATTGTCGATTTCATTGCTCGAAAGCGAACGGCTTTGCCGAAAATGGCACCGCGCTGAAGAAGGACGTCTCGAGTACGCGTTCAGTCCGCGATTCGCGGTGGCGTGTTCGGAAAAATTAATGCGCGGTGCGGCCGAGCTCGCGGCGCGACTTGGCGCGTATTTGCAAACGCATCTGGCCGAGAACCGCGAAGAGCTCGAGAAGGTCCACCATCTTTACATGGGCGCGCGCGATTACACACACGTCTACGAGAAATGCGGGCTGCTCACCGGCCATACTGTGCTCGGTCATTGCATTCACTTGAATCCACGCGAGATCGCCGCCATTGCCGCCGCGCAATCGAGCGTTGCGCATTGTCCGAGCTCAAATCTTTTTCTCGGCAGCGGTCTCATGAAGCTCGACCAACTTCTCAAAGCTGGAATCAACGTCGGCCTCGGCTCGGACGTGGCCGGCGGGCCCGAGCTCAACATGTGGCAAGTCATGCGCGCGGCGATCGAAGTCCAAAAAGCGCGCAGCGCTTACGAACCGAATCTGCGGCCGCTTCGTCCGAGCGAAGCTTTTTATCTCGCGACGCAAGGCGGCGCGCGCACACTCGGAAAAGGCAAAATCATCGGGACGTTCGATCCCGGCAAGGAAGCGGACCTGATCGTTGTCGATCTTGCAGCGCTTCTCCCCTACCCGAATCAAAACGGGCTGAGTAAACTCGCGCCCGAAGACGTTCTCGCGCTTTGCATTTATCGCGGCGGTCCTCACGGTAATCTCGAGACCTATGTTCGCGGGCGATGCGTTTATCGCGCTGCCCGTCTAACGGCCGCCCAATGAAAACTCACGTTGTCGATCCAATCGAGATCGCGTTGCGCGAAGACATCGGCGACGGCGATCTTACGACCGAGTTTTTTGTCGATAAGAATCAGTTGGCCGCGGCCAATATCGTCGCGCGCGAATCCGCAATTCTCGCCGGCGTCGAGACCGCCGCGGAAGTTTTTCGCCGTGTCGACGCGACGGTCGAAATCACTTCCGCGCGGAAGGATGGCGACGAGATCAACGCGAGTGAAAATGTCCTCGGGCTTCGGGGGCCCGCGCATTCCATTCTCAAAGCGGAGCGCGTCGCTCTGAATTTTTTGCAACGCTTATCGGGGATCGCGACCATGACGCGCAAATTTGTCCAGGCCGCAGCGAGCGAGCACGTGAAGATCCTCGACACGCGGAAAACGACTCCCGGTCTGCGCGCACTTGAAAAAGCGGCCGTGGTCGCGGGCGGCGGAATGAATCATCGCTTCGGTTTGTTCGACATGGTGATGCTGAAAGACAATCATCTCGCAGTCGCAGGCTTCGACTCTCTCCCGCAAGCGCTCCGGCAATTCCGCGAAACGCATCCGAACATTCAAATCGAAGTAGAAGCCGACACGCTCGAACAAGTGCGCAGATTTTTAGAAATCGATGGCATCGACGTTGTCCTGCTCGACAACATGAAGCCGGCGCAGATCCGCGAAGCCATCGCCATCGGCAAAGGCAAAGTGAAATTCGAAGCAAGCGGCGGCGTGACACTGAAAAATATTCGGCAAATCGCCGCCACCGGGGTCGATTACATTTCCATCGGCGCGCTCACCCATTCGCCGCGGGCGATTGATTTCTCGCTCGAGCTCGCGCCAATCCAGTCATGAGGCCGTTTGCGGCGCTCGACGCCAAAAAACTCCGCGCCGACCTCGATCCGACAATCATCGGCTGCGAAATAATTGCTCTTAATGAAACAACATCGACCAACGACGAGATCCTGAAGCGCGCGAACGGCGGCGCACCGGAAGGCTTTGTTGTCTTCGCGGATCACCAAACCGCCGGCCGCGGTCAGCGCGACAATTCGTGGGAATCCGCTCACGGCCTTGGTCTCTGGTTTTCATTTTTGCTCCGGCCAAAGATCGACATCGGCGATTCGCCTCGCTTACTGCGTTGGTCCACGCGCGCGATTTCGGACACGATTTCGAAGGAATTTTCGCTGCCGGCAAGGGTCAAGCTGCCGAACGATGTGACCGTCGCTGGAAAAAAAATCGCGGGAGTGCTCGTAGAAATGCGCGCCCAGAAAAATGCGCCGCACATCGCCATCGTCGGCATCGGCCTGAATGTGAATCACCAAGTTCAAGATTTTTCCGAACCGCTGCGAGACCGCGCGACTTCGCTGGCGATTGCGCTTAATCGCGAAATCGATCGCCACCAACTCGCCGTCACGCTTCTAAAAAACCTGGATCAAAGCTACGCCCGAGATTTTCGATAATCGTAGCGCGATGCGGAAGTCGCCTTCCTCTCGCTGAGGGAGAGGACTGAGGTTGAGGGCTCAGCCCATCTTGAAATTTTGTAGCGCGCGCAATTTTTCCAACGCCCGCCCGCTGTCCAGCTCTTCGCGCGCGAGATCGATTCCTTCCTTCAAGTCCTTGGCTAACGCCGCAACCACGAACCCGCCCGCTGCATTAACGATCGCCATATCGCGTTTCGCACCGGAAATTTTGCCGGAAAGAATTCCTTCGATCGTTTCCGCGTTTTGGCGCGCATCTCCGCCTTTCAATTCCGCGACCGACGCTCGCGGGATTCCGAGCCAGCTCACATCGACAATCGCCGAACTGATTTTGCCCTGACTCAATTCGGCAACCGTTGTCGCGCCGCAAATTGAAATGTCATCCATCCCCTTCACGTCGTCCGCCAGCCCGTGAACCACCCATGCAAACTCGCGATCAAGCTGGCGCAGCGCTTCCGCAAAAAGTCCAGTCAGCCGCGACTCGAACACGCCCACCAGTTGTCGCTTAGGTCGCGCGGGATTCAGAAGCGGGCCGAGAATATTAAACACGGTGCGCTGATTTTTTTGCGCAAGTCGCTGCCGCATCTCGGCCAGCGCGCGAAACGCCGGATGATATTTTCTCGCGAAAACAAAACCGACCCCGTGCCGTTTGAGACTTTCATTCAACTGTTCCGGCGTCAGATCGATTGCGATCCCGAGTTGTTCGAGCACGTCCGCGCTTCCGCAGCTCGAAGTGACGCGTCGATTTCCATGTTTCACCACGACGGCCCCACCCGCGGCTACCACAAACATCGCGGTCGTCGAAACATTAAAGAAATCGAATCCGTCTCCGCCCGTGCCGCAGATATCGATCATCGGCCCCGGAAGTTTCGCGGGATCAATCATCGGATCGACCGCGCGTTTCATCAGCTGCTTCACGAACGCGACAATTTCTTCCGCGCTTTCGCCTTTCTCGTGCAAAGCGGTCAGAAATTCCGCCTTCAATTCGTCGTCAACCTGGTCGGAGAGCAATTCCGCCAGTCCTAAAGCAACGTCGTCGCTGCTTAGATCGCTGCCGTTGCGCAATTTTTCGACGAGCGATTTCAATTGCGCGAGAATTGCAGGCTCATGCCGCCCGCGCCAGCCATTCTCGATAAATCTTCGGCGAAATCTCCGATGGTTTGATTTCGCTGCGCCCGCCCCAAAAGACGTTCGTGTAAGAAACCGGAATGCCGCACGACCGAAGATGTCGATCTATCGCCGCCTTGTGCTCAAGCAACCGCTCTTTGTCGGTGCCGTGCGCCACCGCCATGATGTTCACGTTGTTGAATTCCGGGCCGGCCTCGCGCCAATAGCAATGCGTCAGAATGTGATGACGCCCGACTTCGCCGCCGGTCTCGAGTTCGCGGCCAGTCGGAATGGCCCAATGAAAAAGCGCGTTGAATCGCGTAACACGAATTCCGGTTTGCGATGGTTTCACATGCTCGAGGAATGTCGAAAAGCGTCCGATAATTTTGCGCGCGCTCAAATCTTCCGCTACGCGATAAAATTCATCCAGACCCACGCCCGCTTCTTTGGCGCGCGCCGCCCATGGCGTCGCTCGAATTTCTTCCGGCGCGAATTCACGCTTCAGCGTCAGCAAAACATTCCATTCCGGTTCGCTAAGATCGACAACTTCCACTTTGATCATCTTCGCGGGCGCGTCTGATTTCTCGCCAGGCTCGATCGTTTTTCGGCGAACATGTCCGACTCCGAGCGTGAAAATTCCTTTCGCCGGCATGATCCGAAATTTTTCCGCGCCGACTTTTTTCGCGAGCAACTTGCAATGCTCTTCCATTGAAAACCCGCGGGGCACTTTGACTGTCGTCCAAAGTTTGTATTCGCTGCCGGCGGTGGCGGTTTCGGTTGAGCGAATCACCACGTGTCCGGAAAACGGATCGCGTTGAAACATGAAATCAAACGCGCTGTCGATCTTGTTCCCCGGAACTTTCCACGCCACGAGTGCGCCATCAGCGAGATTTGTCGCGAGTAATGTTTGCCGGACGCGGCGGATCGTTCCCGCGCGCAACATCGCCGCGATTCGCGACATGACCTCCTCGACATTCACTCCCGAGCGCCGCGCAATTTCCTCGAACGGCTCGCGCACGAAGCCCGCTACCTTGTCCTCCGAAATCGCGAGAATCTTCGCGTTGATCGGATCGTTATGTTCGACCGGCAGCATCCGAATCAATCGATTGTCGAAACGAAATTGTCCAACATGAGAAGCGAAGTTACCTGGTTTTCGCTGCCCTCCTCCCTCAGGGAGAAGATTGAGGTGAGGGCGCATTTGAGTCCGGTTCCGTTTGCTGATCGTTCATGCTCATCCAATCGCGCACCCGTTGCCGCCGCTGCTCGAACGTTTGATGAAGTTTGTCTTTCTGATCGGGCCGCAGAAGTCCTTTGATCCGATCTTCGCCACGAGAAAGAATTCCTTCCGCCTCGCGCAACTCGAGCGCGCGCTGGTTCGTCAGCTCATTGTCGATCTGTTGCAAAATCGGACGGAGCTTTTGTTCCTGATCGGGCGTTAATTTCATTTCGCTCACCCAGCGCTCCGGCGTGTTCGAAAAAAATCGGCGCGGATCGCGCGTGCGCCGCACTTCGTCTTTGGCCGAGCCCATCACGAAAAACGCGCCCGTCACCGCGCCGACAACAAAGGTTGCAAGGACAAGCAAAACGACTTTCCATCGATCGGGTCCATTCATCGTGACAACAAACAAAATCGAGCCGCCGCCAAAAGCGATCTTTTTCGACGCCGCCGGAACACTCTTTTATCTGCCGCGCGGCGTCGGTTACCATTACGCGCTGGTCGCGAACGAGCTCGGGTTGAAATGGGATTCGCTCGCGCTCGATCGCGCATTTCAAAACGCCTGGAAAGCAATGCCGCCGCGCCAAGCAATCGACGGCCCGCGCGAAAATGATGACAAAGACTGGTGGCGCCAACTTGTCGAGCTTGTCATCAATGAAGTCGCGCCGTCGCTGGGCGAGCTTGATCGCGATAACTTTTTCGAGATCGCATACGAACACTTCGCGGAGGCCGGCGTTTGGGAACTTTTCCCGGAAGTTTTCGAAGTCCTGGAAAAATTGCACCCGCGCTTTCAACTGGCCCTCATCTCGAATTTCGACGGCCGACTGCGAATGATTCTCGAACAACTCGGCGTCTCGAAATTCTTCCCGCACGTTTTTCTTTCAAGCGAGCTCGGCGCGGATAAACCCGACCCAGAGATTTTTCGCCGCGCGCTGAATGTGATTAAGCTTCAACCGAATGAAGTTCTGCACGCCGGCGACGATCCTGAGCGCGATTGGAAAGCAGCGACCGCCGCCGGATTGTCGATCTTTGAATTGGATCGAAAGAAAAATTCGCTCCGCGATTTGCTTCAAATTTTGTAGCGGCGGTCTCTGACCGTCGGAGTGGCGGAGTTGGCAGGCGGAGCGCCTGCCCTACAACTCTTGCGGCAAACCGCAACGTAGATTAGGAACTTCCTTCTCTGATTCGGGTCGGTAGCTCAATCGGTAGAGCAGCGCCCTTTTAAGGCGTTGGTTCCGGGTTCGAGTCCCGGCCGACCCATCTCTATTATGAGGCCGATTAAAGATTGTGCGCCGTTTCTTGCGATTTTTTTCGCGTCGGTTTCACTTCACGCCGCTGATTTTAATCTCGCGGCAAACGCCACGAACCAAATCGGTGTCGATCTTTACAAGCGGCTCGCGCGTGGCGACGAGAATCTTTGCGTTTCGCCTTATTCAATCGAGAGCGCGCTCGCAATGACGTTTGCGGGCGCGGATGGCGAAACGAAAAGAGAAATGGCGCGTGTGCTCCATTTTCCAAATGATGGCGACGCAATTCACGCCTCGTTCACCGCGCTGCAGGATTCTCTCGCGGAAATGGCGACGAAGACGGCGAAGATCGCCGAGCAATCAAAAAAGAAAAGCGGGCCGAGCGAACCAATCACGCTTTCGATCGCCAATCACTTGTTCGCGCAAAGTGGTTACGAGTTTCGGGATCCCTTTCAGGCACTAGTGAAAAAATTCTACGGTGCGCCGTTTGAAACGATCGCTTTCAAAGCGAACCCAGAAGCGGCGCGGGCTCATATCAACAAGTGGGTCGCGGATCAAACGCGCGACAAAATTCGCGACCTCATTCCGCAAGGCGGAATCAAAGAATTAACGCGCCTCGTTTTGGCGAATGCGATTTATTTCAAAGCGCCGTGGGGTTCCGAATTCAATGCGGCGATGACAAAGCCAAAGCCATTTCACATTCGGGGCGGCGCACCGGTCGATGTTCCAATGATGGAGCAGCAAAAACCTTTTCGGTTTGCCAAAGGCGATGGCTTCACAACGGTCGCGATCCCCTATTCCGGCAGCGAGCTGCAATTCGTAATCTTAATGCCAGACGAAGTGAATGGCCTTGCGAAACTCGAATCCGGGTTGAGCGCCGAAATATTAAAGCGATGCGCGACGTTTGAAACGCAAGATGTCGATCTTGAGCTGCCGAAATTTAAGTTCGCGGCGCCGACCATTGCGCTGAAGGAGAATCTCGAAACGCTCGGAATGAAAACCGCGTTCGATGATCCGCCAGGGAGCGCGAACTTCGATCGCATATCGCCGCGACGGCCGGATAAATATCTCGCGATCTCAAACGTGTTTCACAAAACGTTCATCGCGGTCGACGAGAAAGGCACCGAAGCGGCCGCCGCAACCGCAGTTGTGATGATGGAGGTCACCGCGCGATTCGAAAAACCGAAAGAACCGATTCATGTGAAAGTCGATCGGCCGTTTGTTTACGCGATCCAGCACGTGCCGAGCGGGACGTGTTTATTCATCGGGCGCGTGACCGATCCGCGGTAGTGCTGTAGCGGCCGCTGTCCTCAGCGGCAATATTGAGAAACGCCGCCGAGACGGCGGCCACTACAGAAGAGCTGCGTAACTCAGTTCGCCATTCACAATTCTCGCGGCCGAAGTAAACGGGTGCGGCTCGACTTTGTTGCGATCAAGAATGTGCAAAACTTCCACGCCGCGCGCTTTCAAGTAATCAGAAACGAGCGAGCGATGACAACGCCACCACACTGCTTCCGCGCACATAAGCGCAGTTGGCCCAACTGCGTTTGCAAGATCGACAAGGCGCGCGATTCCTTTGCGAAAATCTTCCGTCTCCATGTAATCGGCGTAACCACGGAACATTTCGTTTCGCCACGCGGTGTTCTTCGAATCCGGCTTCGCTTTTCGCCGTCCGCCTAGCTCGGGAAAATGTTCGTAACGGATTCCGGCCTCACGAAGAGAATTCGCCAACGCCTCACGCCCGAAGTGCGGATACCGTTTCGATCCGGGATACATCCGCACATCGGCGACGAGCTTGATCCCGTTCTCCGTCAGCAGCGCAATGAAGATGTCGATCTTGCGCGTCGAATGCCCGATCGTCCAGATGCGCGAGATCAACGATTCGGTTTCGAGGTGGAAGTGGCTTCGGCCATCGACTTCAACATTCGACCGAGGTCGCTGCTCGTCGAAATAACAGCAGTCGTTTCCTTTTCGAAAGCAGCGCGCATCACATCGAGGCTCCGCATAAATGTATACAACTCCTGCGCGTCGGGAGAACTGAATGCGGCGGCGTAAATCGCCGCAGCCTCGGCGTCGGCTTTGCCTTCGATTTCCAGAGCGTTCTTGGTTGCGGTCGAACTGATCGCCGCCACGTCGCTCTCTTTTTGACCGCTGATGTTTGCCGCTTCACCGCGCCCTTCCGATCGAAAGCGCGCGGCGATTTGGTGACGCTCGCTCGACATTCGCTCAATAATTTTCGCGGCAACGGCGGGATTGTATTTGCTTCGCTTGAAGCGTTCGTCCAGAAGCTCGATGCCAAAGTCCGCGATTTTTTGGCGCGTCCGCTCGGTAATTTGGCGTTCGATCTCGCCGCGACCGAACTCGATATCGGGGATCGCGCTCGGCAAGAGCGTTCCGCTTTTTTCCAATTCTTCGTCGCGCAGTGGTTTCCTGCCCTTTGTCACACGAATGAGTTCGACAAGATCGTGAGTAGCAACCGCAGTGCGGGTTTCACTGCCGAGGATGTCGTCGAGTCGCGAAAGCGCGCTCCGCTCGTCGTTCAGGCGATTGTAGTACAACATCGGATCACTGATGCGCCATCGCGCAAAGCAATCGACAATGATGTAAAGCTTATCTTTTGTCGGACATTCCGTTGGCGGCCCATCCCAGGCCAGGATTCGCTTATCAAAGCGTTGAACTTTGTCGAAGACCGGCAGTTTTGTTTTAAGCCCAGGTGTGGCCAGGGTTCTAACGATTTTTCCGAAGCGGGTAACAATCACCGTCTCGTATTGGTGGACGGTGAAAAGAAATGCTCCCCACTTCAGTGCGCTTAGAATAAAAAAAATCCCGAGCAGCATCATGAAACGGCTCTGGAGCGTTCGGATCGTCCATGAAACAATCGGCGGCGCGGGTGTTGCATCAATCACGTTCATCGCGATGTCCCCGAATGTTCGGTGGGCGCCAGCGGCAGTGTCGGCAAAATATTTTTTAAGCTGTCATCGATAATGATTTTCTTCTGCAAATTCGGCAAAATCGCTTGCATCGCTTCGAGATAGAGGCGGCGGCGAGTCGCTTCAGGCGCTTTTCGATATTCAGCCAGCAAAAGGGAGAATTTTTGCGCGTCACCTCGTGCGACATTCACGCGTTGGAACGCGTAAGCTTCAGCTTGCTTTTCACGCTCCTTTGCCTGTCCACGCGCGTTCGGGACAGCGTCATTGTAAACGGCCCAGGCTTGATTGATCGCGGTCTGTTTTTCCTGCTGCGCCTGATTTACTTCATTGAACGCCGCTTGGACAACGGCAGGCGGCCGAACAGTGGCGAGCTGCACCTGTTGAATCTGGATTCCCAAACCATATTGCGAAGAAAGTTCCGCGAGCCGTTTTAAAGTCGATGTCTCAATGTCGTGCCGGCCAATGGTCAAAACTTCGTCAACCGTGCGATCACCGATTACTTCGCGCATCACACTTTCGGAAAGATCGCGCAGCGTTTGTTCCGGTTCACGCGCGCCGAAAAGGTAAACTTTGGGATCAGTTATGCGATACTGGATCACCCAGGGGACAAGCGCGGTGTTGAGGTCGCCGGTGATCATCGTCTCAGTCTCCTCCGGCTCGCGATCGCCCTGAAACGCGTTGGTGGCGTTCGGGGTGGTAAAACCAAACTCGAGTTTCAACAAGCGCTGCGTCGGCACGACTCTAATTTCGTCGACATAGGGAATTGCATAGGCCAAGCCTGGATTCACTACGGCCTCGTAGGCGCCAAAGCGCGTTTTTACACCAACTGAATTCGCCGGGATCGAAGTAAAACCGCGCGTCAGCGTTATGAGCATCGCGAAAATGCCGATCCATGCGACGATTCCAAGCGCCAACCGAAACGGTCTGATCTGAAGATTGCCGTAAACTGTTCTGGGCATGACGGGTCTTTATTGAGCTAAACTTTCGACAAGGGGGCAAGCTTTCAGTGCTCCTTGGCGGCTATTTTGGTTCTTTAGATTTCGAAGACTCGCGACTAAGTTGCAGCCCCACTTCGATCATCATCATGAAAAAATCATTGCTGTTAGCAATCGTTGGCCTGGCTAGTATTTCGTCCATGCAAGGCGCGGACACGCAGAATCAAACGACGCAAGCTCAACCGCAACCGGCGGCCGGAGCGCAGGCGCCGGATTTCAGTTTGAAGACGAGCGATGGAGCGCAAGTGAGCTTGAAAGATTTCAAAGGGAAGTGGGTCGTTCTCTATTTTTATCCGAAAGACATGACGAGCGGTTGCACGATTGAAGCGAAAAATTTCCAGCGCGACCTCGCGCAGTACGACAAGACTGGCGCCGTCATTCTCGGAGTGAGCGTGGACAGTCCGGATTCGCATAAGGAGTTTTGCGCGAAAGAAGGTCTGACCTTCAAATTGCTCGCCGATCCGGGCGGAAAAGTTTCGGCCGAGTACGGATCGACAATGGATTATAAAGGCGCGTTGATGGCTTCGCGGAACACATTCCTGATTAATCCGGAAGGAAAAGTCGCCAAAGTTTACACCGGCGTAAAGCCAGCGGAGCATAGCGAGCAAGTGCTGAAAGATCTAAACGAGCTCAAAAAGAGTTAATCCATATGGCGCAGCGCAAATCTATCGATTGTCGCGATTATCCCAGCGAAAAAAATTGCAGCTTGCGAATCTCCGGCACGGAAGAGGAAGTGCTCGATGCGGCGGTGCAGCACGCGGCTTTAGCGCATGGCCATGAAAAATCGCCCGAGCTTCGCGACCAGTTGAAGTCGATGCTGAAAGACTCGAACGACTAGCTCGGTCGGGCGCTTATTCGCCGAAACCCGGCGTCATGCAGAACCAAAGCCAGCTCAACTTGATGAGCAGCTTTGAGTTTATCTCGATCCTGATGTCGATCGTGATCGGGCTAGCCGTAACCAATCTACTGGCCGGCGCGGGCCGCGCGTTTTACCGGCGCAAACAAACGCCGATGGACGAAGTGCACATCGTCCTTACGCTCGCGACCTTGCTCGTTCTCGTTTTGAATTGGTGGGTCGCGTTCAAATGGAACAGCACAGTGGTTTGGAGTTTCGACAAATTTCTGGTGCTGATTGGCTGGACGATCGCGCTCTACATGTTAACGACATTTCTCTATCCGCCGGATTTGTCCGCGGAAGAAGAGCGCCGCAATCGATTCGCGGAAAACAGGTCCGGCTACTACTCCGCATTCATTGTCTTTTGCATGATGGACATCACGCAAACCGCCCTTCGCAGCGGCTTGTTCGACCCAGCATGGTATTTGCCCTTTGTCGGTCACTTCGCAATTCTCGGCGCCGCAGGATTAATTGTGCGCAAACGCGGCTACGATCGGTTCTTCGCCTGGTATCAATTGATCGCCTTGTTGATGTGGTCGCTTTTCGTTCGCCGATATCTGGTCAGCGATTCGATCACTGGCTAATTGTCGATCTTGCGCGGAAGCACACCAACTAATCCAATGTTTGCCGGTAGCGTTTGATCCCGATTGTGAGGACGATCAGAGCGAAGAGCGCGATCTGCCAAAGCTGAAGACTGACATCAATCACGCTGTTCCCCTTTAACAGAATGCCGCGAACGATTCGCAAAAAATGCGTTAGCGGAAAACCTTCGCCGACGATCTGGGCCCAATGCGGCATTCCGCGAAATGGAAACATAAAACCCGAGAGCAAGATCGAGGGGAGAAAAACGAAGAACGCCATTTGCACGGCTTGTAGTTGGTTTTTCGCGATGGTGGAGAACGTGATGCCCATCGCGAGGTTCGCGATGATGAAGACAAGCGCGACTAAAAGCAGCAGTGCAATGCTGCCCTGCATCGGCACATGAAAGAGAAAATGTGCCGCGATCAGAATTACCGAAACCTGGATGTAGCCGACCAGAATGTAGGGAACGATTTTCCCGATGAGAACTTCGCTCGGACGCGTCGGCATCGAGAGCAGGTTTTCCATTGTGCCGCGTTCGCGTTCGCGAGTGATCGCCAGGCCGGTGATCATCACCATCGTCATCGTGAGGATCACGCCCATCAGACCGGGCACAATGTTGTACTGCGTGACAACTTCGGGATTGTAGAGCGAGTGCACGCGAAGATCGATCGGACCGCTCGTCCCGGCGAGCGGTGCAAGCGGTCCCTTCAAATCGTTTTGCAACGCGGTATCCAAAAGCGGGCCTAACGAGCCGAGCGCGATTCCAGTCGCAGCCGGATCGCTCGCGTCAGCTTCGACAAGCAGCGAAGGCCGATCGCCGCGCAAAAGATCACGGCTAAAATTTTGTGGTATGTTGATCACGAATTGCACTTGGCCACGCGCGAGCAAATCGTGCCCTTCCTTTTCGCTTTCTACTTGCTTAACGAAATCGAAATACGTGCTGTTCTTCATCGCGTAGAGCAGCGTTCGTCCTTGCGGGCCTTGATCGGCCAGAAGCACCGCGGCCGGAAGATGTCGCGGATCGGAATTGATCGCGAAACCGAAGAGCGTGAGCTGAATCAGCGGAATGCCGAGCATCATCGCGAAGGTGAGACGGTCCCGCCGCATCTGCAGGAATTCTTTGGCGATGATGCCGCGCAAACGTTCGAAGGAAAATTTCGGATGTTTCATGACGATGGCGGGTGTTCCATTAAACTGATGAAAGCGTCTTCCAAGCCCGATGGAATTTGTTCCCATCGGTACGGCTCGCGGCGGAAAGGCGCGATCGCGCGTTCGAGCGCGGCTGCATCGGTGCTGCTGACGTGAAGCGAATTGCCGAACGCGACCGCTTGCTGCACGCCGGGTGTTTTGCGCAACTCTTCGGCCAATTTCGCGAGATCAGGGCCGCGCACCTCCCAAGTCGTTAGGCCGACACTTGAAACTATTTCATCGACCGGGCCATCCGCGAGGAGCTTGCCTTTGGAAATGTAAGCCAGCCGCTGACAGCGTTCGGCTTCGTCCATGTAATGCGTGGTGATG
>DATBCV010000086.1:0-29246 GCA_036270275.1 Chthoniobacterales bacterium | reverse complement strand
GTCCGAGCTCCAGCGAATGATGTCCACCTTTTCGTTGTTGAGCTCGCGCACAATGTTCTTCACCCGCGACCCGCGCATGCCGACACACGCGCCCACCGGATCCACTTTGTCGTTCGCGCTCCAAACGGCGATCTTTGTTCGATAACCAGCTTCACGCGCGATGCCGCGAATCTCCACCGTGCCATCCGCGATCTCGCTCACCTCCAATTCGAATAAGCGGCGCACGAAATTTGGATGACTGCGCGAAACAATGATCTCGGGTCCGCGCAATCCGTTTTCGACCGCGACGACGTAGGCGCGCAGTCGATCGCCAACGTTGTAATCTTCAACGACCACGCGTTCGCGCTGCGGCATGACCGCTTCGAACTTTCCAAGATCGAGAATCACATCCGAGCGATCAAACCGCCGGACCGTGCCCGAAACGATTTCGCCGGCGCGGTCCTTGAACTCCTCATAAATCATTTCCTTCTCGACCTGACGAATGCGTTGCATCATCGCCTGCTTCGCAGTTTGGGCGGCGATACGTCCAAAATTTTTCGGCGTCACTTCCACTTCGACCGTGTCGCCAACTTTGGCGTCCGGTTTCAGTTTGCGTGCGCGACTGAGCGCGATCTCATCCTGCGGATTAGTGACGGTCTCAACCACGATCAAGTTCGCGAGCGCGCGGATGTCGCAAGTCTTCGGGTCGATGTCGATCCTGAGATCTCGAGCGGCGCCCACGCTTTTCTTCGAGGCGGAGAGCAGCGCGGTGGAAAGCGCCTCGAGCAGGGTCTCGCGCTTGATTCCGCGCTCCCGCTCCATGTAATCCAGCATTGCTGCTATTTCTGCGTTCATAAAACATCCAGTCCGCAGACTAAAAAGAGTGGGACGTCTCTTCCCACTCCCTCCAGCGCGGACTAGGCGGTAAGGTTACGCTTGCGCTGGAATACCGTCAAGGTGTGGAGTTGAACCTGGAGAGCGCAGCGTCCACCATTGCTCCGTCGTGAACTCGCGCGCAGCCAACCTCGCAATCGTCATCGCCGTCTGGGCCGCGCTTTACTTTCCTGCCCTCGGCTCGCTCGCGATCAAAGGCGAAGAAGGGCGCAGGATTTTGCCGGGGATCACGATGCTCCAGACCGGTAACTATTTAGTACCGCAGGTCGGCGGCGAAACCTATTTCCGCAAACCGCCGCTGGTCAATTGGCTGGTCGCGGCCTCGTTCAAGATTACCGGTATTCAAAACGAATGGACCGCGCGGCTGCCTTCCATCCTTTGCGTTTTGGCGGTCGCCGTTTCCTTTGTCACCGTCGCGCGCAGCTCGTTAGGCAATCGAGGATCGACAATCGCCGCGCTGATCTGGCTGATCAACGCCGGAATCATCGAAAAGGGCCGACTGATCGAGATCGAAGGGCTTTACGTTTCGCTTTGCGCGCTCGCGATGATCTTTTGGCTGAGCTTATGGCTGCAAAAGAAATCCGCGTGGCTGATTTGGACGATTCCCAGCGTATTTCTTGGCCTGGGCTTCCTCGCGAAGGGCCCGCTTCATCTGGTTTTTTTCTACGGACTGGTCATCGCCGTCGTCTGGCAGGAGCGTAAATGGCGCGCGCTATTTCATCCCGCGCATTTGTTAGGCATTCTTCTCATGGTCGGGATTTTCGCGGCCTGGGCGATTCCGTTTGTGCAGGCAACCAACCACGTCACCGCGACGACAAAATGGTCGCAGCAGTTCACCGGCCGTTTGCGCGGAACAGATTTTCAATTTGGCCGATGGATTTTCAACATGCCACACGGCGTTCTTTATCTTTTGCCGTGGGTAATTTTCCTGCCGCTCGTGCGATTTGAGAACTTCGCCGAGAACGAGCGACCACTTGCGCGCGCTCTTGTCTGGGGCGCGGTCGTTCCCTTTGTCATTGTCAATCTTGTCCCGGGATCGATTCCGCGTTACGCGATGCCCGCGCTGGTTCCGGGCATTTGGTTGCTCGCGATGACGCTGACGCAGCAAAATCTTCGCTGGCCAAATTGGCTCGGCGACAAACCATTTTCCGCTGAGACATGCAAACGGACGATCCTCGCCATCGTTATTCTCGCGTGCCTTTCGATGTGGACCTACGCGATTGCGATCGTGCCCAGATTGCATCAGCGGCAGCGGATCAAACGCCTTGCGACGCAGGTCGAATCCAACATTCCGCGCGGCGAAGTCCTCTACGCGCTCGATCCAAATTATCAGCCGATCTTTTTTTACATGAGTTCGCATCTCGTTTACGCGAGCGACATCGACGAGGTCCCGCTCGATGCAAAATACTTGTTAGTCCGTCCTGAGCGGGAACAGGAGGTTTTGGAAAGCAATCGCTGGGCACCGCGCCAACCGCGCCGGATCATGCGAAGCACGGATTATCGCAAAGAATCGATCCTCTTGCTCAAGATCGAATAGGCGCTGGCATTGGCAGTGCTTCGGGATTAGGATTAGTTAGCAAGCTAACGAATTCCATCCTGTGAAGACCAATGATGTCGATCTTTTCGGCCCGCTCCTGCACGGGACGGCCCGGGCGTGGCGGCTGAAGTTGGACGAGCGGCTCAAGCCGATGGGTTTGAGCCAGGCGAAATGGCGAACCTTAATGCATTTGTCGGCTGCGCCCGGGCCGCTGACCCAGGCCGAGATCGCCTCACTTCTCGGGATTGAAGAGCCAACCTTGGTCACGTTGCTGCATCGGCTCGAAGGCGATCGCTGGGTCGCGCGCAAAAACGCGGCGCACGATCGGCGCTGCAAGACAGTGCATCTGGCGCCGCGCGCGCAACGCGTGATTGAACGAATCAGTTCCGCTGCGTTCAAACTTCGACACGAATTGCTCGATGAAATCTCGCCCGCCGAATTGCGGATTTGCATGAGAGTGCTGGATCGCATCCGGCAAAAGGCCGAGAAGGCAGGCGGAAACGGAAAAGCAAAAAACGGCGCGGGTCGGGTTCGCCATAGAAAGAATGGAAAGAACTGAGATGGGAATCCGAATAGATCCAGGGAATGGAGCCACGACCGAAGTCAAGGAGCCGCGACGAATGAAAGTCGCCGGCGGCAAGAGACAGCAACGGATTCCGCGTTGGGGAATTTTCCTTTTCGTAATTCTCGCGGCGTTGGCGGTCGCGAAAACGTTGCAGCGCGGAGCGGAATCTAAAAAGGCGGCGCAGCCGCCGGCGCGGCCGGTCTTAGTGGTGAAGGTCATGAGCAAAGACGTTCCAATTTATTTGGAGGAAATCGGCACGTGCGCGGCCTTTGAAACGGTGCAGGTCCAGGCGCAGGTCAGCGGCAAAATTTTGGCGCGCCATTTTCAGGACGGCGCGGACGTGAAAAAGGGCGATCTGCTTTTCACGATCGACCCGGCGCCATTTAAGGCCGCGCTCGATCAGGCAAAAGCGCAGGCCGCACTCGATCAAGTCACGCTCAAACGCCAGGTCGATTTGCGCTCGCGCAATGTGATCGCACCGCAGGATTATGACATCGCAGTGGCGAACGCGCAGAAATCGCAAGCCGCCGCCGAAGCAGCGCAGGTCAATTTCGATTACTGCTACATCAAATCGCCGATCAATGGGCGAATCGGCTTGCGCAATGTCGACATCGGAAATTTAGTCGGCCCCTCGACCGGATCGCTTGTAACGATTCAGGGACTCGATCCGATTTACACCGACTTCACGGTCGCGGAAACGGATCTCGGTTTGGTGCGAAAATATCTTGGCGGCCCGAACATAAAAGTTCAGACGTGGTCGCCCGACACGAAGGCGCCGGCCCGCACCGGCGATTTGTATTTCATCGACACGGCCGTTCAACCCGGTTCCGGAACCGTGAAAGCGCGCGCGGTGACGCCGAACCAGGACCACGCATTTTGGCCGTCGGAATTTGTGCGGGTGCGTTTCATTCTCGATGTCATCAATAACGCGCGGCTCGTTCCGTCGCAGGCGGTGCAGATCAGTCAAAGCGGGCCCTTCGTTTTCGTCACGAAACCAGACAACACTGTCGATCTTCGTCCGGTGAAACCGGGACAGCGTCAGGACGGCGATCTCACAGTGATCGAGAGCGGCGTCGAGCCGGATGAAACTGTCGTGGTAACCGGGCAGCTTGCGCTCGCGCCCGGATCGAGAATAGATCCGAAGCCTTACAACGCGCCACAGGCTGCGAGTGAGCGCAACGGCGCGGCTGCCGCGGGCAACAGCGCGCCCTGATTTTTTTCGATGGATCACTCCGACGAACATGACGGTTCCGGAAACGGCGACGGCGACTCACAAGATCGACATCTTCCAGGATCGACATCGGAGAGCGGAAATCCGCATTCGCCAAAATTAATTTCGGTCAAAGGGACTGGACTTTCCGGCCCATTCATTCGCCGGCCGGTGATGACGGTGTTGCTCACGTTGTCGGTGATCGTCGCCGGAGTTGCGACTTACAACAAACTTGCGGTGAACGATCTGCCTGCGGTCGATTACCCGATTATTCAAGTGAGCTGTTCGTATCCGGGGGCAGATCCGGTAACGATGGCGAACAACATTGCCACGCCGTTGGAAAAGCAATTCCTGCAGATTCCAGGGCTCGACATTATCACGAGCTCGAGCGGGCAGGGGAACACTTCGCTGACGTTGCAATTTGTTCTTAGCAAAAGCATCACCGATGCGGCGACCGACGTGCAGGCCGCGATCCAGCGCGCGACCGGAAAGTTACCTATCGATTTGCCGAGTCCGCCCACGTTTTCGAAAACGAACCCGAACGATCAGGCAGTCTATCTCATTGGACTCATGTCGGACACGCTGACGGACGGCGATCTATATAAGTACGCCTCAACGGTTGTGGCCCAGCGCATGGCGATTCTTCCCGGCGTTTCGCAGGTCAACATCTATGGCGTGCAAGGCGCGATTCGAATCAAAGCGGACCCGGCGGCGCTCGCGGCGCGCGGACTGACGATGGACGACTTGGCGAGCGCAATCAAAGCCGGAACGGTTTACTCCGGCGCGGGGCAATTCGATGGGCCGCATCGGACGTTTGTTTTGCAACCCAATGGCCAGATCGACGAGGCCGAAGGTTATCGCAAACTGATAGTGGCGCGGAACAAGGACAATTCGCCGGTCTATTTGCGCGACATCGCGGAAGTGAAACAGAGCGTGCAGGACGAGCGCACCTCGCGCTTCTTCTTTGTGCGCGGTTTTAATCCGCCGGGATCGATAGTCGTGCTCGCGGTCTCGCGGCAGGCCGGCGCCAACGCGGTCGAAGTCGCGAATTCAGTCAAAGCTCTCACGCCGGAGCTGCGCGCAGGTTTGCCGGGCTCGATCACGCTCGTCCCAGTGTTCGATCGCTCACAGACGATCGTGAATTCCGTTCACGACGTGCGGACGACGTTGGTCATCGCGTTCGTGCTCGTCGTCATGGTCATTTACCTCTTCCTCGGACGCGCCAAGGACACTTTGATTCCGGCCGTCGCGTTGCCGCTCTCGTTGTTGCTGACGTTCGCGGTGATGTACCTGCTCGGGTTCTCGATCAACAATCTGACGTTGATGGCGCTGACGCTCGCGATCGGCTTCCTCGTTGACGATGCAATCGTGTTTTTGGAAAACGTGATCCGGCGCGCCGAGCACGGCGAATCAATCTTACAAGCGGCTTACAACAGCGCGGGCGAAATCTCGTTCACGATTTTATCAATGACGCTATCGCTTGCCGCGGTCTTCATTCCGCTCGTGCTCCTGCCGGGTTTGCTTGGCCGAATTTTTCAGGAATTTTCAATCACCATTATCGTCGCAATTCTCGCGTCCGGTTTGGTTTCGTTAACGCTGACGCCTTTGATGTGCGCACGGATCCTGGATGAGCGCCGCGCCGGACACCGGAAGGCGCGAATGGAACGCTGGACCGGTAACTTCATCAAACGCGTCATCGATTGGTACAGCCGTGCGCTCGATCGCTTTCTGGACCGCGCGTATCTCGCGGTGCCGATCCTTCTCGCTTGCATGCTCGGTCTTTGGTTTTTCTTCACGCATTTGCCGTTCACTTTGCTCCCGCCAGGGGACAGCGGCTCCGCGCGAGGGGTTTTTATTGCGCAAGAAGGGACGTCGCCGGAACAGATGCGCGCGTTTCAGAAGCAGGTGAATGAAAAGATCATCGCCGAACCGAGCGTCTCGCAATTTTTCACCGTCGCAGGCTCCGCGCAGCGCAGCGCCGCGTCCCAGGCGGTGATCTTTGCCGTTTTCAAACCGCGCGCCGAACGCGAACCGATCGAACAATGTTTGCTGCGTCTGCAGAAATCGATTAGCACGATCCCGGGCATCACCGCGGTCATTACGCCGCAACCGGTTTTGCAAATCAACGTCGGCGCGACAAACCAAACGCAGGGACAGTACGCCTACACCATCAGCGGAATTGTGCCGGACGAAGTCTACACTTCGGTTGATCAGCTGATGGCGAAGCTGCGTCAGTTCAAAGGATTCGCATCTGTTCGCTCGGACTATTATCACAGCACGCCGAACCTCACCGTAAACATCGATCGTGAGCGTGCCGCGATGTACGGAGTTTCCACTTCCGCTGTGCAAAGCCTATTGAAGAACGCGTATTCGCAAAACTACGTCTATCTCATCAAACAACCTGACGACCAGTATCAGGTCATTCTCGAAGTAAAAGACGATGAGCGAGCGCAGCCGGGAGATCTCTCGAATTTATATGTGCGCAGTAACACCTCGAGCACGATTGGCCCAACTGCCGGAGGCGCCGTCGGCGGCATTGTCACCACGACCGGCACGTCCGCCAATCTCGTTCCGTTGCGCGCCGTTACTTCGACCAGCACCGTGGTCGGTCCGCAATCGGTGAACCATTTCGATCAATTCACCAGCGTCACGATCAATTTTAATTTGCTACCCGGCGTGGCGATCGGTGATGCGACGAAGTTCATCGAAGATTCGTTCGCGCAAATCCAGCGCGAGCATCCGAGTGTGCAGTCGACGTTCCAGGGCGAAGCGCTCGTGTTTCGCCAATTGTTCCGCGCGCTGCCTTTGCTTCTCATCGGCGCGGTGTTCGTGATGTACGTGATTCTCGGAATTCTTTACGAGAGCTACGTTCACCCGATCACGGTTTTGTTTCCAGCCATCGTTCCCGCGGTCGTCGGCGGCCTCGCCACGTTGTGGATCTTTCATTCAACGTTGTCGCTCTACAGCGTGATCGGATTGTTTCTGTTGCTCGGCATCGTCAAAAAGAACGGAATCATGGTTGTCGATTTTGCGTTGCAACGGATCGACGAAGGCTGGGACCTGCGTTCCGCGATTCATGAAGCGAGCGTGGAGCGATTTCGTCCGATCATGATGACGACGCTCTCCGCTTTGATGGGCGCAATTCCGCTCGCGCTGGGTTTCGGGCAGGACGCCGCCTCACGCCGGCCGCTCGGACTCGTCATTGTCGGCGGATTGATCTTCTCGCAAATGGTGACCTTGTTCGTGACCCCGGTGATCTATCTCTGGCTGGAATGGTTCCAAGAACACGTCCTCGACAAAGTTCCGTTTCTGCGCAGCGCGCATTATCACGAGCACGATTTCGGCGGACAAAAACAGCCCGGCCATCCGTCGCCCGTTCCCGCTGCCGTACGCTGAGAAACCGCAGACAAGATCGACAGTCGATCTGTCAATCAGTTGACTGCCTTACGGTTAGCCTCCGAGTTTTCGCTCCGCATGGAATAGACCGTGCTTTGAAAGAGCGGTTTTCCGGAGGATGCACCCCAAAACGAAGATCACTGTTAGTCTCGCTCTCGGCATTGCCTGGGCTGGGGCGACTGTTTTCGGCGCGCACGCGCTGCTCAAGTACGAAAATACCGCCGGCAAAGTAAGCAATGTCACCAGCAATTGGCCCTCAAACTCCTCCATCCAGCTTGCGCCTGATCGTCCGACGCTGGTGATGTTCGCGCATCCGCAATGTCCATGCACGCGCGCGAGCGTGAACGAATTAGCGTCGATCGTCGCGCACACTCAAGCCAAAGCGCGCGTGTTTGTTTTGTTTTATACGCCGCAAAGCGCCCCCGCCGATTGGGCGACTACGCCGCTGCATCGTGCAGTGGAGCAAATCAACGGTGTCACAATTCTTCCCGATGCCGATGGAATCGAAGCGCAGCGCTTCGGCGCTGAAACATCGGGTCACGCGTTCCTCTTCGACCGCGATGGTCGTTTGCTTTTCAACGGCGGCATTACCGCATCGCGCGGTCACGCCGGCGAGAACGTGGGTGAGGACAGCATCGTTTCAATGATCAACCAGCACAGCGCGAGTCAAACGCGCACGCTGGTGTTCGGTTGTCCGTTTCACCGTCAAAAACCAACAAGCGCATGTTTGAAGTAGTTCGAAAAGCGCTGGCGGTTACAGAATCGGCGACTGCGCCGGAGCTAAGCACGCGGGAAAATTGCGCGCGTCGCGCTGAGGACCTGTTTCGCGAACAGCAGCAGGAAATTTATCGCAACACTGATGAATTATTTGCGCGCCTGATGGTGGTGCAATGGATCGCCTGCATTATCATGGCGGTGGTCATTTCGCCCTACACCTGGGCGGGAGAAGAGCGCGCCATTCATACCCACGTTTGGGCGGCCATTTTTCTCGGCGGAATTATCAGCGCGTTTCCGATCTGGCTGACGCGCTTCCTCCCAGGCGCAGTCATCACTCGTTACGTGATCGCAGTGGCGCAGATGCTCATGTCGGCGTTGCTGATCAGCGTCACCGGGGGTCGAATTGAAACACACTTCCACGTTTTCGGTTCGCTTGTAATTCTTTCCTTTTACCGCGACTGGCGCGTACTGGTCCCGGCTACCGTCGTGGTCGGGCTCGATCATTTCCTGCGCGGAATCTACTGGCCTTATTCAGTCTACGGTGTCCTCGCCGCGAGCCCATGGCGTTCGATGGAACACGCCGGCTGGGTCGTCTTTGAAGATTTCTTTTTGGTCATCTCCTGTTTGCGCAGCATTCGCGAAATGCGCTCAATCGCGAACCGGACGGCGGCGCTTGAAGCGAGCGAGCAAACATTCCGGCAGATCTTTCAGGATGGCCCAATGGGGATCGCGCTTGTCGATCTTGAGCAGCGGTTTGTGAAAGTGAACGAATCGCTCTGCCACATGATGGGCTATTCCGCACAGGAATTGATCGGACTCAACACACTCGATTTGACCGTGGCCGAGGACACGCATCGCGATCACCAAGTCGTGGCGGAGCTGAGCAAAGGCAGCACGCGTTCGGCGTTCGAAAAACGTTACCGCCGCAAAAACGGCGAGGTGCTTTGGGTCAATCTGACCGCGGCTGTGGTTCGTGACGAGAAGGGTCAGCCGAATCATTACATCACGATGATGAAGGACATCACCGCGCGAAAGATGGCGGAAGATCAGCTGCTCCAGATGAATGTAACGTTGGAACAACGCGTCGCCGAACGCACTTCCGAGCTGCAACGCGAAATTACCGAGCGCGTCCGGGCTGAGCAATCACTTCTCGCTTCGGAAGAGCGTTACCGCACCTTGTTCGAGCGCAATCCGGAGCCGATGTGGGTTTTCGATTGCGAAACGCTCGCCTTTCTCGAAGTCAATCGGGCCGCCATCGCACACTACGGCTACTCTCACGAGGAATTTTTGCGCATGACGCTGCGAGACATTCGGCCGCGGGAAGATGTTGGCGCGCTCGTGGACAACATAAAATCTCTTCCCGAGGGCGAAACGGCCACCAGTCAATGGAAACATCGCAAGAAAGATGGAACGCTTATCGATGTCTCGATCACGGCCAACGAATTCGTTTGGAACGATCGCGCCGCGCGACTCGTGGTCGCTATCGATGTGACCGAGCGTAAGCGCGCGCAGGACGCGCTGAATGAAACGAATCTCGCGCTCACAAACGCGATGCCTGGAATTTCCATTCTGACGCCGGACGGCCGTTACGAACGGATGAACGAGGCTTATGCGGAAATGATGGGCTATCGCTCGGCCGAGCTAGTGGGAATGGATTGGATGCCGACCGTGGCCGAGAAAGATCGACAAGGCGCGATGAACGCTTACAAGCAAATGCTCGCGGCTGGAAAATCCGAGTTTGAAGCATGCGCCATCCGCAAAGACGGATCCGTTTTCGATAAACATGTCTTGATGGTCAAGCGCGTTGACGCTGATGGCACGTTGCTCGGTCATTACTGCTTCATGCGCGACATCACGGAGCACAAAAGAGCGCAGGAAGCGCTGCTGCATGCGGAACAGAAGTACCGCGCCATTGTCGAAAACGCCGTTGAAGGAATTTTTCAAACCACGCCCGACGGAGAATTTGTCAGCGCCAATCCCGCGCTGGCCCGCATTTGTGGCTACGATTCGCCGGAAGATCTCGCGACCCACGCGAAAAACATCGCGAACGACGTCTATGTCGATCCTGCCCAGCGAGAGGAATTCAAGCAGCGCATCGAAGCTTACGGTTTCGTGGAGCGTTTCGAATATGAAATCTATCGCAAGGATAGGACGAAAATCTGGATCTCGGAAAGTGCGCGCGTGGTTCGGGACGCTGCCGGCAAAGTTTTATATTACGAAGGAACAGTTGAAGACATTACTTATCGGAAACGAGTGGAGGAAGTGGAGCGCGCGAACAAGGCGAAAAGCGAATTTCTCTCGCGCGTCAGTCACGAGCTGCGCACGCCGCTCAACGCCATCCTGGGTTTTGGTCAGCTTTTGGAACGCCAGAAACCGACCGAGGTGCAGCGCAAACGCATTCGTCACATTCTCAACGCCGGCCAGCATCTGCTTGGATTGATCAACGAAGTGCTCGATATCAGCCGCATCGAAGCCGGGAAGATGCAGGTCTCGCTCGAGGCGGTCTGCGTCGCGGACGCGATCGCGGAGGCAATCGACCTGATGCGGCCGCTTGCATTTGATCGCGCCATTCAACTTTCAGCAGAGACGAATCTCGACGCCAGCATTTACGTGCTCGCAGATCGTCAGCGGTTCAAACAGGTTTTGCTCAATCTGCTCACGAATGCGGTGAAATACACGCAGCGCGATGGACGCGTCACCGTGTCGTATCACACGAGCGGCAGCGAAAACATTCGCATCTGCGTCGCGGACAACGGGCCGGGGATTTCGTCGGAAAAATTATCCCGTCTCTTCATCCCGTTCGAACGTTTGGGCGCCGAGCAATCCAACGTGGAAGGCACTGGACTCGGCCTCGCGCTCTCGAAACGTCTTACCGATGCAATGCACGGCTCCATGGGCGTGGAAAGCACGCCCGGACAAGGAAGTAATTTTTGGGTGGAGCTGCCTCGAACTGCATCGCCGCTGGAACAAGTTGCTTCGAAGCGCGCGGAAGCGGTCGTCCCGATTCAGCCGGAAAATCCCGCGCGCACTATTCTTTATATCGAGGACAATTTGCCGAACCTGACGCTGATCGAGCAAGTCCTCGAGGAACGTCCCGGGCTCAAGTTGATCAGCGCAATGCAGGGAAATCTTGGTCTGCAATTAGCGCGGCAACATCTTCCCGATGTTATCATGCTCGATCTTCATCTTCCCGACGTTCCCGGCTGGGATGTTCTCGCGGAATTGAAACGCGAGCCCGCTACGCGCGAGATTCCGGTCATCGTTATCAGCGCCGACGCGACCCCGCGGCAGATTCAGAAACTGCTGAAGGCAGGCGCGAAAAATTATCTGACCAAGCCGCTCAACATCCCGCAATTTTTCGAGACACTCGACGAAGTCGCCTCGAATGGAGCGAACAATGGAAACGGAGCTTCCACGCCGATCGCTCAGAATTCGCCTGAACTTAGTGAGGTGCCATCATGACCAAATTGACTAATTTGCCTAACGACTCGAGCGAGCTCAGCAAAATGAAAATTCTCATCGTGGACGATGAGCCAGTAAATGTGGCGCTCCTGGAGGAAATTCTCGCCGAGAACGGCTACACGCGTTTCGAATCCACGACCAATTCCAAGGAAGTATTGGCCGGTTGTAAACAGTTTCGCCCGGATCTGGTCCTTCTCGATCTAATGATGCCGCCGCCGGACGGGTTCGCGCTGCTCGAATCATTTCGCGCTGACGCGGAGGACCCGTATTTGCCGGTAATCGTCCTTACCGCCGACACGAATGAGGAATCGCGGATGCGCGCCCTCGCTTCCGGCGCTACCGATTTTCTGCTCAAACCTTTCGATCACATCGAAGTTGCGCTGCGCATTCGGAACGTGCTGAGTACGCGCCGTGCGCATTTGCTTCTCGATAATCAGCGCGCCGCGCTTGAAGAAGCTGTGCGCGAGCGCACGGCCGAACTGCGCGGAATCATTGCCGATCTAAAACAGAAGGCCGAATCGTTTTCGGCCAGCCTCCAAGCCTGAACCAGTCGCGCGGGCAAATTTAGTCGACCGTAACCACGACCTTGCCGCGGGCGTGTCCTTCTTCGACGTAACGAATCGCGTCCGCGGTCTGCTCCAATTTGTATGTGCGATCAATGACCGGCTTCAGCTTGCCGGCCTGCATCATTTCCGCGAGCAACGTCAGGTCGTCGTGGTTCGAATCAGCCATCATCATTCCCATCTGTTGTTTGCCGAACTTTGCGAACAACGGCGCCCAAATCGCTTTTCCGAGTCCACCCAGAAATCCCTGGTCGTTCACGCCGCCGCCGCCGATTAGCACGTATTTGCCATTTGGGGTCAGCACGCGTTTGCATTCGGACAAGGAATGATTGGCCACATTGTCGAGCATCACGTCGTATCGCTCGCTGCCTTTGGTGAAATCTTCTTTCGTGTAATCGATCACGTGATCCGCGCCAAGCGACTTCACAAGATCGACATTTCGTGTGCTGCAAACGCCCGTCACTTCCGCGCCAAATGATTTCGCAATTTGCACGGCGAACGTCCCGACGCCGCCCGACGCGCCGTTGATCAAAACTTTCGTGCCGGCGGTAACTTTTCCTTTATCGCGGACCGCCTGAAGCGCAGTGATGCCGGCAATATTTACTGAAGCGGCTTCTTCAAAGCTCACGTTTGGCGGCTTGATCGCGACGGCACGCGTCGCGCGCGGAGTTACGTATTCGGCAAACGCGCCGCCGCGTCCGCCGAAGACCTCGTCGCCCGGTTTGAACTGCGTCACATTTTTGCCGACTGCCTCAACCGTCCCGGAAAAATCGACGCCCAGCCGAATATCTTTCGGTTTGCGGAGCCCAGTGCCCCCCATCGCTCGAATTACGTAGGGAGTGCCTTCAACAAAATGCCAGTCGTAGGGATTGGCCGAAGCCGCCCGGACGCGAACGAGAAGCTGATCGTCAGTCGGAGTAGGTTTTTCGATCTGCTCGAGCTTGAGATTCTTGATGCCGTAATCGCAATACACGATCGCCTTCATCGGATTGGTTGGAGCGATTTTGCGGTCGCAATCATTGGTCGAAGTCCAGTAAGCGATCTCAAACCAGATCACTAACGCTAGAAGAATTAGAACTACTGCCCACTTTAGTATGCGTCTCATAAGACTAACAAGAGTTTTGGATTTTCACTCGATATCAAGCTTCAAATCATTAATCGATAGTGTTAGTCGACCGCCAATACGCGATGAAGGTGAATATTCCTGCGAGCACGACCAGGGTGAAAACGACGCGCAGAGTCCATTTAGAGATTGATCTGATTTTCAAATTCATTCGCCATCGGCCCGTTGGGTTCCGTGTCGCTTGCGCTCCCATCCCTCTGCATTGACGCCTTTGAACAAAAACCACACCATTAGGGAGAGGAGGGCCAGAAACATCGGCAACAGCAGTACATCCGAAGCATAGGTGGGAGCTAGCACGGCCAAAAAGTCCTTCGTGATAAAGCCAGCGCCGGCGATAAGCAGAAGCACTCCGAGAAATTTTGGAAAATACCCGGAGCGGAAGATGAGATAACCGCGAAGCACGCTCGGAACACCGTAAAAGGCGAGAAAGATCCAACCGCAGTTCGCCGAGATCTTGAGCGAGAGCAACGCCAAGGCGTTCAACTGGTCGGGCGAAAAAGCAGCCAGCGCAGTGGCATTGCGCAAAATGATCAGCGCTGCGAAGTAAAAAAGCTCCGAGACGGCGTAAACCGCAGTTGAGACCAGTCCAAAGAAAGCACTGAGAAGCGCGATCTCGCGGTTAACTGCACGCAGCAGGACATAGAAGATCCACGCCAACGCGATGTCACACAATGCTTCGATCAGGTAACTCGCGAAGCCAAGGCGATAGAGCATCGGCGAATTCACTATGTTGTGGGCGGTCGCCGCCGCGTCTCCAGCGACAATAAATTTTCCCGGGATGTAAGCTTCGCCGAGATAACCGAAGATTACTGTTAGGATAAAAAGAACGCCGGCTACGCGCGCATATCTTTGCATCGTCACTAGGCTGGTTTGTTCTACGTTTGTCATACTCGTGCAGGCGTTCGTTGCGAATTGTCGATCTTGTCAGTTGTCATTTCGTTTGGCCTTTATTCGATCGTGATTGCGATCTTTCCGCTGGCGTGACCGGTTGCGAGATATTTGTAGGCGGCGGCGGATTCACTCATGGGATACGTTTTGGTGAGAGCGGGCGACACCTTTCCGCTTTCGGTTAAATCACGGAGAACACCGAGATCGTTTTTGTTAATGTCGACTCCGAAGATGACAAACTTCTCGTTGGAAAATTTTGAACGAAAGGAGGCGGTGAACAGGCCAATGAATCGGGACAAAGTCTCTTCGTGCATTCCTGATCCGCCGACCCCGGCCAACACGCAAATGCCGCCAGGCTTGAGGACGCGGCGGCGTTCGGCAAAAGAATGGTTGTCCACCAGATCGTAGATCACGTCGTAACGCTGATCGCTTTTTGTGTAGTCCTCTTTCGTGTAGTCAATCGTGTGATCGGCGCCTAACGACTTCACAAGATCGACATTTTTTCCGCTGCAAACGCCGGTGACTTCTGCGCCGAAGGCTTTCGCAATTTGAACCGCGAATGTTCCCACGCCGCCGGACGCGCCATTGATCAAAACCTTTTGTCCCGCTTTCACGCGGCCCGTATCGCGCAGGCCTTGTAAAGCGACAAGGGCGGTAGGAATCGAGGCGGCTTGCTCGAAGTTAGTGTTGGCCGGCTTCAAAGCGATTGCGCCATTCTGCCGGACACCGACGTATTCGGCGAGACAGCCCGCCCTTACACCGAACACTTCATCGCCCGACTTGAACTCGCTCACGTTCTTGCCAACCGCTTCGACTGTTCCGGCGAAATCAGATCCCGGGATCGTATTTTTCGGTTTACGAAGTCCAAACACCAGCCTGCCGATACCGCCTTCCAGCATACCACTGTCGTAAAATCTGAGAGAGACCGCGCGAACCCGGACGAGGACTTGATTGTCGTTCGGAACCGGCTTTTCGACTTGTTCAAGTTTCAGGACTTCATCGGGTGGACCGTAATCGCAATACCTGATCGCTTTCATCCGCTCCGTTCCGTCTGGAATTTTGCGCCCGCAATCGTTTGTCGAAGTCCAATAGGCGAATTGGAAGCAAGCGAAGAGAACGACCAGGATCACTAACGCCGACCATTTCAGTGCGCCTTTGATTTTCATTGGCCTAACGAACGCCGCCGCTACGGAGCAGCCAGACACCGAATGGAACCTCGAATGCGAGCATCGGCAGCCAAACAATCGCCGCGAAGAAGCCCTTGGTTAACCCGACGGCCTCAAGCGGCTCCGCTACGATCAGTAGAACCGAGGCGATAAAACCGAGTTTCGCCATCCAGGTGGGAATCAATCGGCTACGAAGAAAGAGCGCACAAAAAATCGCGCTGCCGATCGCGAACATGGTCGCAGCGATAGGAGTGCTCCAGGTCTGCGCTTTCAATAATAACGTTGCAACGGCGGTAACCGAGCTCTCTTGAGCCAGCGCATCCTTCGCGAGATGGGCCAATGCGACCAGCGCGAGAAGCGGAGCTGTATTAATCGCCGCTTCAAGTAACCGGCAGCTCATCGCCAGACGCGCAAGATCGACATCTTCTTCACGCGTGAGCGCGAACAACGTCACGGCCAACGCGATCGCGCAGAGAATCGTCAGCACCGAGCAGATAATGCTCAGCGACATGAACGGCGAGTGCGCGGTGATGCTCGCCAGTCGCGCGACAGGTGTGTTGCCACTCGTCGCGGCATCAAACGCGATCATCCCGCAAATGCCGGCGAAGATGTAGAACAGGAAAGCGAAACCGGCGAGCCGAGCGTTGTGAACTTGAGTCATTGTTAGGCCGGGAGAGGAGTTAGCCCGGTCGGTTTCGCGCCTTTGATTAGGAAGTAGAGCATGACTATCAGTTCGCCGAACAAGATCGGCTGCGCCCATTTAAACGCGGCGCCGTAATAGGTCGGAACAAACAAGGCGATCGCGCACAACACGACGTAGCCGAAACAATTGATCATTAACCAAACGCCAATGAATCGGGGCATGAATCCGGAACGAAAAACGAGCAGTCCAAACGGAAAGAGCCACAGGCCCCAAAAAAGCTCGTTCATGAAAACTCCTTCATCGTGCAGGCGAATAAACAGATAGCCGAGCGCGTTGAGCTGTGCTTTGTCGAACACCTTGAGGAAGTCGGCGCCGCGAAAGAGCATCAGCGCGCCGATATTATTTAGCGTGTCGAGAAATCCGACTCCCGCCGAGATGATCACGAACGCGAGCATTAACATCGCCCAGGTCTTGCTAACGCCGCTCAACAAGCGGTAGAGCGCGACACCGAGACAAATAAAAATCACGGCCGTGATCAGATCGCCGAAGATGGCGAGGCGAAACATCGTCTCGTGGGCGACGATGTTGTTGGCTGTCGCCGTCGCGTCTCCGCGGACAACGAGCTTGGTGGGAATATAAATCAGGGTGAATGGCGCCGTGAATACCATTCATAAGTACACGGCGCCGGCGATGCGTGCGGCTTTGACGGTCGGGTGCATGTTTTTCTCCTTCTTGAGACTCGGTTCAGGGCAAGCAGATCAAAGTGGTCCGCGATATCGGCGCAGGCGCGTTGCTGCGAAAGCGAATGCCGCAGCAAAAATCAATCCGATCCACAGTCCGGGCGTGGCCAGAAATCGCGCGGGAGTTAATTGATCGACTGACAACCCGCGATGCATTTCGAAGATGAAAGCGGTATCGCCTGCGCCGCCGAGGCGATTCTTCAACATCGACCAAAAGTAGCTGGTGTTGAATGTGATCTTTTCAAACACCGCGATAGCGAGCGGCGGCAAGACAGCCCAAAGAAATGTTGCCCGCCGCGCAATTCCCGAAACCAACAACGCCCATCCGTAAATCGGCGCGTGCCAAAGAGCGATGACAAAAAGGCCGTAAAGCAAGATGAGCGATTGCTGTAGCAAATTGAAATTCGCCCAGGTCGTTCCGGCTAAACCGCTCGGCATCAACACGACGGTGCTGACAAGCATCATGATGAACTGCGTTGCGACCGCGATCGCAAAAATAATTGGCGGAAGAATCAGAAGCGGGATGCACGCCTTGGAAAGGAGAGTCGTCAGATCTGAGACCGGCAGCGATTTCCAAAAGAGAACGCTGCGATCGCGGCGTTCGCCATAAAGCGCGTCGAGGCAGTAGAAGAAACCGACAATGAACGCGGTCAAGATGAGAACCATCGCGACGATGTTGTAAGGCAGCTCGATCGCGGCGCGGCGGCGGACTTCATCGAGCAACATGGCGTTGCGTCTGCGTTCGGGCAGATGGCCGGCGCTGATCAATGCGCCGAGCAGAATCACGGCCGCGACGATGAGCGGCGCGATGTAAATCGATTTGTTCTCCCACAATTCGCGCAGCACCGACCAGTACAACGGCTGCGTTGTCGATCTTGCCGCGGGTTCAGTATTCGTTTCAGCGCTCATTTCGATGCTCCCTTCGATTCGGCCTGATGATTCATGACCGCGACAAACAAGTCCGCGATGCTCGGTGTGCGCACGTCGCCGAGCGCGGCGAGTTGATTGCGATCGACCTGATCAAACAAAAGCACGCTGCGCCCGAAAACTTGCCTCTCCGAGATTGGTTTGAGCGATCGCGCGCCTGCGACATGATCGGGATGAACCATCACTTCGATGTAGCGCGATTCGAATTCCTCCATGCTGCATTCGAGGACGATCCGGCCGTGATTGATGAAAATGAGATCGGTCAGGACGTCCTGGACTTCTTCGACCTGGTGCGTCGTCACCAAAATCGTGCGGCTGTGATCGAAGTAGTCGTTCAGCAGCGAATCGTAGAATTGTTTTCGATAAAGAATGTCGAGTCCGAGCGTCGGTTCATCGAGGACGAGGAGTTTCGCGTCGATCGCCATCACGATCGCGAGATGCAATTGCGCGACCATGCCCTTGGAGAGTTCGCGCACTTTGCTGTGATGTTTGATCGTTGTCTTCGCGAGAAAACTTTCCGCTTTCGCGCGATCGAACTTCGGATGGACCCCGGCAACGTAATCGAGCAATTGCGTCACCCGGATCCAACGCGGCAAGACCGCGACGTCGGCGATGAAAGAAACATCGCGCATGAGCTCGTCGCGCGAATTCCACGGGTCGCGGCCAAGGACGTTTAGCGAGCCTTCGTAGGACGTGAGTCCGAGGATCGCATTCAGCATCGTCGTTTTGCCGGCGCCGTTCGGCCCGATGATCCCGAGAATGCGGCCTTCTTCGACGCGAAGATCGACATTATCGAGTGCGACCGTTGTTCCGAAAGTTTTGCGAAGTCCACGTGCTTCAATGGTGGCCATGCTTAATCCTTTCCTCCTTTTGAACGGCGCGTTGCGGCAGGGTGGGGCAGCTCGTGCAAATTCAGACCGAGCCGCTCGATGTGCGCCGACACGCGCGGCCAGTGTTCGGCCAGAAATTTTTCACGCTCGCCATTGAGCAATCGTTCCCGCGCACCGCGCTTCACAAACATTCCGAGACCGCGCCGTTTTTCGACGAGCGCTTCGTCGACCAATTCCTGATAAGCTTTCAAAACCGTGAGGGGATTGATTCGATAGTCCGCCGCGACGGTGCGCACCGAGGGCAACGGATCTTCCTCTTTCAAAACGCCGTCGAGAATCATGTGAACGACGCGATCGCGAAGCTGGCGATAAATGGGCTGACCATCATTCCATTCACGAGCCATTTCGCCCTCCGAATGCCCTCGAGAAGTGGCCTCCGCTCGGCCTCTGTAATCGTTCTTCGTCCATCATCTAGTGATATAGTTAACTACAACACCATAGCTGAGGCAATCTTTTTTTTGATTTTTTTCGTGTGCGGTCAGCGGACCGAAGATTCGGCCCAAGACGGACACGCCTCGACGTCGCTTCATTTACCTCCCCGCTTTGTTGCGCTATGAACAAAGTGAATTTCGAAAAATGAAAGCGCAGTTCGAAAAGGAAGCGACGGAATCCGGCGAATTTCAACGCCAGGAAGACGCGTTTCGGGAATGGATCTCGAATGATGGATCGACATCGTATCCAGCCGCGGCCGGCCGTTATCATCTTTACGTTTCGCTCGCGTGTCCGTGGGCCAGCCGCACCGTTATTTTTCGCAAATTGAAAGGTCTCGAGCACGCCGTCGGCATGACGATTGTCGATCCGTTTCGCGATGAGAAAGGCTGGGCCTTCCGCGATCCGGAAAAATCGAAACCGGGCGCGAAGCTCGATCAACTCGACGACTTCGAATCAACCGATCCGGTGAATCGCTTTCGTTATTTGAGCGAAGCCTACCTTGCGACCGATCCGAATTTCAAAGAGCGCGTGACGGTCCCGGTGCTTTGGGACAAGGAAACAAAAAGGATCGTGAACAATTGTGAGGACGACATTTGTCCCATGTTCAATTCAGTTTTCAACGAATTCGCGGCGCAGAAAGATGTCGATTTTTTCCCGAAGGATTTGGAAGCCGAGCATAACAAGCTCTCCGATTTCATCTACGAAAACATTAACAACGGCGTTTACCGCGCCGGGTTCGCGATACGACAGCAGGCCTACGAACGAGCGTGCAAAAGACTTTTCAATGCGCTCGATGAAATGGAGAAGCGGCCGGCGAACAGCCGTTATCTGTTCGGCGACCGGATTGTCGAAGCGGATTTGCGATTATTTTGCACGCTGATCCGGTTCGACGTCGTTTATCACGGACATTTCAAATGCAATCTGCGGCGCATCATCGATTATCCGAACCTTCAAGGCTACATGCTCGATCTCTACCAGCAGTCTGGAATCGCCGAGACGGTCAGCATCGATCACATCAAGCGTCATTATTATATGACGCACGAGGAAATTAATCCGACTCGCATCGTGCCGCTCGGGCCAATTGTCGATCTAAACAAGCGGCATGGTCGGGATAGAATGTGAGGCTAACCTCGTAAACCGCATTGACCGCCGACGCCTGGGTAGCTAAAAACGACCGCGATGAAGAAGATTGTCTTAACCTTTGCTGTTCTCTCGTTAGGTGTGGGCTTGCTCTGCGCCGGCCCCGAACCACTTCCTTCCGGAAAAGAAATGAAGCAAGTCGCGCCGGCGCCGCCGCCGACGAGTTGTTTTAATTGGGCTGGATTCTACGTTGGCGCCTTCGGCGGCTACAAATTTAATAGCGTTGATCTGGATCTGAGTCTGGGCGGAGATTGGAATACGATACCAGCTGGCCGTGATTTCGTGCTCGCACACGCGCCGAACGATCTCGACCACAGCGGCGCGGAAGCCGGCGGTCTGCTCGGCTACAATTTTCAGTGGGGCTGTTGGGTGCTCGGACTGGAGGCCGACGGCGGTTATCTTTGGGCGCGCGATTCCGATTTTGAAGGATTTTTCGCAAACCCGCCTGCGATCGGTTCATTCGACATTCGGACCTCCTTCAAGACCCACTACCTTCTTACCGTCGCGCCGCGTTTTGGTTATGCGATCGGACGATGGTTGCCTTATATCACGGGCGGTTTCGCTTATGGCGATCTGCAATTCAGACAGGAATTTCCGTTTCGGCCACCCTCAAACAATGTGCAACGTGGCGACGCGGCCGACGCGAATCCCGGCTGGATGGTTGGTGGCGGTTTGCAATATGCCTTGACCGATCACTGGAGCGTTCGGGTGCAGTACCAGTTCATTGATTTAGGCAGCGTGGAATTCGACAGCTTTTTCCACCAAGCTCCGACTTTCTTCGGGCATGAGGAGGCCGAGTTGCGCGAGCACAATGTGAGCGCCGCGATCATGTACAAATTTTAAATCAACCTTCCTGCGGGAAGGCTGTTTCATCGCGGCCATCGTTTTAATCGACGATGGCCGCTCTGTTTTGCAGAGGTCCGTTCCCGGCCAGGCCGCGTTGTGAATGTTCTTACGCGCGGCTGGGGTGTTGGACGCGATTAAGCTTCGAGTATATTCCCGTCCTAAAGGCTTCTAATGGAGAAACGTAAATCGGCAAGGCGTACGCAGACCAAGCACGGGTCACAGCAGAAATTGCGGGCTAGCGAAGAGCAATTCCGATTGCTGGTCGAAAGCGTCGAGGAGTACGCGATTTACATGCTCGATCCCGATGGCGTGGTCACGACCTGGAACTCCGGCGCGGAGAAAATCAAAGGTTACAAAGCGGACGAGATCATCGGGAAAAATTTTGCCTGCTTTTACACGACTGAGGACGTGGCGGCGCGCAAACCCGAGCGCAACTTGAAAATGGCGCGCGAGAACGGCCACATTCGCGACCAGGGCCGCCGCGTTCGTAAAGATGGAACGACATTCGAAGCGGAAGTGGTCTTGACCGCTCTCTACGATCAACAGGGCACGTTGCGAGGTTTTTCCAAGGTGACGCGCGATATCACCACGCAGATGCGCGCGCGCGAAATGGAAGCGGCCAAACTCGCGGCCGAACAGGCGAGCAAATCGAAAGACGATTTTCTGGCCGCGCTTAGTCATGAGCTGCGGACGCCGTTGACGCCCGCGCTCGCGGCCGCCAGTTTTCTCGTCAGTCAACGCAAACGATTGCCGGTGGACGTCGCGCCCGAGATCGAAACGATCCAGCGAAATGTTCAGCTCCAGGCGCGATTGATCGACGACTTGCTCGATCTCACTCGCGTGACGCGCGGCAAACTAGAGATGCATTTCGATCGCGTGGATGCGCATCCGCTGGTGTGCGACGCGGTCGAGATCATGCGCGCGGACATTATTTCCAAAAAAATTAACGTGTCGGCCGAGCTGAAGGCGAAAGAGCACACCATTTGGGCCGATCCGGTGCGCATCCAGCAGGTTTTCTGGAACTTGATCAATAACTCGGTGAAATTTACACCGCGCGGCGGCACGATCGACATTCGCACTTCCAACGATCGGCACGGCCGTTTTCAATTCGAGATCGCTGACAGTGGAATTGGAATTGATCCGGAAAAAATTAAATCGCTTTTCGAACCTTTCGAGCAGGCCGATCCGTCGATCACTCGCCGGTTTGGCGGTCTCGGACTCGGGCTCGCGATTTCGAAATACATTGTCGATCTTCACGAAGGCACGATCTCGGCGGGAAGCCGCGGACGGAGTTTTGGCGCGACATTTAGCGTGACGCTCGCCGCTTTGCCCGCGCGCACAGGCAAATCCGGTGTGGCGAGTCACGCGCCGGCGCATCGAATAAAGTCGTTGCGCATTCTGCTCGTGGAAGATCATCACGACACGCGGCGGACGCTTGCTCGATTACTGCAACATTTCGGGCACGACATTTCGGTCGCGGACTGCACCGAGAGTGCGTTTGATATTTTGCGTTCGAAAACTCTGGACGTTGTTCTGAGCGACATCGGATTGCCCGATGGCAGCGGCTACGATGTCATCATGGCAGCGAAAAAAAGCCAAAAGGTCACCGGCATTGCCCTCACCGGTTTTGGAATGGAAGAGGACATCCAACGCAGCAAAGACGCCGGTTTTGATTTCCATCTCACCAAGCCGGTCGACTTTCACGAACTGCGCAGCGTGCTCGCTCAAGCGGCCAAGTAGGCCGCTTCGCTCTGGGCATTATTTTGCAAGTTGATCCAGCGCCGCGCCGAGATGGCGAACGCCTTCTGCGAAGTCTTCCGGTTCGCAGCACATGCCGATCCGAATGTGCGCCGGCGATTGGAAATAGCGGCCGGGCACAACCGCCGTTTCGTACTTCTCGAGCAAGAGCCGACAAAGCTCGTCAACATCGACACGTAAACGCGGAAACGAAGTTGTGCCGAAGTCTGTCGCGGCAACCTCGACGTCATCCCGGGAAGCGAGAAAAGCGCGGAGGGTTTTGCGATTCGACTCTAACATCGCTTTCGCTCGCGCCGAAATTTTCGAGAGCTGTTCGATTGCGGCGATACTCAGTTGCTCCATGAGATAGGGCGCGCTTGCGCCGAAGATGTCGTCGAGTCTCCGAATTTTTTCCGCGAGCGCCGGTTCGGCCAAAATCCAGCCGCAACGAAGTCCGCTCAGTCCGTATCCTTTTGTTAAACTGCTTGTGACGACGAACTGCGGGCCGAGAGAAAGAGCCGGAGCAGGGGAGTTCTCGAACATCGCCTCCAGGTAAACTTCATCGACGAGCACGCGCGCGCCGGTTTTGCGCGCAAGTTCGCCGATTCGTCTCAGGGCCATTTCGTCAACGAGCGCGCTGCTCGGATTGTGCAGATTCGTGAGCACGATCAAACGCGTGCGATCCGTGATCTGTTGTTCCAACGCGTCGATGTCGATCTTGAATCCAGTTTCAAACTGTCTTGGAAAACGTCTGATGTCGGTGCCGAGATATTCCGCGACCGCGAGCAGGGGATCGTAAGTCGGCTCTTCGATCAGAACTTCGTCGCCGTGTTCGATCAGCGCCGCCATCGCCAGATGATTTGCCATCGACGTGCCGCCCGCGACGCTGACAACATTTTCTGGCGAGACGCCGCGATGCGCGCCAATCGCCTCGAGCAGCGTCCGAGATCCATAAGCATTTTGTCCGTGCAACTCCAACTGCTTCGGATCAAAACTCAATTCAGCGAGCGGCAGATTCAGAATTCCACTCAACGCGAGATCGTACTTTGCAGGTCGGCGCGTCTTGGCCCAATGCATGAACGCTGAATCCGCTTTCTTCATTGGAAGTTGGGCGTTGGATGTTGAGCGTTGAGCGTTTTCTGTCTCGCTCGCCAAAACAGGTAAACCGGAACTCCGGTCAGCATAATAGCGAGCCCGACCGCGCTGTTATGCGGATAACGATAGACTGTGCTGAACGCAACCGCCGCGCACGCCGCGATGAAAAATAAAGTCGTGAATGGATGTCCGGGAATCGCGAACGCCGGTTGATTGTCGATCTTGCGGCGGCGGAAAACGAAAACGGTCGCGGCCGTGAGCGCGAAAAAGATCACGTCGACCGAGATCACGTAGTTGAGAATCTGCTCGTAGGCGCCCGACAACGTAATCACGATCGCGACTGCGCCTTGCAGTGCTATTGCCAATGCCGGCACGCGCGCTCGATTTAATTTAGCGAGACTGGAAAAGAACAGTCCGTCTTCTGCCATTGCGAAATAAACGCGCGGCGCAGTCAGCATGCTTTGGCTAAGAAAGCCGATGGTCGAGAGCGCGATTCCAATTCCAATGATGCGCGCGCCGGTGTCTCCGAGCGCCGATTGCATCACGGCCGATGCGGGCGTTTTTGTTTGCGCGAGCCCGTTAGCGCCGAGCGCGTGCAGACAGGCGACGTTGACCGACAAGTAAACCGCGATGACGCCGAGAACGCCGAACAAGATCCCGCGCGGCAAATTCCTTTCGGGCTGGCGCACTTCGCCCGCAACGAAAGGCGCGGTCTGCCATCCGCCATATGCGAATTGCACCGGAATTAGAGCGGCGCCGAACGCGGTGAGTGAATTCCAAAGCGTCGGCGCGGACGATGTCGATCTTGCAGCGTTCGATCCGCTCGCGTGAGCGACGGTAAGTCCAAAAACAACGAGCGCCGCAATGGCGAGCAATTTCAAGATCATGAAAACGTTTTGCGTGGTGCTGCCGGCGCGCACACCGAGACAGTTGATCAGGACTAAAACGGCAAGCGCGACGGCAGCGATGAGCGCGGCGATGTTGTCACTGCTTTCGGCATGGACGAGCGCGCACAAATATTTCGCGAAGGTCACAGCGACCGCGGCCATCCCGCCGCTTTGGGTGACGAGGAGTAACGCCCAGCCGTAGGTAAACGCGAGCGCTGGATGAAACGCGTCGCGCAAATAAACGTATTGGCCGCCGCTCGCGGAGATTTGCGACGGTAGCTCGGCATAAATGAAGGCGCCGGCGAGCGCGATCAATCCGCCGAAGGCCCACGCTCCGAGAATCAGAATCGGCGAGTGCACCGCGCGCGCGACTACGTACGGATTAATAAAAATTCCCGAGCCGATGATTCCGCCCATGACAATCATCGTGGTATCGAACAAACCCAACCGCCGCGCGAGCTGCGCTTCGGACGAATGTGGCGCGCTCACTAAGGAGTGGACGGCGGCAGCGGGGGAGACTTTGACCGGCTGGTTGCGAGCATCGAAATGCCGATCGTCGCCGCGAGCACGCCAATGATGAAGGTGAGCGAGAGCAGAGTCGGTATTTCAAAAAGGTCTCGCAACATCATTTTGGCGCCAACGAAGGCGAGCACGATGGCAAGGCCGGTTTTGAGATAGACGAAACGATCGATCATTTTCGCGAGGAGGAAGTAGAGTGAGCGCAGTCCAAGAATTGCGCAGATGTTGGAGGTATAAACGATGAAGGGATCGCGCGAGATCGCGAACACGGCAGGAATGGAATCCACGGCAAAGACGAGATCCATCACGTCGATAACGATGAGCGCGAGCGCGAGCGGAGTAAACATCCAGCGGTCGCCGACCATGGTTTTGAAATGTTCGCCGTGGAAATCCGGTGTGACGCGAAAACTCCAGCTGCAGCAGCGCATGATCCAGCTTTTGCCCAAGTCGGTCGGCTCTTGTTTGACGAAAAACATCCGCCACGCGCTGACGAGTAGGATTGCGCCGAAAAAATAGAGAATGAAATCGAAGCGTTCCACGAGCGCGACACCGAGCCCGATCATCACGCCGCGCATGACGAGCGCGCCGACGATTCCCCAGACCAGGACGCGATGTTGCGCCATCACCGGCACGCGAAAGTATTGAAAGATGAGAATGAAAACGAAGATGTTGTCGACGCTGAGCGAATACTCGATGACGTAGCCGGTCAGAAATTCGAGAGCTTTCTCCGGTCCGCGAATTTTCCAGACGACGAGATTGAAAAGAAGCGAGAGGAAGATCCAAATGCCGACGCGATGGGCGGCCGCGCGGATGCTCAGCTCGCGTCCGCGATGTTTGAATTGAACAAGATCGAGAGCCAACGCGACGAACACGCCCGCGTTAAAAGCGATCCAAAACCAGATGCTCGTGTGTGACACGCGCGTAGGGTTTCACGCGACGCACGCAACGGCAATGGGAAACATTCACTGCGACAGCTTGCCAGCGCGGGCCTTCATCGTAGCTTGTTCGACTTCATGGACGCGGAATTGGAGAAACTGGTCGAATCGAGCAAGATCACCTCGAAAGCAGCCGAGAAATTGGACACGCTCAAGCCGGGCACATTTTGCCTGCACAAGAGCTGGGGATTCGGGCGCGTCGCGGAGTGGAACCTACTTCTCAATCAAATCGTAATCGATTTCACTGGAAAGAAAGGGCACCCAATGCAGCTGCAATACGCAGCCGACAACCTGGAGATGATTCCCGCCGGACATTTCCTCGCTCGAAAAGCAAACGATCTCGCCGGCACAAAAAAATTGGCCAAAGAAGATCCGGTCGCAATGGTGCGGAACATTTTGGAAAGCCGCGAAGGAAGCGCGACCGCTTTGGAGATAAGCGAATGGATGGTGCCCGATCTTTTCACCGAGGCCGAATGGAAACGCTGGTGGGATTCTGCCCGCAAACAAATGAAAGCGAGCGGCGCGTTCTCGATTCCCGCGAAAAAGACCGAGCCGATTCAGGTGCGCGCCGAAGGTGTCTCGCAGGCGGACGAATTGATCGAAACGTTCAATCAGGCGCGTCAACCAAAGCAGCAGCTGGCCGCGCTTGAGGAAATCGCAAAATCATCTCAGCAGTTTAAGGAGCCGGAGAAACAACTGCAGTCCGTAATCGCGGCGATCGAGAACGTGGCGACTCGGAATCAAAAGTTGCATCCCGAGCTGGCGTTCGAATTTGTGCTTGTTCGTGACGAACTGCTCGAACGATTTCCGCAATTAAAGACCACGCACATTGGTCTGACGATCGAGAAACTCATCGCGGAAGAAGAAAAACGTTTAGTGTCGATCTTGCCGAAGCTTCCGGCTGCGAAGGAGAAAAGGATTTTACAAGTATTGCCCGCGGCGCTGGGCGAGCTTTGGAGCGCGCGCGCGTTGTTGCTCATGCAATCGGTGAACGGGCGAATGGTCGCGCAAATTCCGAACGTCTTCCGCGATTCCGGAAAACAGGCCGAACTCAAAACGATGCTCGAGCGGAGCGTGCGCGAACATTCCGCGACGAGTGAGATGCTCGTTTGGCTCATCGGAGAGCGCGAAGATTGGAGCGAGTTGGTTAATCCCGAGCTGTTGAACGCGATCTTGTCCGCGCTCGAACGCGAACAACATTCCGGGCCCGGACGCGCGAGCAAATTGCAGCGTTTGCTCATGGACGAGCGGCAATTGTTTCATGACATGTTCAGTCACGCGGACGCGGGCCTGGCGCGCGACGCGATGCGACGGTTGCAGCTGAGTCCGCTTTTCGATGAGCTCACGAAACGCTCGCTCCTTGCGCGGATCGTGAAAGTTTTCCCAGACCTCGAGAGCATGATCGCCGGTGCGCAGCCGCAGGAGAAGGCGCAGCCTCTCGTGGTTTCGTGGAGCAGCTTGGACAGACGCAAAGCCGAGTATGAAGAATTGGTGAAGAAAAAAATTCCGGAGAACGTGAAAGAGATTTCGCTCGCGCGGTCCTACGGCGACTTGAGTGAGAATTTCGAATACAAGGCGGCGAAGCAAATGCAGGCCGTGCTGGCCCGGCAGCGGGCCGAGCTCGAACGCGATCTGCAAAACGCGCGCGGGACTTCGTTTGAAAATGCGGACACGTCGCGCGTCTCGATTGGGACCGTAGTCACGGTGCGCGATAAAAATTCTCAGAAAACTGAGACCTACACGATCCTCGGCGCTTGGGACGGCGATCCGGATCGGAATATAATTTCCTACCAAACCGCGATCGGTCAGGCGTTGCTTGGCAAAACACCAGGCGAAGTCGTCGCCTTGCCGAACGGCGAAGTAGAAATTGTTTCGATCGAGCCGGCGCCGATCGACAAGCCGACCGAGACCGTGACCCAGACGGAGCCTGTTTCGGCGTAGACAGTGCGTGCCGGATTTTTTGACGAGACCGTTTCCTGGTCCCTCGAAATCAAAATCCTTTTAAATCCTGTTAATCGTGTCTAGTTGTCGTCCTGATGAACGCTCGAATTAACCACAAGATCGTTTGGATTCTCATCGTCGTTTATTTCCTGATCGGCTGGGGCTGGTACGCGATCTGGGGCGAGACCTGGCTCAATCTTCACGCCAAAGAAGCCACGGATATCGAGCGCACTCACAATGTCGGCGCGTTCGTGTTCGCGTTTTTTGCAGCAATCGTCGTCAATTACGCGCTCGCGTTGTTGATTGCAAAACTGAATCCGGAAAACGCACTGTGTGGATTGAAAATCGCGCTCGCGTGTTGGTTCGGGTTCGTCTTTATGGAATACGCCACGATCTTGGTGTTCTCAGCTTTCGAAACCAATCCGTGGCCCCTCATCTGCATCGACATGGGCCGCCCACTTATCGGGTTTGCGATCAGCGGTTACGTGCTCGGGCGGTTCCGGAAAGCCTGAATCAATTAGGAAACCAGAACCCAGAAATTTCTTTGGGCTCAACCTCTCAACAAGGCCAGTCCGGCTCGGACCTCAACGACTGAATTAGTCTTTAGGCGGCTCGGGCATGGTCCGCAATCCGACGCGCGCCAAATATTCATCCGCTTGAAGTAAATCCGTGCCGGCGCGCTCGATGATTTTGAGCAAATTGTCCATCGACGAAACTTCCTCGAGCTGCTCGGTCAGGAACCACTGCAGAAAATTGATCGTGATGTAATCGTTCTGTTTCCGCGCAAGATCGACAAGTGCGTTGATCTGGTTCGTCACGTGAATCTCCTGGTCGAGCGAAAGTTTGATTGCGTCGCGCGCGGTCTTGAATTTCGACTTCGGCGCATCGATCGCAGGGATCTCAACCCGCCCGCCGGCATCGACCACGTATTTGATAAACCTCAGCGCGTGACCTTTCTCCTCCTCGGCCTGATTGAAAAAGTGCGATGAAAGTTGCGGCAATGCTTCCGCCGCG
>DATBCV010000085.1:0-3168 GCA_036270275.1 Chthoniobacterales bacterium | reverse complement strand
GAAGCGGCAGGTGAGGGTTGGATTCCCGTTACTCAGCGAGTCTCGAATTAGTGAGATCCTTCGCTTGCGTTCAGGATGACGCGCCGCGGCGGCTTACTTGTAAGAGTAAACGAGACAAACGCTGCTCGCGTCGCCTTCGAGCAAATCGACGAGAATGTAATATTGACCGCTGCTCGTCGGCGAAAATCCGGCGGCCGCTTTGTCGCCTTCGTTGTAACTCTCGCTCTGCATCAGCTTGCCGGTCTCGTCGTAAACGTTGACCGCGATTTTTTTCGCGGGTTCGGTCGCGCCGATGGAGAACCAATATTGATTCCCCGCGTAAAGATTCACCGCGATGAGCGCGTGATCCTTCGGCTTGATCGTGCCCGTCCAATGGCCGTCGCGCATTTTGAATCCTTCATTGGTGAACGCGCCCGCGAGATCGAGCGCTGCTTTGCGCGCGTTGACTTCGGTGTCGCTCTCCGGCGCGGCGAAAGCAGTGGCGATCGTTAGCGCGATCACGACGAAGATCGACATCTTCATTTGTCGTCCTTCGTCTGGATCCGGGTCATGATCTTGCCGACGGCGTCATTGACCTTTTTCACTTCATCCGCGTTCGGCGATTTGCCCGGCGGAAAGTTTACCAGCTTTTCCACGGCCGGCAGTTCGCTGCTCACGTCCTTCACGAGCGGCTCGTCCTTAACTTCCGGCGAAACTTCGTTGAGTTTCGTTTGAATGAAGCTCACTAACGCCGGCTGCCGCAAAACTTTCGCCGCGCGTTCGTCGTAATTTTGCAAAACCGCGGAGCTGACCGCTTGCGTCCCGCGAATCCAACCGCCGACGCTCACGAGAATGACCAAATCCTGGTCGCGATGCGTTTGCATCGAGGCTTTCACTTCGTTCTGCGTCGCCTCGAGCTCTTCCTGAAGCGCGTCCCACTCATTGTTCTCGGCGAACTCGTTAATGCTATTGCCGCGGCTAAGCACGTTCTCGCTCACGCCCAAAGCCTTCGCCAATTTAATAATGTCCGTCCCGATGTTTTTGACCTGCTGGCTGTCTTTCGCTTCCACGGCGATGAATCCATCCGCGATCAAGCTCCCGAGATTCAGCGCAATTTGTGCGCGGTTTTTGTAATTCGTGCCGATCGGTCCGCGCATTTGTCCGACCCAGTTCGGCTTGCCAGGTTTCTCGAGCGCGGCGAAAAGTTCGCCCGGAGTCGGAATGCTGATTGCGTCGCTGCGCACGGCCTTGGCCATTTGATCGGCAGGCAGCCGCGCCGGCTCGGCGCCGATCAACGCGCAACAGCTTAAAAGAAATGCGATTGCGCAAAAGCGCAGGGCTGGCCTCATGAACCGGCAAGCGTACGCCCGCTCGCCGAGATTGCCAGCAGGAATGTTCTCGATTGCCAAGTGCCGATTTCCAATTTCCAATTGCTGAAGGAGACGAAATGGCGACTACCTCGATTCAAACCATTCACGCGCGCGAGATTTTGGATTCGCGCGGCAATCCCACCGTCGAAGTCGATGTTCGACTTGAAGGCGGAGCGCTCGGACGCGCCGCGGTACCGAGCGGCGCGAGCACCGGCGAACATGAAGCGTGGGAATTGCGCGACGGCGATAAGAAACGTTACGGCGGCAAAGGCGTGACCAAAGCGGTCGCGAATGTGAACGGCAAAATCGCGAGCGCGATCAAAGGAATGGACGCGTGCGATCAGGCGAAGATCGACAATACGCTGATCGAGCTCGACGGCTCGAAGAACAAAAAGAATCTCGGAGCGAACGCGACATTGGGGGTTTCACTTGCCGTGGCTCATGCCGCTGCCGTCGCGGAAAATGTTTCGCTGTTTCGTTATCTCGGCGGCGACGAAGCGCGCGTCTTACCGGTTCCAATGATGAACATCCTCAACGGCGGCGCGCATTCCGACGCGCCGGTCGATTTTCAGGAATTCATGATCATGCCCCGCGGCGCGCCAAGTTTTCCGGAAGCGCTGCGCTACGGCGCCGAAGTTTTTCACGCACTGAAAACCGTTTTGAAAGATCGACATCTTTCCACCGCGATCGGCGATGAAGGCGGGTTTGCCCCGAATTTAAAATCGGCGGAAGACGCGCTCGAAACAATTTTGAAAGCGATTGAGAAAGCCGGTTACAAAGCGGGCGAGCAGATTTTCATCGCACTCGACCCGGCGTCGTCCGAATTTTTCGACTGCGATAAAAATGCTTACGTTTTCAAAAAATCCGACGGCTCGCAAAAATCGTCGGACGAGCTCGTCGACTATTACGCTCAGCTTTGCGCGAAGTTCCCGATCGTCTCGATCGAGGACGGCTGCGCGGAGAACGATTGGGACGGCTGGAAGAAACTAACCGCGAAGCTCGGCCAGAATGTTCAGCTCGTCGGCGACGATTTGTTTGTCACCAACGTCGAGTTCTTGAAAAAAGGAATTGCCGAGCACGTCGCGAATTCGATTTTGATCAAGGTGAATCAGATTGGCACGCTGACTGAAACGTTGGCCACGATCGATCTCGCCAAGAAAAACAATTACACGTCGGTGATCAGTCATCGTTCCGGCGAAACCGAGGACACCACGATCGCCGACATCGCGGTCGCGACGAACGCCGGCCAGATTAAAACCGGTTCGCTTTGCCGGACCGATCGCGTCGCGAAGTACAATCAACTTCTGCGAATTGCCGAAGAACTTGGTGACAAAGCAATTTACGGCGGTAATATCCGCTGAAAGTGGATTACACAGATTTCCGCGCGCGCCGTGAAGCTACCGTTTGGCAGCGTTGGAATCGTGTCCTCCTGACTCTGCTTCTTCTCGCGGTCTGGCTCGTCATCGTCAGTCTCTTCGTGCCGCCGTACAAAAAACTGAAGATCGGCCGGGCCGAGATCGACAATCTCCAGTCTCAACGCGACGAACAACAGGCATTGCTCTCCAAAAACACGCGCGAAGTGAATTTGCTCAAAACCGATCCGGTCTACTTGGAAACAATCGCGCGCGACCGGCTCGATTTGATGAAAGACGGCGAAACCGTTTTCCGAATCGAATCCGCCGCCGCGCAAGCGGACAAGCGCAAAGAGTCCGCGCGACGATAAAGTCGCCTTCGCGATTTCTTTTTGTCATTCCGACCTTTGCTTGTTCAGCCACTCGATGTTGTAGAGGCGCTTGCTCTCAAGCGCCTATTTACTTGG
>DATBCV010000084.1:0-5389 GCA_036270275.1 Chthoniobacterales bacterium | reverse complement strand
TGGTTCGGGCACTGGCCGGATATGTTACTGACATTGCCACGCGCGACCGCGCAGGGCATTCGGCACTTTATTATGCGGTAGCCGCCCAAAAAATCGAAGTCGTCGATCTTCTCTTGAGCCTGACGCCAGACTTGGAACTGGCTTATGGCGACAGTGGTGAACTGTTGATCCTCGCCCTCGGAAGCGCCAACACAAAAATTGCCCAGGAAATTCTTACGCGACTACCGCAGTTGGAACAATGGAGCCCGATCGCGTTGCACGCTTTGGACAATGTGCTGCGCGCGGGAGATCGCGAATCAGTCCGACTGCTCCTTTCGAAACATATTCCTCCGCCTACGCCGGAAGGAAAGCGGGTTCCGCTGCTCGCTTACGCGATCGCCACTGACAATGTGCCCCTGTTTACCACGTTGTTGGATTGCGGCGCGGATGCGAACACGGTCTTGCCGGCAAAATATGACAACGAATTTCTCGACGCGCTCCCATCGAAATCGTTTCGCAATTACATCGAAGACGACCGCAACGTTACCTGCCTGATGCTTGCGGCCGGCCTGGGCCGCACCGATTACGTCCGCGCTCTGTTACAGGCGGGTGCTGACCGTAATCGCGCCACCGGCCGTTACAAGATGCTCGCCCTCTACTTCGCGGCCGAGCTCGGCCATTGGCAGCCGGCGCAGCTTCTTCTCGGCAGCGGACCGGCGCCGGATAAGCTTCGCGTCGAAATTTCGCTCTCGTCGCAACAAATGGCGTTGATCAAGGACGGCGTGCCGGTTTTGAGTTCGATCTGTTCGACCGGTCGGGAAGGCTTTTCCACCAAGCGCGGCTATTTCGTGATTACCGATAAAGAGCGCAATCACCGTTCGACCATTTATCACGTCGATATGCCTTATTTCATGCGACTGAGCTGTCTCGATTTTGGAATGCACGAAGGCGTAGTGCCGCACTACCCCGCGTCCCACGGCTGTATTCGTTTGCCCGGCGAAACGGCGCGAAAACTTTTCGCTGAGATTCCAATCGGGACCGTCGTTGCCGTTCAGTAAGCCACGTGGATCGAGCCGTCCTTGCTCGATGTTAGACCGCGGAGCGGCCGCTCCACTTTGTGCGGGGCGCACTTTCCAGTGCGCGCGTTGACACAAATCCGAGCGGTCTTAGCGTTTTCGTCCTTACTCAAATGCAATCTCTTCGGAATGGTGATGGGAAAGAGTTCGTCTCGCATGCGCCGGGTTACTGGCCGCAAGTCGCGCCCGAACTTTGGAACGATTGGAAATGGCAGCTCAAGAACCGGGTCACCACGCTGGCCCAACTCGAGCAGCATATCGATCTTGGCGATGAAGAACGCAGCGGGGTTTTGCTTTCCGGCGACAAACTCGCCCTCGCAGTCACACCTCATTTTTTCAATCTGATTCCGCGCGACAAAAATTCGGACGATCCGATCCGGCGACAGGTCATTCCGCGCGTCGAAGAAACCTGGTCGTCGCCCTACGATATGGCCGATCCCTGCGGCGAAGATTCGCACATGCCCGTGCCGGGACTGGTCCATCGCTATCCCGACCGAGTTTTGTTTTTAGTGACCGACCGCTGTGCCGCCTATTGTCGATATTGCACCCGCAGCCGCGTGGTCAGCGGTGTTGGCGAACAGGAATTGCACACCGATTTCGAGGAAGCCTTTCGTTATCTCGAACAACACACCGAAGTGCGTGACGTCCTGTTGAGTGGTGGCGATGCCCTCATCTTCAGCGATGACAAGCTCGATAAATTGCTGACTCGACTGCGCGCGATCAAGCACATCGAATTCATACGGATCGGTACGCGCGTTCCGATTTTCCTTCCGCAGAGGGTCACGCCCGAGTTGTGCGCGATTCTGGCGAAACATCATCCGCTTTGGATGAGCGTGCACGTCAATCACCCGCGCGAGCTGACGCTCGAAGTTAAACAAGCCCTCGAGCGTCTGGCCAATGCTGGAATTCCGCTCGGTAACCAAAGCGTATTGCTCGCGGGGGTGAACGACGATCTCGAGACAATGAAAACGCTCGTCCACAAACTTTTGATGTGTCGCGTTCGTCCCTACTACATTTACCAGTGCGACCTGATCAACGGCTCATCGCATCTGCGCACCTCCGTCGCGAAAGGAATTGAGATCATTGAAGGATTGCGTGGTCACACCACCGGCTACGCGGTGCCGCAATACGTAATCGACGCGCCCGGCGGCGGCGGCAAAGTGCCGATTAATCCCGGCTACGTTCTCTATCACGACAACGAAAAAATCGTCATCCGTAATTACGAAGGCAAAATCTTCGAGTATCCCGAAGCTGGCGGCGACCAAACCGTTCAGTTCGCGCCGCAACGGGAGTACCACGACGAATATCTCTATTCGTAGCGGACTTCGGTCTACTTGGCGTTCTTCTCGGCGAGCCTTTTCTGACTTTGCGAGAGTCCCGCGAGCGCACCCCGGCGTTTTGGAGTCATGGATAGCGCGCGCTCGAACTCTTTGAGAGCATCGGCGGGGCGATTCGATTCGAGGAGAAAATCGCCAAGTTGTTCGCGCGTCGGCACAATTGCGCCCGGAGTCACCGGTAGTTTTTCCACAGCATCTTCTTCGTCAGCCGCATCGCGCATCAACTTCAACGCTTCGTCGGTTTTTCCTTCCGCGTAACTTATCCACGCCAAAGCCGAATTCAGCTGGACATGAGTTTGCGTCGCCCAATATTCATCGCCTGCTGCTCGCAACTGCTCGTAAACTCCAGTTAGTTTCGCAGTTTCTTGGCGCGCGGCCGTCGCTTGTTTGTTGCGCGCAAATCCGATCGCGCGCGACCAGGCAGTAATCGCGGACGCCTGCGGTAAAGCATCGGCCATCGGCGCGAGCCGTGTCGCCTCATTCCATTGTCGGCGTTCAATTGCGTAGCGCGCCGGCATTGCGCTCGCCGCATAAACGACCTTGAAATACTTTGGCGACAGGTTTGTCATCTTTCGTAGATCATCGAGGACCCCGGCCGCGTCTTGATCGCGACCAAGCTGAAGATTGGCGTAGATCAGGTAATCCATCGCGTGCAGCTCCTCGCCAATATCGCCTTCCGCACGCGCGGCTTTTCTAGCCGCCGTGTTCGAGGCGATCGACTCTGCCCACATTCCCAATCTGGTGTGGATGTGAGACGGCATGTGTAACGCATGCGGGGCCGACGGCGCGACCTGCGCGTAGATTCGCGCGGCGTCCACGCCTCGGCTCGCCATCTCAGGGTTGTCGCAGGCGTGAATCAGATAATGCGGAATGCCCGGATGCTCCGGATACTTTTTAAAAAGCGGCTCGAGCAGGCCGGCCGCTTTTTTCTCGTTTGCATGCGTTTTGTCCGTCGGCGATGCCGTCCCAATCAACGCCAAGGCGTAAAAGACCTGACATTCGACATCGTCGGGATTGTGTGCGGCGAATTTGCCCATCGCGGCTGCGTAAGCATCGGCACGCTTGCGGTAAGGAGCAGAGTCCGCGTTTATATAAATCAACTTCAATGCTTCAATAAATCCACGCTCGCGCTCCGACCCGCCGAGCTGTGCCGCGCGTTCGATCTCGCCCTGGCCTCGTGCCACGTCCGCCTCCGCCAGCGGTGGGGGCCAAAGCGGATGAAAATACGTCATCGCGATTCCCCAATGCGCCATCGCGCAGTTCGGATCGGCTTTCGCAACATCAGCAAAAGCTTTCTCCGCCGCCGAGTAGGCGAAGGAATGCAAAAGCGCGACAGCGCGCTCGAAATTTTTCTGTTCTTTGCCCGAGCACGACGTGGGAAATTGAACTGTGCCGAGTTTCTTGGGCACAGGGTGTTCGTGTTCTGCGGCCTGTAAGGGCAAGCACACCCCTAGGATGGACACGGTCAAGAAACTTACTGCTCGCTTCCACATGTTTGGGATCGGTATGACCCTATTATTTCAGAAACACCTAGAGATGTCTCTACTTCGGTCGACCTGACAGCAAATCCATTGTCGATCTTCGAAACCAGTCCTGATAGGCTAGGTCATGCAAACGTCGAGCGTGACCCATCTGGCCCAGATGCTTGTCTCCGCCTTTCTGGCGATCTTATTTCTCCAATCCGGCATCGATAAAGTGGTGGATCAGCGTGGGAATTTGGAATGGTTGACCGGACATTTTGCGAAAAGCCCGCTCGCCCGATTTGTTCCGGCGCTATTGCTGGTTTTAACGGTCATCGAAATTTTGGCCGGAGCATTGAGCGCGGTCGGATGCATGATGATCATTTTCATGCGCGATCCGGCGGTCGCATTTTACGGCGCGATCGTTTCTGCGGTTGCGATTCTTGCGCTTTTCTTCGGCCAACGAATGACCAAGGAGTACGCCGGCGCGGCGGTTTTGGTTCCGTATTTTCTCGTGACGCTGGTTGCGATTTACCTTCTGGCAAGCTGAGCGTCGATCTTGCGTGGGCGATTGAGGTCAATCGCTCCTAGCAAAAACAATCTCACCGCCGATAATTGTCATCTCGGCGCGTGTCTTGAGAATTTCCGGCTCGGGAATTTTCATAATGTCGTGAGCGAGTACTGTGAAATCGGCGAGCTTGCCGACTTCGATTGAGCCTTTGTCGTTTTCTTCAAACGCGGCGTAGGCCGGCCAGATCGTAAACATCTTGAGCGCTTGCTCGCGGGAGACCGCTTGTTCGGGATGCCAGCCTTCGCCCGACTCGCCTTTGATGCTTTTGCGCGCGACCGCGGCGTAAAATTCAATCATCGGTTCGCCGCGCTCGACCGGCGCATCGGAACCGCCGCAAATGATCGAACCTGATTTCAAAAAGCTTTGCCACGCGTAGGCGCCGGCGAGGCGGTCCATGCCCAGGCGCTTCGGCGCAAAAAATAAATCGCTGATCGCGTGCGACGGTTGCATCGACGGAATTACGCCGAGCTTGGCAAATCGCGGAAGATCCGAAGGATCGACAATCTGCGCGTGTTCGACTCGCCAGCGCGGTTCGCGAATCTTGCGTTGCTCGGGTGGAATCGTTTTTAGCGCCGCTTCGTAAAGATCGAGGATCAATCGGTTCGCGCGATCGCCAATCGCGTGCGTCTCGACCTGGATTCCGCGACGCAGCGCTTCTTCGAACATTGGCTTTAGCTCTTCCGGTTTTTCAGTGAGATAACCGGAAGTCTCGGGTGCATCGTTGTACGGCTTAAGCAGCGCCGCGCCCCGCGAGCCGAGCGCTCCGTCGAAGATCACTTTGATCGTGCGCTGGGTGAAATGATGATCGAATGCGTTGAGCGTCGCGCCTTCCTTCAGAAAGTTCCGCGCATCTTCACCGGGGCCGAAAACCGCGTTGACGAATCGAATCTTAATCTTGCCGGATTCAAACGCCTTCTGAATAAGAGCGACATCTTCTTTGTGACTTCCGGCGTTTTGGATTTCGCA
>DATBCV010000083.1:0-2747 GCA_036270275.1 Chthoniobacterales bacterium | reverse complement strand
GCGGCGCGATGCCCGTCACGTTTACGACCTATGCGATCGGAATGATGGCGCTCAGCGGTGTCCCGTTCTTTTTTTCCGGCGCGTGGACGAAGGAAGAAATCCTAAACGCAACTGCGCATTGGCCAACGTCGCGCGCACCCTACTACCTGATGATGCTTGGCGTAATTCTGACCGCGCTCTATATGACGCGCCAAATCATTTACGTCTTTTTCGGTAAACCGCGCGACGGCTTGAGCCAAGCCCACGAAAGTCCGCGTGTAATGACAATTCCGCTGGTTGTGCTCGCGATTTGCGCGGTCGCGCTCAGCATCGTGCTCACGCCGGCCTGGCCGTGGCTGGAAAGTTATTTAACGGGACACGCGGCGCATTTCGATCCGCGTCTGTTAGTTCAACCGATGATCGTCGTCTCGCTTGCGCTGGTCGGCGCTGGAATCGCGCTCGGTGTATGGCTCTATCGCAACGCCGGCGGCGAAGTCGATCCGATTTTGCAAAAACAACCGGCGCTGTTTCGTTTTCTTGAAAATAGAATGTGGATCGATGAAATCTATGATCGCACGATCATTGCGATTTCCCGCCTCTTCGCGCGGTTTTCCGATTGGATGGATCGCAATTTTTGGGACGGACTTGTTCGTGCCGTCGGCGAGCTCGGCCAATTTTTTGGACGGCTGAGCACCGGCGCCGACGAACGCGTGATCAACGCCGGTGTCGATGAGAGCACGATCGGCGCGCAGGGAGTCGGGCGCGTGATCTCTCGCTGGCACTCCGGACAAATTCAAACTTATCTCGGCGCGGCCGCCCTCGGCATGCTCGCGCTGGTCCTTCTTTACGCATGGTTGGGTTAATCACATTCCTCATCATCATTCCGCTCGTCGGTGCCGTTGCGCTGTATATCGGTCAGCCGCGAAACGCGCGCACCGTCGCGCTCATTTTCAACGCGCTCTCGGCATTTTACGCTCTGATGCTTTGGCAAAAATTCGATTCGGCGTCGCCCGGTTTGCAAATCGTTGAGCGGCACGCCTGGATTCCATCGATCGGAGCCGAATATCTCGTCGGCGTGGATGGACTGAGTTTGCTTCTGGTTTTGCTGACCTCGCTCGTTTTTCCGTTCGCTTTTGCGGCGCAACGTCTCGAGCGCGGCGCGTGCGCGCTCATGCTCGTGATGCAAGCCGCGCTCTACGGCACATTCACCGCCCAGAATTTTGTTCTCTGGTTTTTGTTTTATGAGATGAGCCTGATCCCGGCGTTTCTTCTCATCAAAATCTACGGCGGCGAAAATCGCGACTACGCCTCGATCAAGTTCTTCCTCTACACCTTTCTCGGCAGTGCCGCGATGCTGCTCGCGTTTCTCGGAGTCTATTTTGTCAAAGGGACATTCGATTTCGGAACGTTGGCCGGCTTGGGCAAAACTGGATTAGTCGCCGGCAATGTTCGCTGGTTGATCTTCGCCGGAATCTTTCTCGGCCTCGCCGTCAAAGTTCCGCTTTTTCCATTTCACACCTGGCTGCCCGATGCTTATCAAACCGCCCCGACCGGTGTCTCGATGGTGTTGACCGGCGCGCTTTCAAAAATGGGCGTTTACGGATTCATCCGGTTGCTCGTTCCGCTTTTTCCAAACGAAATCAGAGTCGCCGCGCCATGGCTGCTCACCTTGGTGATTTGCTCGATCGTCTTTGCCCCGCTCGCGGCCTGGGCCCAACGCGATCTGAAACGAATGGTCGCCTATTTGTCGATCAATCACCTCGGCTACTGCCTGCTCGGTCTCTTCGCGATCACCGCAAGATCGACATCTTCGTTGATCGACATGCACGCGGCGCTTAGTGGCGTGTTTCTCCAAATCTTCAATCACGGCATCACCGCGGCCGCGCTCTTTTATTATGTAGGGCTGCTCGAACAACGCCGCGGCCAGCGCGGCATCGATGATTTCGGAGGGTTGATGCAACGAACGCCTTTGCTTTGTGGCTGGATGAGTGTGGCAATGTTTTCCTCGCTCGGTTTGCCGGGCTTGAATGGATTCATCGGCGAATTTTTGATTTTCAAAGGCTCGTTTGCCGTTGCCGCTTCTTTTACTGCGATTGCGGTCCTCGGTCTTCTCTTCACCGCCGTGACTTTCATGCGCGCGATGCAATCGCTCTTCAGCGGTCCCCTCTCTGAAAGTTGCAACGGGTTTCCCGATCTCCTCCGCAGCGAGAAGTTCGTTGTCGTCCCGGTCACGCTTTTGATGTTCGCAATCGGTCTTAACCCCCAGTTCGTTTTCAACATTTTCAACGCCACCGTCGTTCAGATGGCGCGCATCTTTGCCTGATCGCGCATGATCGCCTGGACGATTTACATTACGTTCGTCGGCGCGATTGCATTGCTATTTCTGCCGCGCGTTTTTGCGCGCTGGGTCGCGCTCGCCACAACTCTTGCCGGATTCGGAATCAGTTTGGCGACATTTTTCTGTGACGATGTCGATCTTACCCACTTCAAAACGATCGTGCGCGTGCCGTGGGTGCCCGCGCTCGGGATGAATTATCATCTCGCGCTCGACGGGATCAGCTTAACGCTCGTTCTTGTCACGGGAATCGCCGCGGTCAGCGCAGTTTTGTTTTCCTGGGACGTGGTTGATCGCGCGAAGGAATTTTTCTTTTGGCTGCTGCTCGTGGTTGGTGGTTCCTATGGCGTTTTTCTCAGCGCCGATCTCTTTCTGCTCTTCCTCTTTTACGAACTCGTCATCGTTCCGAAATATTTCCTGATCGCGATCTTCG
>DATBCV010000082.1:0-6491 GCA_036270275.1 Chthoniobacterales bacterium | reverse complement strand
AAAAGCAGCCCGGCAGCGTTTGCATAAACGGATCCGCAAAAAAGTTTTCGGGACTGCGGCGCGTCCGCGCCTGGCGATTTATTTTTCAGGCAAGCACGTTTACGCGCAAGTCATCGACGACGATGCGGGCAAGACGCTAATTGCAGCATCGACCGCGGAGAAGGCTTTGCTCGGGAAGAGCAAGCCTGCGGCAAATCGTGCGAGCGCGGAAGTGATCGGTAAAGCGATCGCCGATCGCGCGCGCGGCAAGAAGATCGAGAGCGTAGTGTTCGACCGCGGCGGATTTCAGTATCAAGGCAAAGTAAAAGCTCTCGCGGACGCAGCCCGCGAAGGCGGATTAAAGTTTTAATTTCATGGCTCAAGGACCTCCAAATCGACGACAAGATCGTAACCCGGACAAAGCGCCGGCGCAGAGAGGTGACACGACCGAGAAAGTCGTGTTCATCAATCGCTGCGCCAAAGTGGTAAAGGGCGGCCGGCGCTTCAGTTTTAGCGCATTGATCGTCGCTGGCGATCACGACGGGTCGGTCGGCGTCGGGTTTGGCAAAGCGAACGAAGTTTCGGAAGCGATTCGGAAAGCATCCGATTCGGCAAAAAAATCGATGGAAAAATTTTCGCTCTACGAAAACACAATTCCTCACGAAGTGATCGGCGAATTCGGCGGGGGCCGCGTTTTGTTGCGGCCAGCTTCACCGGGAACCGGCGTCATCGCGGGTGGTGGTGTTCGCGCGGTCGTGGAAGCAGCGGGAATTCGCGACGTGCTCGCGAAGTCGCTCGGTTCGAGCAATCACGCGAACGTAGTGAAGGCGACGATCGCGGCGCTGAAATCTTTGCGCCGGCGTGACGAGATTTTCAAAGTGCGCGGAATCAAAGGCCGTGATGGAAACGCGGCGGCCCCGACAACACAGTCACCGTCATGATGCGCTTACACAATTTGCGTCCACGTCCGGGTGCTCGCCATCGCGTGAAGCGACTCGGTTGCGGCGAAAGTTCCGGTCACGGCAAGACGAGCGGCAAAGGCCACAAAGGTCAGAAAGCGCGCTCGGGCGGCAGCATTCGTCTTGGTTTTGAAGGCGGCCAGATGCCGTTGATTCGACGCCTGCCGAAGCGAGGATTCAACAATTCCGCATTCCACAAGACCTACGCGATCGTGAATTTGGACGACCTGAACGAGTTCAAAGCCGGCACGACTGTGAACGAACAATTGCTGCGCGAGTCGAACCTTGTGCGCGGCCATTTCGAAGGCATTAAAATCTTAGGCGATGGCGAATTGAAGCACGCGCTCACAATCGAAGCCGACAAAGTGAGCGAATCAGCGAAAGCGAAAATCGAAAAAGCCGGCGGCACGGTGACGATGCGCGATCGGTCCGCGGAAAAACCGGCGGCGACGTCGGACGATGTCGATCAAAGCGCAAGTGAAGCGGAAGCGAAGCCGAGAAAAAGATCGACATCGAAGGCGAAATCGAGCGCGAAGAAGAAAACCGCGCGCAAGTAGGGTGAGTTAAAATGGTCTCGGCCTTCGTCAACACGCTCAAGATTCCGGAGCTGCGGCGCCGAATTCTTTTCACTCTCGCCGTCGTCGTGATTGTGCGGCTTGGCGCCGCAATTACCACACCGGGCGTGAACCAGGCGGTATTGCAGGAATGGTTTCGAACCGCGCTGACCGACAAAACTGGCGGTCAGCTCGCCGCATTGTTGAATTTGTTCAGTGGCGGCGCGTTGGAGAATTGCGCGATCTTTTCGTTAGGCATCATGCCGTACATTAGCGCGTCGATTATGATGCAGCTTTTATCCGCGGTCATTCCGCAGCTGGGACGACTCGCGCGCGAAGATGGCGGCCGGCAGAAGATCATGCAATACACGCGTTTCATGACGGTGGGTCTTTGCATTTTCCAAGGTTACTTGCTTGCAATTTCATTCCAACATCCGGAAGCGTATCGCGTCGCGCTGCCAGGAATTTCAGAGACGATTCAGCGACTCGGAATTCCATTAGTCGACGATCCTGGGTGGGTCTTCCGAGTCGTGACCGTGATCTCGCTCACGACCGGAACGCTTTTACTCATGTGGCTGGGCGATCAAATCACCGAACGCGGAATCGGCAACGGTATTTCACTCATCATCACCATCGGCATCGTCGCGCGCTTGCCTGCGGCTCTCGCGCAAGCGTGGAAAACGTTTGTGCCGAGCGGCGGAAACGCGAGCCAGGTCAATCCGATGGTGCTCGTCTTAATGATCCTGTTTTTGTTTTTGGTGATTGCCGGGGTCATCGCGATAACGCAAGGCGTCCGCAAGATTACTGTGCAATACGCGAAGCGCGTCGTCGGGCGAAAGCAGTACGGCGGCAATACGCAATACATGCCCTTGAAGGTAAATTATCCGGGCGTCATGCCGATCATTTTCGCGTGGGCGCTCTTGCTCTTCCCGAATCAAATTGTGAGTTGGGCGTTTCCGAACAGTCCAACGGCGCGACAGCTTTCAGAAATGCTCTCCGTGGGCTGGCTGCACTACGTCGTGCTCGCCGCGATGATTTTCTTCTTCAGTTATTTCTGGGTCGCCACACAATTTCAGCCGTCGCAGATTGCTGACGATCTGAAAAAATACGGCGGTTATATTCCCGGAGTGCGTCCGGGAAAACCAACGGCCGACTTTCTCGATTTCACAATGACGCGTCTGACTTTTGCGGGCGCGATTTTTCTTACCTTGATCGCAGTGTTGCCGAGTTTGCTCAGTCAGGGTTTGCACGTGCCGCAAGTGACGGCGCAATTTTTTGGCGGCACGAGTTTGTTGATCATCGTGGGCGTGATGCTCGACACGATGCGGCAGGTTGAAACGCATTTGATCCAGCGGCATTACGACGGCTTTTTGCGGAAAGGACGCATGCGCTCGGGGCTCACCGGCCGTTCTGCATACGTTCGCGGCGAAGCCGCCGCGGAACGCACGCTCATGTGGCTCTATGTCGGCATCGCCATCATCGTCATCGGCGGTGTCGCGGCGTTTTTGGCATCGAAGTGAAACGGCGACTGGTTTTACTCGGCGCTCCCGGTTCCGGCAAAGGAACGCAGGCGGAAATGATCACCCGCCACTTTGGCATTCCAGTTACTTCCCCGGGCGCCATTTTGCGGCGCGAAAAAGATTTGGGAACGCCGCTCGGTTTGGAGACGGCGGAAATTTTGCAACGCGGAGATTTGGTTTCGGACAAGATTATCGTCAAGCTGATCGAGGATTGGCTGCGTTTGCATGGCGGCCACGGTTTCGTCTTTGATGGATTTCCGCGCACGTTGCCGCAAGCGGAGAGCTTGGAAGCGATTTTGCGCAGTCTGCACACATCGCTGGATTATGCGATTTGGCTCGAAGTTTCGGAGGAAACGGTGCGCGCAAGAATTGCCGGGCGCCTGCAATGTCGCACCTGCGGTTTCACGACCAGCGCAGACAGCGCGAAATTCGCGGACCGGCCCATTTGTCCGTACTGCGAAGGACGGCTGGAGCGGCGCAACGATGACGGCGTAAGCGTGTTGCAGCAGCGTTTGCGCGAATACAACAGCAAAACGCAGCCGCTCGCGGATTTCTACGGCAAGATGTCGATCTTGCGGCGAATTGATGGCAACCGCGATCGCGAAACGGTGTTTGCAGATATATCGCGACTGATTGAAGACAAAGTGGCCGCGGCATGAGCATTCCAATCAAGAACGCAAAGGAAATCGAAAAGATGCGGCGATCCTGCCGCACTGCGAGCGACATTCTCGATCGCGTGACGGAATTGATTCGGCCCGGTGTGACGACGAAGGAAGTCGATGAGGCGGCCGCTGATTTCATGAGCGACGCCAAAGTGAAAAGCGCGTTCCTCGGTTACCGGCTGGGCCACCGTGTGTTTCCGGGAAATATTTGCATCTCGCTCAATGACGAAGTTGTGCACGGCATCGGCAGTCAACGGCGCATTCAATACGGCGACATCGTGAAGCTGGACATCGGCGTGATCCAGGACGGGTGGGTGGGGGACACCGCGCAAACGGTGCCGGTTGGCGTCGTCGATGAACGCACAGACCAATTGTTGCGCGTCACGGAAAAAGCGTTGGAGCTCGCGATCCATGCGGCCGGTGAAGGCCGGCGACTCGGCGACATCTGCGCTGAGATTGAAGATGAAGCATCGCGCAACGGGTTTTCCGTGGTGCGCGAATTTGTCGGTCACGGCGTCGGCCGCAAATTGCATGAGGAACCGCAAATCCCGAATTACGGCCGGCGCGGAAGCGGTCCGAAATTAAAAGCGGGCATGACGCTAGCGATCGAACCGATGATCAACATAGGCAGCGCTGATGTTCGGTTGCTCGACGATGGTTGGACGGTTCGCACGGCCGATGGAACTCGCTCGGCACATTTTGAACATACGGTCCTGATTACGAATGATGGACCCGAAATTCTGACATGGCGCGGAAAGACGCAATTGAGGTAGAAGGGACTGTCGTAGAGCTGCTTCCGAATACCATGTTTCGGGTCGCCCTGCCGAACGGCCACCGTGTTTTGGCCCACATTTCCGGAAAAATGCGGCTCCATTTCATTCGTATCTTGCCCGGCGACAAAGTTATGCTAGAGATATCTCCCTACGATTTGTCGAAGGGGCGGATCACCTTCCGTCAGAAGTGACAACGCGGATATGGCTCCGCGTTTTTTGTTTCGACTAAAATGAAAGTACGACCCTCAGTGAAGAGACTTTGTGAAGCTTGCAAGATTGTGAAGCGCAAGAACGTGGTGCGCGTGATTTGCAAAAATCCGCGCCACAAACAGCGCCAGGGCTGATTTTATTTAACGAATTAACGATTTAACGATTTAACGAATGCCAAGATTACTCGGAGTTGAAATTCCAGCGGACAAGCGCGTCGAAGCGTCGCTCACTTACATTTACGGGATCGGCTTCTCAACTTCACGCCGCATTCTCGAGCAGACCAATATCGATCCGAATATGCGCGCCAAAGATCTCACGCCGCAGCAGATCAACGAGATCATTCACGCGATCACGAACAACAAACTCAAAATCGAGGGCGATCTCCGCCGCGACATTCAGGGGAATTTGAAACGATTGCAGGCAATCAATTGTTACCGCGGACAACGTCACCGCCGCGGTTTGCCGGTGCGCGGCCAGCGAACATCGACAAATGCGCGCACGCGCAAAGGCCCCCGCAAAACCGTGGGAGTCATTCGCAATCCGGACGCGAAGGCAGGAAAAGTTTAATCATCATGGCTGACGAAAAGAAACCAGCGAAGCCAAAGGCAGAAAAGAAGCCGGCCGCGGACGCCGACGAGGCTCAAAAGGCGGCGCCAGAAGCGCCCGCCACGGCCGAGGCACCGAAAAAAGCGAAGAAGGCCGAGCCTAAGAAAGAGGAAGCAGCAGCGAAGCCGCCGGAAAATCTTTCTCTCGACGCCGATTCCGTCGAAGCGCCGAAAATTGTTAAAGCGAAAGGCGCTAAGAACATTCACAGCGGAATTGCGCACGTTTACGCAACTTTCAACAACACGATCGTGACCGTGACGGACTTGAACGGGAACGTGATCGGGTGGTCCAGCGCGGGTAAAGTTGGATTCAAAGGTTCGCGCAAAAGCACGGCCTACGCGGCCCAGCTCGTCGCGCAGGATGCGGCGCGTCAGGCAATGGGGCATGGGCTGAAAGAAGTTCAGGTCCTGGTCAAAGGACCCGGCGCGGGACGAGAATCAGCGGTGCGCGCCCTGCAAGCGATCGGTCTTGATCTCACTTTGATCCGCGATGTCACGCCGGTCCCGCATAACGGTTGCCGCCCGCCGAAACAACGCCGCGTTTAAGATCGACAATCTCATGGGACGCTACACAGGACCTAAAACAAGAGTCAGCCGCCGCTATGGCGTGCAGATTTTTGGACCATCGAAATCCCTCGAGCGGAAAAATTATCCGCCCGGAATGCACGGACCGAAAGGTTCGCGCCGGAAACAGTCCGAATACGCGATCGCGCTCGGTGAAAAACAAAAGCTTCGTTATCAATACGGACTGCTCGAGCGCCAGTTTCGCCGCATTTTCCAGCACGCATTGCGCAAACGCGGCGTGACCGGCGAAACGTTGTTGCAACTTCTTGAGACACGCCTCGACAACGTGATTTTTCGGCTCGGCTTCGCCAATACGCGCAACGCCGCGCGTCAGCTCGTCTCTCACGGGCACGTTCAAGTTAACGGGCGCGGCGTGAACGTCGCTTCCTACAACGTGAAAGCCGGTGACGAGATCGCGATTAAGGACAAACCGAAATCGCGCCAGCTCGCAGTTCGCAATCTCGATCTCACGCAGATCGTTCCCGTGCCAGATTGGCTGACTGTCGATCGTGACGGGCTGAAGGGAAAAATCGCGCACATTCCTTCGCGCGAAGAAATGCAACCGATCGTCAACGAACAGTTGATCGTTGAGTTGTATTCGCGCTAAGAAACTCCAGCGCTTTATCGTAGCTTTTGCGCTGGAGAAAATGCGCGAGCTGCGGATC
>DATBCV010000081.1:0-5159 GCA_036270275.1 Chthoniobacterales bacterium | reverse complement strand
CGCCCGATAACCGGAGTGCTCGTAATCCATCGAGCCATAACCGCGAGTGATCGATTTAATCTTATCGTTGAAATCGACCAGGATTTCGTTCAGTGGCAGCTCGCAATGCAACATGACGCGACGCGAATCGAGCGTCTCGGTATGGTCCATCGTGCCGCGTTTTTCTAAAATGAGTTGCAACAAATCGCCGATGTTCTCATTCGGACAAAGCACGTAGGCGCGCACAATCGGCTCGCGAATTTCTTTGATCTCACTCGGATCGGGCAGATGCGCGGGATTGTCGATCAAAAGTGTTTCGCCGCGCGTCGTCTCGACTTCGTAAACGACGGACGGTGACGTGGCGATGATGTCCATGTCGTATTCGCGACGCAATCGCTCCTGAATGATTTCCATGTGCAGCAATCCGAGAAATCCGCAGCGAAATCCAAAGCCAAGCGCAACCGAGCTCTCGGGCGTGTAAATGAACGCCGAATCGTTCAGCCGCAATTTGCCGATCGCCGTTTTCAAATGTTCGAAGTCGCCGGTATTGATCGGATAAATTCCGCTGAAGACCATCGGATGAATTTCCTGGAAGCCGGGCAGCGGCTCCTTCGCTGAGTTGCGAGCATCGGTGATTGTGTCGCCGATTTTGATATCAGCGGTCGTCTTGATGTTCGCGATGAAATAACCGACGTCGCCCTCGTTCAATCGCGGCTGCTGATACATTTTCGGTGTGAACACGCCGACTTCTTTAATTTCATAACGTTGATCGTTGCTCATCAACTTAATCGCCTGATCGGGCTGCATATGACCGGAAACAACGCGCACGTAACCGACGACTCCGCGATAAACATCGAAGACGGAATCGAAAACGAGCGCGCGCAAGATCTCGTCCTTCGGCTTCACTGGGGGCGGAATACGATGGACGATTGCTTCCAAGATTTGCTCGATCCCAATCCCCATCTTCGCGCTCGCGTCGATCGCTTCTTGCGCGGGAATGGCGAGAATTTCCTCCAATTGTCGATGCACCGAGGGAATGTCCGCGTTCGGCAAATCGATTTTGTTGATGACCGGCACGATGGTGAGTCCTTGTTTGTGCGCGAGATGAACGTTCGCGACGGTCTGCGCTTCGACGCCTTGCGCGGCGTCTATTATTAAGAGCGCGCCTTCACACGCCGCCAGACTCCGCGAAACTTCGTAGGCAAAATCGACATGACCCGGCGTGTCGAGCAGGTTCAATCGATATTCCTCGCCGTTCTTCGCGCGATATTTCATCGCGACCGGATGCGCCTTGATCGTGATCCCGCGTTCGCGCTCCAAGTCCATCGAATCGAGCAGCTGGTCCTGTTTATCGCGCTCGTGAATTGTTCCCGTGGTCTCGAGCAATCGGTCCGACAAAGTCGTTTTGCCGTGATCAATGTGCGCGATGATGCAGAAATTGCGCGTGTTCTCGATCGCCATGGAAGCCGCACTATGCAGGGCGTTTCTTCTCTTGTCATCCCAAGTCGGCGGCGTTAGATCGACATCGTGCCGAAGCTGATCGTCACTACCGAAGCGCAGGGCAAAATCGCTTACGAATTCGCGGAGAGCTCCATCACGATCGGTCGCGCGCCGGACAACATGATCGTGATTGAGGATCCGTCGGTTTCGAATCGGCACGCACTGCTCGAGCTGAGCGGCGAAAATTATCGTCTCAAAGATTTGGAATCGACCAACGGCACGAAAGTGAACGGCGTCCCCGTCACCGAAACGCTGCTCCGCTTCGACGATCGCATTCGTTTTGGCGCCATCGACGCCCGCTACGAACCGGACGTGCGCGGTTCGGAGCCGTTGCCCGAGCTGGAAATGGCGGAAGCGAAACCGGCTGAATCGAGCGCAGCGCCCGCGAGCTTCAACAACGCCTCTCCCTTTCGGCAAAGATCGACATCGCGTGATGCCGGACAACTCGTGGTCTTCGGAATTGCGGCAATCGCAGCGCTGACATTTCTCGCAAGCTTGATGGCGGTGCTATTCATGCACGCGCCCTGATTTATTTTTGTCATTCCGAGCGAAGTCGAGGAATCTCTGACTATTTCAGTTGTTCCGAGCTCGGAAATATCTAGAGATGTCTCGACTTCGCTCGACATGACAGACAAGCACAAGCGTCTCCTTCTCTTCGATATCGACGGCACGCTGATTAATTCCGGCGGCGCGGGTATTGAAGCGCTCAAACGCGCATTAAAAGAACGCTTCGGGATTGTGGACGACCTGCACGACATCGAGATCGCGGGCATGACAGATTCCGGGATCGTGGTGAGCATTCTCAAGAAACACAAAATTCCCGGTACGCCGGAAAACGTCGCCGCGTTTCTGGATAGCTACGTGCATTTTCTCTCCAAGGAACTCCCGCGCCGCAAAGGCGAACTGCTTCCCGGGGTTCTCCAGTTGCTCGAGAAGCTAAAACAACGAAAGCACGTCGTCCTCGGGCTCCTCACCGGAAATCTTTCGCGCGGCGCGCAACTGAAGCTCGACCACTATGGCGTCTGGCATTTCTTCGAGTTCGGCGCGTTTGCGGACGATCACCATGATCGAAACGAGCTCGGCCAGTTCGCGCGCGCGCGGGCCAAAGAAAAGCATGGTCGCGAGTTTTCCGCGGAAGAGATCGACGTGATCGGCGACACGCCGCGCGATATCGCCTGCGGGAGAGCGCTCGGCGCGCGGACAATTGCAGTCGCGACTGGGAGCTGGAGCCGTGAAAAGCTCGCTCAGCATAATCCCGATTATTTAATCGATGATTTTTCTGATGTTGACCGTCTAATTAATACGCTCGCTTGGTAAATCAGCGGCGATGATTGAGTGAAAATGAACCAGACCGCAGCAATTCCCGCATCAATGACTAAACCTCGACCTAACATTTTGGAGCTCGAAGGCGAGATTGACCTCCACGTTTCACCGGAGGTCGCGGAATCGTTGCGCGCGATGACCGCGAAAAAGCCAAACGTGCTGGTTGTCGATCTTGCAAAGGTGACCTACCTCGACAGCTCTGGGCTCGCTGCTTTGATCGATGGAATGCAAAATGTGCAAGAGTACGGCGGCAAATTTGCCATCGCTCACGTTCAGGAAAGCGTTCAGCACATTTTTGAGATCGCCCGGCTGGATCAGGTGTTTCGGATTTTCCCGGACGTGGACTCCGCGCTGGCGACAAGCTAGAAATCTCAACGCGCGGCCGCTTGTCGGAATAAAAGTTGCTCCCACTTTCGCGCTCAAATGCCGCTCGATCCTGCGAATTTTCTGCCGCTAGAAGGCGAAATTGATCTCCACGTCTCACCGCGCGTGGAAAGCGCGCTCACCCGCATCATTCAAAAACGCCCAGAGCGCGTCGTTGTCGATCTTTCCGGCGTCACCTTCATCGACAGCTCAGGATTGGCCGCGCTCGTGCATGCCAAGCAAAATGTCGATGCGTATGGCGGGCAGTTCGCGATCAGCGGATTGAATGAAGACGTGCGGCCGATCTTTGAAATCGCCCGGCTCGATCAATTTTTCGTGATCGATCCGCGCGACAGCGAATTGCTCGCCGATTGAAGCAGGATCTGCAACGTCGCTTCAACATTCTTTGAAATGTCGAACCCGGACGCGAGCTCGATGTTGGCCGATCTCGCCACGTCGCGCCGGGCTTGATCCGACCACAACCGAATCGCATCGCGCAAAGCCGAAGTGTTATTTGCATCATCGACAATCGAACCGTGCCGGCCGTTCTCGATGATTTCACTGAAACCATTGTCTCGCGTCGTGATGACCGGCAATCCGAACGCGAGCGCTTCAAGGCAGGCGTTTGAGAACGGATCGTAAATCGTTGGCAGAATAAAAATGTCCGCGGCTGCGTAGATTGGCCGGAGATCTGCGACCTCTCCCAGAAATTGCACGGGCTCGTGTGTGAAAAATCTCTTGGGCTTATAAGGGCGTGCGTCTCCACGGCCGGCCACGAACAAGCGCAATCGCGATTCGCGACACAGCTCGAACGCTTCGATCGCGAAACGTAGCCCTTTCCGTTCCCAACCCGAGCCGGCAAAAAGAAGCACCACCTCGTCCGGCTTTAATTTCAAGTCCGCGCGAGATTTCTCGCGCAGCGCGGGCTCAAACCGAAATTTCTCGAGCGGAACGCCCGTTCGCACGATGTCGATCTTGTCCGCCGGAAAATTGTAAAGATCGACAATCTCGCGTTTCACCATTTCCGAATTCGCGATCACGCGAGTCGCGCCGTGATCGCCAAGAAGCGATTGCTCGAGTTTCAAAATGTCCTGGTGCTTGCGATTCAGTCCGCGAACAAAGCGTTGCAACGGCATCTCGAATTTGCGCCGCCGATTCAGCCAGGCGCGATGTACGCCGTCGCCCGCGCGATAAACATCGCATCGCCAAACGCGCTCGAGGCTCATAAGAACGTCGCAATCGATTTGCGGGCGCAAATTTTCCAGCTCGTCGGCAAATCCGATCGGCGTGGTCGCGCTCAAGCTTGTCACTTGTCCGAACGGCCACTCGTTAGGCGGCCAGTCCGCGCTCCCGATGAGCTGCGCTTCATGGCCAAGATCGCCAATCCCCCGAGCGAGGCGCTTTAAATAAGACTCCGCCCCGCCGCTGGCCGAATAGCCACGGCGCACGAACGCGATCCTGAGTTTACCGTTCGACATCAAGCAACCAATCTTGTCATTCCGAGCGAAGTCGAGGAATCTCTAAATAGGTAGGGCGGTTCACCGAACCGCCCGCGGGCGATTGAGGGCAATCGCCCCTACCCGTGACATGATAGAAACACAGCCACTCGAAACGTCCGTCGGCACGCCACGGGTGCTACCAAAAAATCTTCTCTACTCGATTTTTGCGCGAATCGGAGGTCATGGGCTCGACACCGATTCGTTTGAAGCCGTCCGCGCGGCGTATCGCGGAAAATTTCTCGGCAAAGTGGTTGCCTACGACAATCGACAAACCGAAATCCCATCGCGTTTCATTCAATCGCTTCGCTGGCATCCGGTGCGGCTGATCTCTTTCGTCGGCAGGCCATACTATTATGGCGCGAAGAAAAAATATCTGGATTGGATCGCGTCGCGGCATCTCGAGACCGGGCGCTACGATTTCTTTCACAGTTGGTCGGGTGATTGTTTGGAAACGTTGCGCGTAGCGAGACAGAAGAAGATCCCGTCGCTCATCGA
>DATBCV010000080.1:0-5728 GCA_036270275.1 Chthoniobacterales bacterium | reverse complement strand
GTTGTTCTCGTCATCGAAAAGGAATTCGGCGAGCGCGCGGGCGAGCTCGGTTTTTCCGACTCCAGTCGGGCCGAGGAAAATGAAAGTGCCGATGGGGCGATTCTCTTCCTGCAAACCGGCGCGGGCGCGACGGACGGCGTTCGAGACGGCTTTGATCGCGTTGTCCTGGCCGACGACGCGTTGATGCAAATGATCTTCCAGCTTTACGAGTTTTTCGCGCTCGCCTTCCTGCAACCGTGAAACCGGAATGTGCGTCCAACTCGAAACAACTTCGGCGATGTCTTCCTCGGTCACTTCTTCGCGCAACAAATGCTTTTTGCTCTTAGCTGATTTGGCGGTGAGATCGGCCAGCTTCTTTTCCAAATCCGGGATGCGTCCGTATTGAATCTCGCTTGCAGTCGCAAGTTCGCCGCGACGTTGCGCGCGCTCGAGCTCCGTTCGCAAACGATCGAGTTCTTCTTTCACTTTCCGCTGTTCGTCGATGACCGCTTTCTCTTTTTGCCATTCGGCTTTGAGCGCGCCGGATTTTTCTTTCAGCTCGGCCAGTTCTTTCTCGAGCTTCTTCAATCGCTCTTTGCTGGCGGGATCTTTTTCTTTCTTGAGCGCCTGCCGCTCCATTTCGTGCTGCATGATCTCGCGCTCGATCACGTCGATCTCGGTCGGCATCGAATCGAGCTCGATCTTCAATCGCGACGCCGCTTCATCGACAAGATCGATCGCTTTGTCTGGAAGAAAGCGGTCGCTGATGTAGCGGTGCGAAAGAACCGCGGCGGCGACGAGCGCAGCGTCAGTAATGCGGACGCCATGATGAACTTCGTAGCGTTCTTTGAGTCCACGCAGAATGGCGATCGTGTCCTCAACCGTTGGCTCGTTAACCATCACCGGTTGAAACCGCCGTTCGAGCGCAGCGTCCTTCTCGATGTATTTGCGATACTCATCGAGCGTGGTCGCGCCGATCGTGCGCAGCTCGCCGCGCGCGAGCATCGGTTTCAACATGTTCGACGCGTCGACCGATCCTTCCGCCGCGCCGGCGCCGACGATGGTGTGGAGCTCGTCTATGAATAAAATGATTTCGCCCTGCGAATCGGTGACCTCTTTCAAAAACGCTTTCAGCCGATCTTCGAATTCGCCGCGGAACTTCGCGCCAGCGACCATCGCGCCAATATCCATCGCGATCAGCCGTTTGTTCTTGAGCGATTCGGGAACGTCGCCGCTGACAATTCGTCGCGCGAGACCTTCCACAATCGCAGTCTTGCCAACACCCGGATCGCCTATGAGCACCGGATTATTTTTCGTGCGGCGCGAGAGCACTTGCTTGATTCGACGAATCTCGTTGTCACGGCCAATGACCGGATCAATCTTGCCGCGGCGCGCGAGCGCGGTGAGATCGCGGCCATATTTTTCGAGCGTCTGATATTTGCCTTCGGGATTTTGATCGGTCACGCGTTGCGAACCTCGCACTTGTTGAAGCGCCTGCATCAACTTGTCGCGCGTGACGCCGAAATCCTTCAGCATTTTCGCGGCAGGAACATTCGAACCGCTCAGCGCGAGCAAATAATGTTCTGCGCTGGTGTATTCGTCCTTCAGCTTCGCCATTTCTTTTTCGGAAGCGTCGAGCACGCTGCGGAGCTCGTTGGACAAACGAAGATCGACACTCGCGCCGGTGACTTTCGGTTTGCGATTCAGCTCGGTCAGCAATCGATCGCGCAAGTCGTTTGGCGGAACGCCAATCTTTTCGAGCAGCGGCTGCGTGATCCCGTCGCTTTGATCGAGAAGCGACAAGAGGAAATGCTCGTTCGTGATTTCCTGATGATTCGATTGCGAAGCGAGGTCCTGCGCCGCTTGGAGCGCCTCCTGCATCTTTTGGGTGAACCGGTCAATTCGCATAGCTCAAAGTGACGAACGCCATTTTCGGCGGCACATCTCGCCATAACAGCCTCCCACTGATTGATCGGGACTCGTTTAGGGCGTGCGCTGCAAAAGTGTGTGACGTTTAAAGTCCCAAATGTTCATCGATTGCTAACGCTGACGCGGTAAGTTGCTTGTCGATTTTCAAACGCAGATTGCGTTTGTTCTCAAACCTAGGAGTGAACCGGGAATTTGCTCCCTGCGTGTGCGACCTCGGAGTATCTGACTTCAACCGGGATGGCGCTGAGTTTGCGATAGACTTTGCCTTCGCGACGCAACGGCCACCATCCATAAAGAAAAACGTCCATCGGATGCCACATCGCCACCCAACCGGCGATGGTCAAGCTCGCCTCGACCACACTCGCGCCGGGAATCTGAAAGCGCGTGGCCATTTGGCCTCCACTGATGCAGAGAGTGAGAAACGACAGACCAATGACCAAACTAATCCGTCCCTCGCGCAGGAGTTGTTTGAGCTCGCGCTGATTCAATTCCGTTCGATAACGGAAATAATTGTGAATCGCCTTCTCGATCACGCTCTGCGCGTCAATGTCGAAAGGACGATTTTGAAAGTGCACGCGCAATCGCAGCGGTTCACCCAACGGAAATTCCGTCGCCCAACTGACGATGAACTCTTCCAGGTCGTGATCGAGATCCTTTTCGTGAAAGGGCGATGGATCCATCGTGTTAAAAAACTGCTCCAAATCGTCGAGATTAACCGCGATGGTATTTTCCCGTTTCCGTGTGTCGGCCACAAAAGGAGTTCGCACTGAAACAACAAAACGCGCGGGCGGTTCGCAGCAATTGTTGAAATCACCGCGCGCGGCCAATCGTTAGGCCAGGCGCGATCAATAGATGGATGTTTCCGATCCGCGATTCTGTTCCGAGCCTCTCGGTTCCGATAGTGACGCGCGCGTTGATCTTGATCAATGTGATCGTCTTCTTCTTCGAGCTAACCCTTTCGCCGCAGTCGGTCGAGCAGCTGTTCTATTTGTTCGGAATTGTTCCCGCCCGCTTCACCCATCCGGATTGGGCCGCATCAATCGGAATTCCGATCGACAATTACTGGCCGATCCTCACCCATCAATTCCTTCACGGTGGCTGGTTCCACATTATTGCCAACATGTGGACGCTCTGGATTTTCGGCGACAATGTCGAAGACCGGATGGGTCCGGTGCGATTTGCGATTTTCTATCTGCTTTGCGGCTGCGTCGCGGGAATCAGCCACACTTTGATCAATCCGGATTCAACCATGCCGTCGGTTGGAGCTTCGGGCGCGATCGCTGGAGTGCTCGGCGCCTACATAATATTTTTTCCAACGGCACGCTTGGTTGTTCTGTTTCCGATTTTCATTTTCCCGTTGTTCTTCGAAGTGCCGGCCGTTCTTTATCTCGCGCTTTGGTTTTTCGGACAGTTATTTAGCGGAACGGCGGCGCTCGTTGGTCCGCAACAAGTTGGGGGCATCGCATTCTGGGCGCACATCGGTGGATTCATTAGCGGCCTGCTGCTTTGCGGTCTATTCGCTCGTCGCCGGCGCCCATCGCAGCCCGATGAGTCCGGTCTGGAATGGGCGTGGGAGCCGCGAGCACGTTAGGCACAAGAGAAAACGAAATGGATATTATCTGGTTGTTCTTCATGCTTTCGGCGCTCCAGCCGATCATCCAACAGAAATTGTTGGAAGCGTCGCGCAAGCGCATGATCCGGCTGATCGAGAGCAAACGAAAATCTCGCGTTGTTCTTTTGGTGCACCGGCAGGAAACGATGAGCCTGCTCGGCTTTCCATTATTTCGTTACATCGACATCAACGATAGCGAAGAAGTCCTGCGCGCCATTCACATGACCGATCCGGAAATTCCAATCGATCTCGTGCTGCACACGCCCGGTGGTTTGGTTTTGGCGGCAACTCAGATCGCGCGCGCCATTTTTAAACGCAAAGGCAAGGTGACGGTTTTCGTGCCGCATTACGCCATGTCGGGCGGCACGTTGCTTGCCCTCGCCGCGGACGAGATCGTCATGTGCGAGCACGCGGTGTTAGGACCAGTTGATCCGCAGCTCGGCGAATATCCAGCGGCATCGATTCTAAAAGCGGCGCATCAGAAACCTGTCGCGGAAGTGGACGACAAGACTTTGATCCTGGCTGATCAATCGGAAAAGGCGATCGCGCAAATGCGACAGGAAGTGAGCGAGTTGTTGGCGGAGAAGTTTGCCGCCGAGAAAGCGCAAGAGATCGCGAAACTGATGACGAGCGGCACGTGGACACATGATTATCCGATCACGTGCGAACGAGCGCGCGAACTCGGTTTGAGCGTCAACAGCGAAATGTCAGAGGACATATTGCGCTTGATGAGTCTTTATCCGCAGCCGATGCGGCGACAGCCTTCGGTCGAGTACGTGCCGGTGCCATACCGCTCGGTCCGCCGTGTGGGACAGGAAGAGTGACGCGCTGGGCGATTCGTAGAACGAAGTGTCGATCTTACTGACGCTTCGCTGAACCGCGAAGAGCCGTGCAAGGCGGTTGACACAAATGCCCGAACAACGATGAGTGTTGGCCATGGCAGCGGAAGTAAAAGTCACTCCGATCCACGCGTTTGGTGTTTTGCGCAACGCGCCATTTCGCCGCTACGTCATCGGCAGTCTGATTTCCGATACGGGCAGTTGGATGCAGGTGATGGCGCAAGGTTGGGTCATGGCAACGCTGACCAACAAAGCGATCTGGCTCGGCATGGCCAATCTCGCCGCCGGACTTCCGATGCTGGCGCTGACAATGGTCGGCGGTGCGGCGGCGGACCGATTTGATAAACGGAAAATTCTTCTGATCACGCAGTTTGCTCAGATCGGCATCGCCTGCGGGATTGGTTGTTTAGTTCTCAAAGGTCAGATCGAAATCTGGGAGATTCTGGTCTTCGCCGCATTGCTCGGTATTTCCAATTCGTTCGAAATGCCGACGCAATCGGCGTTGGTTCCAGAACTGGTCGGGCGCGAACAAATCCAAAGCGGCATCTCGATTGATCGTTCCGTGTTTCACGGGTCGCGCGTTCTCGGGCCAACAATCGGCGGTTATTTGATTAAATGGTTAGGCACTGCGTCGGCATTTTTTGCAAACGCTCTGTCGTTTGTTGCGCTTATCATCGCGATCTTATCTTTGCCGCCAAGAGCGAAGGGCACAGCCGCAGAAGAAGAAATGCGCACGAGCGGGATTAAGGACGGTTTTCGCTTCGTTGGAAAAGATAAACCCAGCCTTGCCATGGTCATACTGATCGCGACCCAATCATTTTGTATTTTTCCCATCATCACGGTCATGATGCCGCTTTATGTGCGGCTCGTGCTCCATCGCGGCGCTGACAGCCTCGGCTCATTAATGGGCGTGTCTGCCATCGGCTCGTTCGTCGGTTCCCTTTTTTTGATGGGTCTGTCCCGGGATAAACGTGTTCCATTGATGATGGTCAACGCGGTTGCCATTTCGATGGTAATCATCGGACTTTCGTTCGCACCAAGCTTCTACGTGGTAATGGCATTGTTAATTGTAAACTCGTTAGGCCTGGCGATGAACTTCGGACTTTGCAGCACCATCGTGCAGGAACGCGCCCCCGATTATTTGCGCGGCCGAGTATCGGCAGTGTTCATGTTGAGCTTTGTCGGAATGATGCCGCTCGCCGGTTTGGGCGTGACCAGCTTGTCGGATGCAATTGGAATGCCGAGCGCGTTGGCGATTGCCGCGATCAGCTTCGGCACGATCACACTTTTGGTCCTGGCGCGCGTTCGAAAACAATGCGCGGAGCCGCCTGGAATCTCCGAGACGACAATCGGAACGCCGACGCCACCG
>DATBCV010000079.1:0-2481 GCA_036270275.1 Chthoniobacterales bacterium | reverse complement strand
GAAACTCCGGAGCAGCAAGCCGCTGCTTCCGCGCCGCCTCCGCTGCCGCCCGCGCCAGAACCAGTCCAAGCTTAGGAAATTTTTATGCCGTTGATGCCCAAACGAGTGAAGTATCGCAAGTCCCAGCGGGGAAGCCGCAAGGGAACTGCTTCGCGCAATTTGCGGATCAATTTTGGCGAGTTCGGTCTGCAAACGCTCGAGCGCGCGTGGATCACGAACACGCAGATCGAAGCGGCGCGCGTCGCCTTGACCCGCAACATGAAACGCAAAGGCAAACTTTGGATCCGGATTTTTCCGGACAAATCGGTGACGGCGCGCCCTCCCGAAACGCGAATGGGTAAAGGTAAAGGGCAACCGGAGTTTTGGGTCGCGACCGTGAAGCCTGGTAATATTTTGTTTGAGTTGGATGGATTGCCGGAATCGATTGCGCGCGAATCGCTCCGGCTCGCGGCCGACAAATTGCCGGTGCGCACGAAATTTATCAGCCGTCACCACGTGGCCACGGCCTAACGAACAATGAAGATCAAAGAAATAGGGGAGATGAGCACGGACGAGTTGCTGACCAAGCGTCGCGATCTCCGCCAGGAACGCTTGCATCTGCGCTTGCAACAGCAGAGCGGGCAACTGGAGCAGCCGAGCAGGCTGCGCTTGATCCGCCGCGACGTTGCGCGCATCGAAACCGTGCTGAGCCGCCGCGGAAATGAACCGCAAACGATTCCGGCCGACGAACCGAAGCCGAAGAAAAAGAAATAATTTATGGCCGACGAAGCAACTCAAGATCGACAATCAGTCGCGCAGCCACCGCCGTTGCCTGCGAAATACACGCGCGCGGCGCGCAAGACACGCGTCGGCGAAGTGATTTCGGACCGGATGAACAAAACGATTGTCGTGCAGACGACGAATCGTGTGCCGCATCCCAAGTTCGGTAAGATTGTGAAACAAATCCGACGGTTCTACGCGCACGACGAAGAGAACAAGGCGAAGACCGGGGACCGCGTTCGGATCATGGAGACGCGGCCGCTCAGCAAATTGTAGCGCTGGCGATTAGTCGAGGTGCTTCAGAAGTAATTTTATGGTGCAGATTCGATCCAGACTTGATGTGGCGGACAACACCGGCGCGCGAATGGCGACGATGATCGGCGTCATCGGCAAGGCTACGCTTTATGCCGGGATCGGCGACGTGATCACGGCTAACGTGAAAGAGGCGAGCGCGACCGGTACAGTGAAAAAAGGAGAAGTGGTGCGCGCCGTTTTGGTTCGCACACGCCAACCAATTCGCCGCGAAGACGGATCGTTGCTGCGTTTCGATAACAACGCGATCGTCATCATCGACAAAGATCTGAACCCGCGCGGTACGCGCATTTTCGGTCCGGTTGCGCGCGAGCTGCGCGACCGCAATTTCATGAAGATCGTTTCCTTAGCGCCAGAGGTTTTATGAGCCGGTTCAAATTTCACGTTAAAAAAGGCGACAACGTCGAAGTCATCTCGGGGAACTTCAAAGGTTCGCAGGGAAAAATTCTCGAAGTGCTTCCGCGCAAGCAACGCGTCCTGGTCGAAGGCGTGCGTATTATTAAGAAGCATCTGCGGAAGTCGGAAGACAATCCGCAGGGCAAGATCGCGGAACGCGAAGGCCCGATTCACATCTCGAATGTGAAGGTCATCGCGGAAGACAAGCCGGCCGAGAAGAAAGCCGCCAAGAAGAAGCCGAAAAAAGAGAGTGAGAAGAAAGCGGCCTGATGGAAAACGAATTTTACAAACATTACAAGGACCACGTCGTTCCAGCGTTGCGTGATCGGCACAAATACAAAAACGTGCACCAGATTCCGCGACTCTCGAAAGTGGTGGTGAACACGTCGGTGGGCTCGCAGCCTGATATCAAGCAGGCGATGGACGAAGCGAAAGCAGAGCTGGCGTTGATCACCGGTCAGACGCCGGCGGAAACGCGCTCGAAAAAGAGCATCGCGAATTTCAAATTGCGCAAAGATCAGATCATCGGTGCGAAAGTTACTTTGCGCGGCGAACGGATGTACGAATTTCTGGAGCGTTTAATCAAAGCCGCCTTGCCGCGCATCCGTGACTTCCGCGGAGTTTCGCCGCGCGCGTTCGACGGCAACGGAAATTACACGCTCGGTGTGCCGGACCAGACAATTTTCCCCGAGGTCGAGCTGGATAAAATCAAGCGCAATATTGGTTTTGATGTTACTATTGTGACCACTGCGCGGACGGACGAAGAGGCCAAGTCGCTCTTGAGTGAAATGGGAATGCCATTCGCCGATCGCGCGAAGAAACCCGCGGCCGCGGCTCCGGCCCCCAATGGAGCGCCTGAACAAGCCGCCTGAATTTCATGAGTACCGTTACAGATCCGATTGCAGATTTGCTTGCTCGTGTGCGCAATGGCGCGCGCGCGCAGAAGATGGAGATCTACGTCCCGTACTCGAAGCTCAAAGCAGAGGTCGTTAAAATTTTAAAACTCGAAGGCTA
>DATBCV010000078.1:0-3261 GCA_036270275.1 Chthoniobacterales bacterium | reverse complement strand
AGTCCTTCGCCTTCGGCATTGAGCTGACGCAAAATCTCGAGCGTAGATCGTTTCTCGGCGAGCGTTCGCTCCAGTGTCATTACTTCGTTCTCGGCATTCGCCAGCAGTTCTTGTTGGCGGCGCAAATTCGTTTCTGCCGTTTGTGATTGCGTGAGCAGTTGTTCAATCTTCTTCTGCTCGCTTTCGGTAACGTTTCGCGCGTTCGCAATTTCGGCGGCAGTTTTTTCGCGCGCTTTCGTCGCCTCTTTTATTTCGGCGGCGATTTGGCGAATTTGTTCCTCGGTTAGTTCGCGTCGGGCCGTGATTCCGGCCAACTCGTCCTCGAGCTTGTCGATCCGCACTTCATATTTTGAAAGTGAAGCGCGCGCCGTTTCACGATTGGCCTGACTCGCTTCGCGTTTGGCGCGTAGTTTGTCGAGCAGCTCGGTTACTTTGGCCAAGTCGCCCTGCTTCGATTGGAGAAGGTGCTGCGTTTTTTCAATGAGCGCATCGCTCTCGCGGATCTGGGCGGCATGCTGTTTACGCTTACTTTCCGCGGTGGCAATGTCGCCTTGCGCGCGCTTGATCAGGTCGGACAGCTCCTCTTTGCGTTGCCGGTTGAATTCAATCCGGCTCCGATGCGCCGCAACTGCGCTTTGCAATCTTTGGGCTTCGGCGCGGATATCCGCGACTTCGATGTCGATCTTGTCGAGCGCTCGGCGTTCTTCGCTGAGTTCACTTTCATCGCGATCGATCTTGCTCCGCGATGTCTGCTCCGAAGTCGCAATCTTTTCGATGTCAGCCCGGCAATTGGAGAGATCAGCCTCCAACGCGGCCAGTTGTTTCTTGGAATGATGCGTTTCAAGGACACGCAAGTCTGCGTGCAACGCCTGATAACGTCTCGCTTTGCCAGCCTGACGTTGAAGCGAACCAATCTGTCGCTTCACTTCTTTGATCACGTCGCCGATGCGGAGCAGATTTGCTTCGGTCGCTTCCAGTTTGCGCAGCGCTTCGCGCTTTTGCGTTTTGTATTTTGTAATCCCGGCCGCTTCTTCGAAAATCGCGCGCCGATCTTCCGGCCGCGAACTCAAGATCATGTCGATCTTGCCTTGCTCCATCATCGAGTATGCGGAGCGACCGACGCCGGTATCGGCGAAAAGACTTTGGATGTCCTTCAAACGGCACTGCGTTTTATTGAGCAAATATTCGGAATTGCCATCGCGATAAACGCGGCGGGTCACGCGAACATCGTGCCAATCGACATTCAACTCCGACGCGCAATCGGTGAAAGTGAGAGAGACTTCGGCGAAGCTAAGGGGCTTGCGATTGTCGGTGCCGTTGAAAATTACGTCGGCCATTTCGTCGCCGCGAAGCGATTTGGCGGATTGTTCGCCGAGCACCCAGCGAATCGCGTCGAGCAAATTGGATTTGCCGCAACCGTTAGGGCCGACAATCGCGGTCACGCCTTCGTGAAAATTGAAAAGCGTCTTGTCGGCGAACGATTTAAAGCCGAAGAGCTCGAGTGATTGTAGATGCATGCGGCGGCCGCCCAGTCTCGTCTTGCCGGTGAATATAGTAATCTAGGGCTGGAGACAAGCAAAATCACACCATTGGTGGGCTCAACGGGACGCCCAACCGCAACATTTGGTGCCCGGAGGCCGATATCGTTCCCTCTTGCCTCGACCGCTCAAATCACGCACCATGCCGCCCGTGGCCGCCGAAGACACCGTCGCGATCCAACGCGCGGAAAATGTCGATCATCAGCTTGTCCGGGGGATCGGAGTTCCGGCGCTCACTGCGAACATTATTAGTTCCACGATTGGCGCGGGCATTTTCGTGATTCCCGCTACGATAGCGAAGGGCCTCGGTCCGGCTGCGCCGATGGCATTCGTTTGCTGCGCAATCGCGATGGTGCTGTTCGTGACCTGTTTCGCAATGGCCGGCAGCCGCGTTTCGTTGACCGGAGGTCTTTACGCGTATGTGGAAGTCGCGTTTGGTCGTTACGTCGGATTTCTCGCCGGAATGCTTTATTTTCTAACTGCGCTTGGTGCGGTCGCGGGTGTCGTGAACGTGCTGGCCAATTCGGTTGCGCTGGTGATTCCGTTCCTTGGCAGTCCGGTCATGCGGATTGTTGTCATGCTCGCGGTTTACGGCTCGCTCGTGTTCATCAACATCCGCGGCGTGCGCAAAGGCGCAGGCGCCGTGACCGTAATTACGTTCGCGAAAATTCTGCCGCTACTGTTGTTCATCGGAGCGGGACTATTTTTCATTCACGCGCCGAATCTTAGCTGGAGCGCCTGGCCGGGCAGCAAATCGTTAGGCGATGCCGTCGTCCTGTTAATGTTCGCTTTCGTTGGAATCGAAGTCGCGTTGATCCCGAGCGGCGAAGTGAAAAATCCGTCGCGCACGGTTCCGCGTTCCGCCTATCTCGCGCTAGTCGTAACCACGATCATCTACGTTTTGATTCAAGTTGTGGCGCAGGGAACGCTGGGTGCCGATCTGGCGAATTACAAAGACGCGCCACTCGCCGAATCGGCGGCCAGATTTCTCGGCAATTTCGGCCGCACAGTTCTTCTGGCCGGCGCGACCATTTCCGCGTTTGGCTTTGTCACCAGCGACATCCTCAGTTCCCCACGACTGATCTTTGCATTCGGCCGTGACGGCGCGTTGCCGGAATTCTTCGCCCACGTCCACCCGCGCTATCGCTCGCCTGATGTCGCGATCGTCACTTACGCTGTGCTCGCCTTCGCGCTGTCAATTAGCGGGACGTTTGAGCAACTCGCCGTTCTTTCGAACGTTGCCGTTTTGTTGATGTACTTCCTTTGCTGTGCCGGTTGCTGGGTTTTGCTCCGACGCGATGTTCGCTCCGATGGCGCACCGTTCAATTTTCCGGGAATGAAGATTGTGCCCGCGTTGGCGATCATCGCGATCATTTGGATTCTCAGCCATGCAAGCGTGCGAGAATTTGCTGTGACCGGGATCGTGCTGGCGCTCGCGTCGGTATTATATCTGATCCGAGTCCAGTTTCGGCGGAAGTCGTAGGCAAACGGTGAAAAACTGATTAGGTTTTGGCCATGCGCGACAATTATCTCGAAGACTTTTATTCTTTTCTGCGGTTTCCCAGCGTTTCAACCGACGAGAAATATGCCGGCAAAGTTAAAGATTGCGCGGGCTGGTTGTCGCAAAAGCTGAGCACGATCGGATTGGAATCGAGAGTAGTCCCGACGGCAGGCCATCCGGTTGTTTGGGGGCGCAACGAACACAAATCAGGCCGGCCAACAG
>DATBCV010000077.1:0-4383 GCA_036270275.1 Chthoniobacterales bacterium | reverse complement strand
CGCTCCCAAAGTATGGCCAAATCAAAACCAAAGAAGGCGTCCAAACCCGCCGCGCGTAAAGCGTCGAAGCCGGCCCGTAAAGCTTCGCCCAAGAAAGCTGCCGCTGCGCCGAAAAGCCTCCCGAAAATTTCCGCGAAATCGCGCAAGCGCGCCGCCATCGCGTCGGCCGATCCGATGGCGTTGCTCGGCAATAATCACAAGTCGCGGAAGCTCGATCCGTTCACGAAAAAGCAGAAAGAAAAACTCCTGTATCTTCGCGACGCCATGGTCGATTCCATGGCCGGCGTGGCGCAGGACACTCTGCGCGCGCGCGCGGAGGGCAGTGAAGCTTCCGCGTTCGGAATGCATCAGGCCGATGCCGGATCGGACGCGTACGATCGCGACTTCGCGCTCAGTTTGTTGTCGCAAGAACAGGACGCGCTTTACGAGATCGATCAGGCCTTGAAACGAATCGAGCAAGGCACCTACGGCGTTTGCGAAATGTCGGGCAAACCGATCCCGCACGCGCGTTTGGAAGCGATCCCGTTCGCGCGGTTTACCGTTGAATGTCAATCGCAGCTCGAGAAACAGAGTAAGCAATCGCGCGTCCGCCAATCGGTCACCTCGCTCTTCGGTTTGACCGATGACGAAGGCGGTGACGGCGAAGCGGAAGAAACTGAAGCGACGCCAGCGCCGGAATCGAAGGAGTAGCGACAATGGCGCAGGAAATTGTCACACTCGAATGCACCGAAGCGAAAGCGCTCGGCAAACCGGTTTCGCGTTACATGACTTCGCGAAACAAAAAAAGTCCGCGCACGCCGAACCGGCTCGAGAAAAAGAAATACAATCCGCATTTGCGCAAGCACACGCTTCATCGCGAAACAAAATAATCTGATGCAACCCAAAACCGCTAAACGCCGTTCCGCATTTCGCCGCGCCAACCGTGCCATGCCCCGGCGCAGGATCGACATCTCGATCGAAGCGATCGATTACAAGAATCCCGATCTCCTGAAAAAATTCGTGACCGAGAGCGGCAAGATTCTCCCCCGCCGCGTCACCGGCATGCCGGCCCATCTCCACCGCAAAATCACCCGCGAGATCAAACGCAGCCGTTCCGTGCTGCTGATGAAATAATTTAATTCGCGCCGCGAATTAAATCATCCCGAGCGCAGTCGAGGCATTTTCTCCGTTCACCGTCGCGATAAAATGCTGGCAAGTGCAAGCACGTATACAAGCGTCACGAAAAATAGGCCGAACCAAGCCATCCCTTTTTGGAACCGCAAATTTACTCCCTTTTCGCGCAGCAATCCCGGATACAACCAACGAAACCACGGCGACATCGCCGCCTTGTAGTTTCGTTCAGCCATTCGCCCCCAGATAGTGGAGGCGAGCGCAGCCATGCACAGCGCAAACCAAAGGCTGACCAAAATCACCTGACCTTTGACGCTCATCAGTTTGCCCGCTCACGCCTTCCGCGTTTTCTTGCCTTCGTCGATCAGTTTCCAGAACTCGCGCGTTCCGCTGAGGGCCTGATCTTCCGAGCCCGGCAGTTTGGAGCGGAAAAGGAAATCGCGAAACGTGTTCTTGTGCAGGACGCGATGAATGGTGACGCCTTCCGGCGTTTGCTCGAAGTAAATCCGGTAATCTTTCGCGCGATAGCGGTATAACTTTTTTCCTTCCCACTCGATCACGCCGAAATGTTTCGCGTCGAGACGATCGAGGTCTTCCGGCAAAATTTGAAACTCGGCCAGGAGATCGAGCTGCATCTTCTTCGGCAACGCGGACATCTCCGCCGCGCTCAGTTCGTTGAAAATTATTTGGAACATTGGCTCGTCAATCGTAAGCGCGGCAAACAACGCAGACAACCCTCACCTGCCGCTTCGCGTCTTCCTCTCCCTGGCCAGGGAGAGGACGGAGGTGAGGGTCGCGCTAAACAAACACTCGCTTCACGCGCTGACCAATGCGCGTAGTGATGTCCCAGGTAATCGTGCCCGCTTTGTCGGACAGCTCGCGGCACGGAATTTCCGCGTCGCCCTGTTTTCCCATCAACACGACTTCATCGCCAAGATCGACATCCGCAATGTTGGAGACATCGATCACCATTAAATCCATCGTTACGCGTCCAAGGAGCGGACAGCGTTTCCCGCGGACGAGCATGTCCGCGCCGACATTCGACAAGTGGCGCGGATATCCGTCGGCGTAACCGGCCGTCAAGGTCGCGACTCGCATTGCCTTCGGCGTGATGAATGTCCGACCGTAACTGATCGACGCGCCTTTTGGCATATCGCGGATCAAACCGATCCGCGTTTTCCAAGTCATCGCCGGCTTGAGCAGCTTTTGAAATTCAGGCAGCGGCGAAATTCCGTAAAGCACAATTCCCGCGCGCACAATCTCATCCACGGTTTCGTTGAAGCTGAGCGTGCCGGCGCTTTGGAGCACGTGCGCTTTGTAACCGCCTGGAACATTCTCTCGCAGCTGCCTCACAACCGTCCGAAAGCGAACGAGCTGATCTTTCGTGTAGTCCGGATCGACATCGGAGACGGGCATGTGTGTCGACACGCTGTGGATGTCGATCTTTGACAACGCCGCGACGCGTTTGAAAACTTCCACAGCTTCACTTTCGACCGCGCCCATACGTCCCATGCCGGTATCGACTTTGAAATTGACTAACGTTTTACCAATGCGATCGAACGCCTGCGCTTCGTCGAAAGTCGAGATCGTCGGAATGAAGCCGCGCTCGACGATCGTCGGCATTTCTTCCGGAAGCGACGGACCAAGAATGATCACCGGCAGATGGAAATGTTCCCGCAGCTCGATTGCTTCTTCCAGATTCGCGACACCGAACAATTGCGCTTGCTCAGCGAGCGTTTCCGCGACGCCCATCAAGCCGTGGCCGTAAGCGTTCGCTTTTACGACCGCGAGCATCTCGGCTTCGCCAATCCGTTCGCGCACGACTCGCGCGTTGTGGCGCAATGCATCGCGCTCGATCTCAGCCCAACAACGGTAATTCTGCGTCATTTCTTTGGAATGGTGATGTGCGGTTCGCGCAAATACATCGGCTCGAGCGGCGGTTCCGCGAATTTTCGTTTCGCGTTCGTCGCGAGCTGGGCCAGCATTTTCGCGGAAGGATAACGAAGCTCCGCGCGCTCGAACTGCGGAAGCTTCTCGGTAGTAAAGATCGACATCCTCCTGTCGAGCTTATCCAATTTTTCGCGCAGTTCAGCTTCGCTCATTAAATCCGGGCCCTGCGCCAAGCTGCGATCGCAAACGCGCGCGTAAAAAAATGAATTCCTTCGCGCGTCGCCTATCACGACGTATTCAGGCGCGTCGCACTCGATTGCGCAGATGGACGGATAGCCAATCAAGCGCGCACGTGATGCGATCTGCAATCCAATCGCGGCGGAGATGGCGATCCGCGTTCCCGCATACGAACCGGGACCGAGTCCGACGATGATCATCTCAGGGTTTCCGAATTGCTTTTGCACTTCAAGAAGATGTTCGAAGAACGGGCCGGAATTCTTTCGATCATTCGGCCATTCGCGGTCGAATTTGATCTCATCCTCTGCGAGTAGCGCGATACTTCCGCGCGCGCTGGAAAGTTCGAGCGCGAGAACTTTCATTTCGTGGTGATGGCACGCTGCGTTTCGGATTTCGTCTCAAACGACAGCCAACGCGCGTTTTCAGGAATTAAATCGGGAAACTTGTCAGCCCATTCGATGACCGAGACGCCGTCGCCCGAAAAATAATCATCGAGCCCGAGTCGCTCTGCCGATTGTCGATCTTCGATCCGAAAGAAATCGAAATGGTACACAGGCAATTGCCCGCCGGAATATTCGTGGATCAACGTGAAGGTCGGACTGGTGGTGGCGGTCGTCGCGCCCAAGCCTGCGACTAGACCTTTGACGAATTGCGTTTTGCCACTGCCGAGTTCGCCGCTGAGCGCGAGAACGTCGCCCGCTTTCACATTGTCCACGAACTCGCGACCGAAGGATTCGGTTTCTTCGGCGCTATTTGAAATGAACGTAGCCACTTCTTAATTGCCGATTGCTGATTGCTGATCGCTGATTGAACTGACCGATCCAGGTCAGCCGTAAACTCGGAAACCTCTTTTTCCAATCGCGCTCAAGACGCGATCGATCGCGCGGGGCGATGGCAAAGAGAAGTTCGTAGTCTTCGCCGTCAGAAATGGCGTTGTCGATCTTCGCGCCGGGCGCGAGCGGCAACGCGTTCTTGTCGATCTTGAAGCCAAGTTTACTTGCGCTTGCGAGGCGCGGCAGATCGGCGCCGAGGCCGTCGCTCAAATCCATCATGGCGTGCACGCGGAAGTTTTTCGTGAGCCAGCGCGATTCTTGGATGCGTGGAACGAATCGAAGATGCTTTCCACGCCGCGACCCACCAAGCCGG
>DATBCV010000076.1:0-21572 GCA_036270275.1 Chthoniobacterales bacterium | reverse complement strand
CCTTAGCGACAAGATCACGTCGATCGTGGATTTCTCTGGGTCTGGCCATTATCGAAGCGCGGTTGGTGACTCGTCTGCCGCCAACAATGAGTTTCGAACCGTGTGGTGGACAACCGTGTTTAACGAGACAATGCAAAAGGGACCGTTCTTCGGTCTTGGATTTGGGTACGATCTGACGGCCGGTTTTATGCGGGCCTATTTCCTTACGGGCGGAGAAGACACCGCGACTACGCGAAGTCCACATAGCATTCTCTTCACCGTTCTTGGACGAATGGGCCTGATCGGTTTGGCGTCATTCCTCGTCATTTTGTATTTCATTTTTCGCATGGCCCTCGGGGCGGCGCGTTCCGTCGCTAAAAGAGAACAACCGGAGATGAATCTTATTCAATGGTGCGCCTCAATCATTCTCTTAGTCGCGTCGATGTTTGGGGTCGTGCTCGAAGGACCGATGGGCGGCATTCTATTCTGGACGTTTCTTGGATTAGCAGCCAGTCAGGAAAGTCTGGAGCAAGAACCGAAAGAAGCACGCCGCGCGGTGGAAACCCGCGAAGCCCGGCAAGAAACTCTAGAGCCGGTGGCCAACTTAATCAGTCAGCGTCGTCCGATCTGATTCCAGCTTCACGAAAGCTTGAGCGAGATTATTGATGTACTGATCGACGCGATATCGGCTGAGAAAAACTTGTCTGCATTTCAGCGAGATGTCGTCTGTTGCCAAGTTCTCCAGCGCGTCGGCAATCGCGGCGGGATTTTGGTCGTCAATCAATCGCGAGCCAGTGTCTGCTAAAATCTCCGGAATGGCTCGCCATCGCGTTGCTACCACGGGCAAACCAAAAGCGAGCGCTTCGAGAATAGTAACCGGTTGTGCTTCAGCCGAATAGCGGCTCGGAAAGCAAAGACAATCCGCACTCTCAAATAACCGCTTTTTCTCTTCGCCACTAACGAATCCTTTGTATTCGACCATCGGTAACTTCCCGGTCGTTTCCGGGCTTACATTGGTAAGCCGCTCCACTCGCTGCTCAAAGCGTTGACGCTCTTCGTTGGAAGCAAACTCTCCCGCGATGAAAAGTCGAATATCGATCGGCGATTCTCGCGCCCTAAACCGCCGGTTGAGCGTTTCGGTCGCGTCCAGTGCTGCAAACAGACCTTTTGCACCAGTGCACGCGCCGAGGAACAGAATCGTAAACGTCGTTCTTTTGGCTTCTCGTCGCTCGCGAATTCGCTGGAACCTTTCCGGCAAAACGGTTTTGTCGAAATCCGGACATGGATCAGGAATTCCATTCGGCACTACCTTGATCGCGCGCGGCGAAAACCGGGCGGCGTCAGCTCGATTAAACTCGGACAAAACAATGCTAAGATCGGCGCCCGAGAGAAGCCACTCAGTTATCTTTCGCTCCCAAGGCCTGCCTTTGGTGTTCAGCCAATCGGCAAGTCCGCTGGCGTGCCAGTGCAAAATGATTTTCTTGAAGATCGGACGGCAGAGAAACATGACGATCCAGTCGCGATAAACCGCCGCCCGTAAGCCCGGAGCAGGCACATAATAAATTGCATCCGCGCCGTGAATGAAGCGATGCCAATACGCTTGAGCACAGTATTTCAGAATCAGAAATATCTTCGACCATTGGAATTGCCCAATCGCTTCAAGATTTGACGAAAGTTTTGCATCGACATGAAAAAACTGCACATTCGGCTCGCCGCCGTGCTCCCTGTCGCGCAAACCATCAAGCATCAGCTTGACCATGTAGCTCTGACCGTGAAACGGCGGTGGAGTATGGGCAAAGATGACGAGCTTCACGTAGTCGATGTTGTGATAGCTGCGCGAGCCGCGCAAGCTGACAGCGTCCAGCAATCAACCCTTCTAATGTCTTTCGGCAAGGGGGGCAGTCGCAATGCGAATTACTAAGTCGCTAAAAGAGTACTGCAAGCGTGTCCTACCGCCCGGATTCCAGCGGATGATCTATCGGTGCATCTGGAACCCCGTCCGCAACGCCTATTGGCGGCTGCTCGATCTCGATTGCGAATTACGCAGTGGATTGCGCGTTCAGATTCGCAACCGACCTGACTGGGAAATGTACAATGAGGTGCTGGTGAATGGTGAATACGATCTGCCCCTCGACTACGTGTTAAACAGGCACAAATCGGGCCGGCGGTTCGCGGTTGTCGATCTTGGCGGGAATGTCGGCTACTTCACATTTCGATGCGCTGACAAATGCATCACGCGCGGCATCGGCGAGAGATTTTCAATATTAGTCGTCGAAGGCGCGCCGCTGATGTTTCGAGAACTTGAAAGCCGGGTGCGCGCTCAGCCTCTGTTGCGCGATAAAGTCAGTCTTTTGTATGGGTTGGTCGGGCGCAAGACTGGAGAGGCCTATATTACCGATAGTCATCTTCACTATTCGAATGTGGCTTGTGAAGAACCGCGCCGTGGCTCTTCGCGCGTTCCGTTTATAAATCTGGAGAACGAGCTTGCCGGGACCCCAACGATCGATTTGATCAAGTGCGATATCGAAGGCTCGGAATTCGATTTCATCGACAATTACGAAAATCTGCTGAAGAAAGCTCGCGCGGCCGTCTTCGAATTTCACCGCTATGGTCGTAATTTGCAGGAAGCTCGCGACACGCTGACGCGCTATGGATTCAGCCGCCACTCAGTGCTGCGCGATGCTCCACTTTACTCAATTGAATTCTACACAAGGGAGCTTTGAATCTTTCTTTGGATGTGTTCGTCGATCCGTGCGGCAAAATTGCTGACTTTGTGATTACGAGTCACCTCAGCGAAGTTTTTTTCAATCAAAGAAGCGAATTCCTCCGGGTGACTGGTAATGTGTAAGAGTTGGCCCACGGGATCTCGCCAATCGACAGGAACTATTGGGTCATATCCGAACATTTCCTGCGTCTCAGCTGGCGCTTCTCCAAGAATCAGACATTTTGCGGCCATCGACTGAAGATAACGCAGCGTAACAGTAGAGATGCGCCCTGCAATGTCCGGATCTGTCACGGCTTTCGGAAAGCAGATCGAGATTTTAGAATCGGCCAGGGCAGAAATGAATTCCTCTTTGGTTGGAAATTTCTTGTCTAACACGCAGTTCAGCCCCTTTGCGCCTCGAATTGCGTCTTTGTAGCGCGGCAGCGAGCGGCCAAAGGACAGCACGTCGATTTCTCTGTCGTTCCACGCTTTCGCTCGATACTCGGAAACGTCTACTGCCTCAGGCAACCAATGCACTTCACACACCTGTTGCAGCTTTGCACGAAGAAGCTCGCTACTTTGCAAGCTTGAAACAAGAAGGATGTCGATCCTCGCTTCCCTTGCCAACGCAGCAATTTTTTCAAGCTTCGGCTCCCAAGCATCCCATGTCCATAGGACCCGCAGCTTCGAACCGAAGGTAAAGTACGGAAAGGTTTTGCCAAAAAAATAATGGCGATACGGCAGCCCAATGCTCACTACCACATCATTAATCCGAATACGCGACACGAACGGGCGCAACAAGGTGTGAAACAACGTGTAGAGTCGTGACGAGATCTTCACCGGGTGAAAAAGCACAGCTCCCGGCTTCCTTTGCCAACTAGTGGATTGCAAGCACCCTTCTTCGAGTGAGTGAATGTCGATGAAATCGGGCCGGTTGTCCCGGAGCCGCGCCGTGACCAGCGCGATTTCAGAGTTTCCGGATTTCTCGCGCACTATTCTCCCCGGTTGACCATCCTTGATATGGTCGCTGGAAAAAGCTCATCGCTTGCGTCGTAACTCCGGATCTACATGAGCGGAGTACCAGACGGTGTCTCGAGTTTATGAACCAACTCGCTGGTGAATTTCTCGATGACTTTGGCAGTCTCGGCCTCGGATCGGTTCGGCATCGACCATCCCTCTGTGACGACGCCCGCAACGGTCACGTACGCCCAGCGCTGGTCGTATCCGTCAAGCAATCGATCGCGTATGTCAAAAATCGTTCGTTCAAGATGAGAGGCAGTCGTCTGCTTGTAACCGACGAACCAGTAGTAGTTCAGATTGGTAATCAACAACTTGTGGCCGGCATTATCGCCGATGAACCGCACACTGCGAAGCAGCGTCGTGGGCAATGATTTGCCGTCTGCCAAAGCGATTGTCTGCTTCGTGGAGGCTTGCAAATTCCAACCTTGAGCGGGCAGACATCTCTCCGGTCGATGAATGCTACTGGCCATATCGTCCCCAGACATTACAATCGAGACAAAGATGTGATCGCCTTCGGGACCGGTGTAAATCTTTCTGGCAAACTGGGTGTCCCTGGCCAAACCCCCGAGCTCCTTGGCGGATACTTCAGCATCCTCGCCAAGCCATGTCCCCACCCAGATTGGCAATTTCATCGCAATTCCGGCAGGACTGGAAAGCCGCGCGTGCGGAAGCAAAAAAATTGCACCGAACCCGAATAGTAGAGCCAATTCTATTACGAGAAATCTCTTCGTCATCGCGCTAAGGCTTGGCCAGGACCTTCTGTTCCCGCTTGCGGTGAATATTCAGGAGCATCCCGAAGAGGACCATGGCAGCGATGGCGAACGGGAAAGATAAATATCCCGAAACGGCGTGATATGGCCCTCCTGCCAAATCTTCTCCAAAGAAGCGGGCAAACGCAAAAATCGAGACTAACCGCCCGGCATTTCCAATCACGGCAAAGAGGAGGGCGCCAGCAAAGATTGCAAGTTTCTTCCATAGCCGATCCTGCGTGAAATGTCCGTAAACCGCGGCGAGCATCGCGATCGCCATCAGTGAATGAATCCCGCTACAACCTTCATCGATTTGAAAATGAAACGAGTTGTCGGCCGAATTGACCATCGTCCCGACGGTGTTGACGTGGATGCCGAGTAGATTGCAAACGGCGCTGGCGATGGCTGTTTCGAGAAACTGCAGTCTTGCCGTGGCCTGGCTGACGAAATTCAACGGCACCATAAAGAGCAGAAACGCGATCGGAAACAAAGTGATTCGCGCAATTTGCTTTCCGTACAAATATAAAACTGCGCCAAAGATCGTGAACGGCAGCGCCGCCAGCGCAAATCTCGCCTGGACCGTGCGCGCGCCGATCCAGAACATTAAAAAACCGATTCCGAGAAATAACCAGCCCCAGTTAGACCCCTTAATCGGCGCGGCAACAATCCTCTTGCGGTCGTACCACAGCAACCCCAGCACGACGAACGGGATGACCTTTGCGTGCTCGTAATTTGTTTCCGGATTCCATGCCTGCCACGCCCACGCAAACGCGGAAAGCCTTCGGTCCGAGAATAACGCGGCTATGCCGAAAAAGTAAACAAATGTGCCGATGATGGACGCGACGAGGAGGCCAATCAGTGGTTCGCGCCGAATGGCGTCAGTGATCTGCTGAAACCAGGTTCGCTCCGCGGCCTCGTTCATTATCTAAACCTGCCAGGTCGCGAGAACTTGAGTCGACGGCGAGAATTTCAACGAGCGATATTGCGGCCAGGGGCAACAGATCACGGCAAGATCGACATCATTACGTTTGGCAAGGCTGTTGGGATCAGCCAGCCATTCGAACTCAATCAACGCGGGACTGTTCGAGGTGTTCGCCGCGAAATCGTGCACCAGCACGCGGTAGCCGTGGCGTTTCAAGTTTTGCGCGAGATGTACTCCCGCGGACTCTTCAGTGATGTACGTGTCGGGTTTGTACGACATTCCCAACACAGCCACACTCGCCCCGGCTGGAACTAAATTCGTCACGCGCTCCAACAAATTCTCCTTCGTTTGCTCGTTCACGCGATCGGACGCTTCTGCCAACGGCGCTTGCAATCCGTTTTGACGTGCGGTGTAAGCGAGCAATCGATTATCGCGCGGAAAACATGGCCCGCCAAAGCTCAGGCCCGCGCGCAAATATTTCTTGCCGATGCGTGTGTCGGTGCCGATGGCGTCCAGGATCATGTTGATGTCGGCCTTCGGAAATTTCTCCGCGATCATGCGCAGCTGATTCGTGAAGCTGATCTTCATCGTGATGTAGCTGTTCACCGAAATCTTGGTTAGCTCCGCGCTAATGATCGACATCCGCGCGATGTGGCACTTGTTGCGTATGTAGCGGCGATAAAGTTCTTCGAGCAGCGCGCCAGTTTCTGGATCGCTCTCGCCGATCAACACCATGTCCGGCTCCAGCAATCCATTCACCACGTTGCCGAGCGCGATGAACTCGGGGTTATAACAGACGCCAAAATCTTTCCCGGCTTTCCAGCCCGTTTCTTTCTCCAACATCGGAACCAACACTGAATCGACTGCGCCGGGAGTTGTGGTAGAGCTGCAAACAAAAATATGTCCGCGCTTATCGGCCGCGCGAACGGCTTGCGCAACGGGCTGCATCGCTTTGAGCAAGTATTCCGTTGAAAAACTTCCGTCCGGCAAACTCGGCGACGGAGGAATAAAAAACGACGCAGCGGTCGCAACTGTTTCCGCAGGATCGTTCGTGGCCCGCAAACGTTCGCGACCTTCCTTGATCGTTTCCGCGAGCAACGGCTCATCGACCGGCGGCTCGCCCGCATTGATCTTCGCAACCTTTTCCCGATCGATATCGACTCCGACAACATTGAATCCGCGAGCGGCAAAAGTCGCGGCCATGCACGCGCCGAGCTTGCCAAGGCCGCAGACTGAAACTGATTTGATCGCGTTCATGAACTCGCGTGCTGAAGACTGCTGATTTGAAACTCTATCGAACTGCTTGCTCAGCCGATCGTTTCGCTGCTTTGGGCGCCATCTGTTCGTAAATCCAGTGATAGGTGCGCTCCAAACCGTCGCGCAATTTCGTGGATGGTTCCCAGCCGAAAACTTTTTGGATCAGCGTGTTGTCGCTGTTGCGACCGTTCACGCCCTTGGGAGCTGACAAATTGTAATTCCGTTTCAGTTTCAATCCGGCGATATCCTCGACGATATCGACCAACTGATTGATCGAGACGAGCTCGCTGCTTCCAAGATTTAACGGTTCGACAAAATCGCCGTTCATGATCATCTGCGTGCCTTTCACGCAATCGTCGATCCATTGAAAGCTGCGTGTTTGATGTCCGTCACCCCAGATTTCGATCTCGTGATTTCCTGAAAGCTTCGCTTCGATCACCTTGCGGCAAATCGCGGCCGGCGCTTTCTCGCGGCCGCCATCGTAGGTGCCTTGCGGACCGTAAACGTTGTGAAAACGCGCAATGCGTGTCTTCATTCCAAAATCTTCGCGGAAATGCCGGCACATCCGCTCGGAAAATAATTTCTCCCAGCCGTAACCGTCTTCCGGCATCGCGGGATAAGCGTCCGCTTCCTTCAACGCCGTTACGTTTGGATCGGTCTGTTTGTCGGCGGCATAAACGCAAGCGGAGGACGCGTAGAAGAACCGCTTTATGCCGACGTCTTTCGCGGCCATGAGCAGATGCGTGTTGATGAGCACGCTCAGCATGCAGAGCGCCTTGTTGTTCTCGATGAATCCCATTCCTCCCATGTCGGCGGCGAGATTGTAGACAAGATCGACATCGGCGACCGCGCGCTCGCACGCTTCCTTTTCGCCGAGATCTAGCTCCAGATTTTCCGCTTCGGGAAACATCTGAAACCATTCTGAGAACGGTTTTACGTCCACCGAGCGGACTTTATGACCCTGACGAAGCAGATCGGCCACGAGATGGCCGCCGATGAACCCGCCTCCCCCGCAAACAACAACTTTTTCCGATTTCATTTTGCAATAGAGCGCCCAAATGAGCCCGGCACTTTACTGGTAAAGCGGAGCCCTTCAACCCGGTGAAAAGTAAAATTATCGACCTTTATCACGCGCAGGTGCTCCTAAAAGCGAATCCCGCACCAGATAGTAAAGAAACAGCGAATTGTAACGCAGATAGCGGGGGCCAAGTCGCCGCGGTTCCTTAGCCATTCGAAACAGCCAGGTCAAACCGAGCTGCTGCATCCATTTCGGCGCGAATGGACGTCGGCCGCTTATGAGCGTGAATGCGTCACCCACGGCGAGAAACACGCCGCGTTTGTAGCGATGCTGATTTGCCGCGATCCAGCGCTCCATGCGCCCGCCGGCAAGCGCCACCCAAACAAAATCAGGCGCGGCATTGTTGATCGTCTCCGCGAATTGTGCCTCATCCGATTCGGTCCAGGCGCGAAAAGGCGGACTGATCGTCCCGACGATGTCGATATTTGGCTGCAGTTGAACGGCCGCCCGTTTCAGCGCTTCGAGGACTTCGTCCGTATCGCCGAAGAAAAAATGACGCCATGGTCTCGGGGTCCGTTCCAAGACATACTTGGTAAAGTACGGGCCATAAACGCGATCCGACAATCCGGCTCCGCGCAGATTCATTGCCCACACGACGGGCACTCCGTCTGGGAAAACCAAATCAAACCGGGACATCACACGCGCGAACTCCGGATCATGCCGCGCTTCGGAAAGAATGTGCGTGTTCGAGGGACAGACCGCTGTCGGTCGCGATTCGCGCGCGAAATCCTGCACGACCTCAAACGCGGATTGATATGTCACCCGCGCCACCGGCGTTCCCAAGACATTAACTGTCGCGACTTGCGGCATTCTGATTCTCCATGGTGCACGTTTCGAAGCTTTTATGTTTACGGCAGAACAGCCGGCCGCGAAGGCCAGGGCCGTGACAATCAAGCTACCGGATTATATGAACTTCAGGGACGCGCGTCACCAACTGGTTAGCGGTGCCCGCTTCCAAGTGTTTGGAGCGACACAGATGTAAAGATAGTTGGAGTCCCAAGCGATCGTTCCCTGCGCGCCGGCGGCGGCAGCGCTTGAAGGAGCGTTTGGAGAAATAATGAAACTGCCGGCCACTGAAACTTGACCGGCGGAGACATCGAGTTCGCCTCCTTCGGCACGCTGCCCGTCGTACGTGCCGATCCTCAAATGCCCGTTGTGCTGACGAAAAGCCCCGTAAGTCCAAGACGGCGTTGCATAGTTTGAACCGATGTCTCCCAGAACAATTTGTGGAAGATCATATTGAACGGCGCCTGTTTGACCATACGGGTTAAAAAGCCAAATCGTGCCTTGGGTTCCCAGGTCGAAAACCTTAGCTTGACGGCCGCCGCTGTCCGATGGCCCCCAGCCTTCATATAGCTTTACATTCGACGAAGGGCCGGAATCCGTGAAAGCACCGACTTGTAATATCCCAATTCCAACATCTTGTCCGATATACGCCATGTACGGCGGAGAATCGGGAACACCATAACCGCCTCCTGAGATTACAATATATTCATTGGTCGAAAAATGCCCATCAGGGTAAAAGCCGGAGTAGTAACGCTCTCCGCTAGCCCCATAGCGATATCCCCCAACAACTGCGAATGGCCAATTCGGATTTGAATTAGACGTAGAAATCAACAGCTGCGCACCGCTAATGGTGGAGGAGAGATTAGGTATGGCGGTTGTTCCGAGCAACAGCGTCGATGCCGAATTGGAAAAGGTCCAGCTGTTGGTATCGGTTTTGAAGCCGGTAATCGTTTCCGTCCCCGACAAATGAACCGGATCAGGAGCGGCCGCATGAGCGCGCGATAACAGAGTTATCAACAAAACACTTACAGCATAACACTTCTGCCGGTTCGTTTTGAAACATGCGCGCGCAATGTTTCTCATTGTCACTACGCGAAAGCGAGTTCCATGTCTCTTCAACATTCGCGCGAGGCCGTGTACCGAACCGATGCGGCCGGTCATGCTCCAGGCCGGCGCCCTGCCAGTGAAATGCAAATCCCTCATTGCGGCGGTTAGGTGTCGGTTAGATGGCGGTTACGTGACGATTGTAATACGAGCGATTAGCTTGGCAAGTGCGAGGTGCGGTTGAAAATCACGGTTTGCGCCGAGGACATTTTCTCTTCAATTTTTATTTCCAGATGCGCTCAGACTTTGCGGCCGAATTTTTTCTCAAGTTCGGTGTGCGAAATTTGGATCATGGTCGGCCGGCCGTGCGGGCAACAGTACGGCAGATCGCAATCGAGCAAATCCTGGATGAGCTTTTCAACTTCGAGATAGCCGAGCGGGTCGTTCGCTTTCACCGCGTGCCGGCAAACCGTGCTCGCGATCATGTCCTCACCCAATCGCAACGCGGAGCTGCGATCGCTCGCGCTTTTCAAGTCGTCGATCACTTTGCGCATGAACTGCGCGCCGTCCGTCACGCTCAAAAATCCCGGCAGGCTGTCGATCTTGAACGTGTTCGGCCCGAAGCTTTCGATTCCAATTCCCATTTTTTGCAAGATCGACATGTTCTGCTCGATCCAATCGGCATCGCGCGGCGGCAGCTCGAAGGTTTGCGAGATGAGAAGTTTTTGGGACGGCACGCCGTGCTCTTCCATTCGCCGCCGCAGTTCTTCGAACAAAATGCGCTCGTGCGCGGCGTGTTGATCGACCAGGACAAGGCCGTCCGCGTTTTCCATCAGGACGTAAAGTTTGTTTAGAACTCCGATAATTTGGAATTGTTGCTGACTGGAGGGACGGGCTCTGTCCCGTCCGACGAATTCATCCCGCGTCGAAAAAGTTTGGGACGACACGGAGGTCGTCCCTCCAGTGGCGCCGAGGGGTGCGAATTCAACCGAACGTTCGCCGCGCAATCCGAATTCTCTTTCGAGCTCGGGCAATTCGCAGGGAGGGCTTCCGCCTAATTTTTCAACTTGGGACACGACAGCGCGTGTCCCTCCAGGTTCCTGGAGTGGCGCGCGAAATTTTTCCTGCCAATCCGCTCGGCCGCCCGCGAGCGTTTCCTGGATCGCGCGCACGACTGCTTCGCGTACCGAATTCGGATCGCGAAAGCGCACTTCGCGCTTTGCCGGATGCACATTCACGTCAACCGCGCCGGCATCGAGCTCGAGAAACAAAAACGTGACGGCGTATTGGCCTTTCATCAGCGCGGTGTGATAACCCTCGCGGATCGCGGACGTGATGACCGGACTTTCGATCGCGCGCCCATTCACAAAAACCAATTGCTGCGAGCGCGCTTGCCGGCTTAATCCCGCTTGTCCGATGAATCCGCCAATCTTGATGCGTGAAGAATCCGCGCCGTTCACCGGCAGCAATTGCGCGAGCAAATCGTTTCCGTAAAGATCTCGAATCCGGTTCGTCAACGTCGCAGTCGCCGGCAGTTGAAAGACAATGCGGTCATCGCGGCCGAACATGAAGGCGATATTCGCGTGACCGATCGCCTGAAGATGCAATTGATGCTCGATGTTGCGCGTCTCGGTATTTTCCGAGCGCAAAAATTTCCGGCGCGCGGGCACATTGTAAAAAAGCGAGCGCACTTCGACTTGAGTTCCGGGCGCTTCGCCGCCGTCGCGAACGATGTCGATCTTGCCGCCGTTCACGACGATCTCAGTTCCGGCGACGGCGTCTTTCTCGCGAGTCGTTAGGCGAAATCGCGAAACGCTGGCGATGCTTGGCAAGGCTTCACCGCGAAAGCCGAGCGTGCCGACCGCTTCCAAATCCGAAACGGATCGAATTTTGCTAGTGGCGTGTCGCTCGAGCGAAAGCAACGCGTCGTCGCGATCCATCCCGCAGCCGTCATCGATCACGCGGATGTATGAAATCCCGCCGCGGCGAACCAAGATGTCGATCTTGTGCGCGCCGGCGTCGATGCTGTTCTCGACGAGTTCCTTGATGACCGAGGCCGGCCGCTCGACGACTTCACCGGCGGCGACCTGGCTGGCAACGGTTTCGGAAAGGAGGCGGATGCGAGACATTTGGATTGCAAATTGTAGATTTCAGATTGCCGATTGCGAAGAAAAAGACCTCTTGAAGCCCCACGCGCGTTTTTGACTTAAATGTCACAAGAACGTAATTTGCGCGACGATGATGAACGTGACGCAGAACGCAGCCCGGCAGCTGCGAACGCTTCTCGATTCCCAAAAGGAAAACGCGGGGAAAGGTTTGCGCGTGCAGATCAATAAAGGCGGTTGCTCGGGTCTGCATTACGAGATGACGATTGACGAGAAGAAGGCGGAGGATGCCGTGATCGAACGCGACGGCGTGCAATTTTTCATCGACAACGAGAGCGCCGGATATTTGCAGGGCGCGACGCTCGATTTTCAGGATGGCCTGACCGCAAGCGGGTTCCAAATCACGAATCCAAACGCGAGCCGGACCTGCGGCTGCGGAACTTCATTCGAAGCGGCAAAAGAACCGGCGGTGCAAGCGGGACATTGAACGCGCCACTCCGAGACTGGTCGTCGATTTAAATGGACTACGGTCTTTATCGCTACGACGAACCGTATTCGCGGCCGGTCCGGCGCCGGATCAATTATTTTGCCTGGACGGTGGCGATCTTGTTGCTGACTGGTTTCGCCTTCGCGGCCTGGCTCGGCAGTTTTTATATCTTCAGCCAACCGGAGCGGCCGGACAGTTATCGCATCCTGCAAAAGCTCCACAAGGTTGAGCCGCCGAAACGATTTGAGCTTACCGCCGCGCCACCCGGCGAATTCTTGAGCGCGAAACAACTTTACGATCGTTACAACGCGATGGGCGCGGCCGAGTTCTCCAAGACCAACGCCGAGCTGGCGCGCAATTACATCCGGAATTTTCAGCAGGTGCGCGGACTGATTCCCTACGTCGTCGGCCGTTACGTGATCGAAAACGCGCGCGAGCTGAGTTCGAGCGACGTCTTCACGTCCGGAATGGTCGCGTTGACGAACTCGGTCGAAAGTCCCGAGCTGTTGATGGAGCATCTTTATCCGAGCGAGCCGCCCACGGTGCCGTTAATCAAACAAACGCTCACGCCCGGCTTGGAAATCAAACTCGACCGCGCACACGATTTGTCCGCGGTGATTCACGTCGAACGTTTTCCGGACGGACGCATCATGTTGACGACGGTCCCATTGCTTTACGGGACCTACACCGTGATGCGGGGAACCGGCACGTTCAGTCTCGAGCCGCCGTTGAGTCTAAATCTCGAAGCGGGCTGGCCATTGTTTAAGGAACAATCTCGTTTGCGCGCGGAAATGCATTACACGCAATTCAAACAAAGCCATGGTCAGCCGCAGGCGCAGGCCCAAGTTGCCGTTCCCGGTTTGGTTCCGGGCGGAACTCCGCCGCCGCCGGAAAATCAATTAGTGCGCGTGGAATCGGCCAAGGCAGTCACACCGCCGCCGATCGTCCAGGTCCAAAAAGGCAAAAACGGGAAACCCATGCCGACACCGAAAGGGAAGTCGGCCAAAGGTAAACCGACGCCGAAAACTTCCGCGGCCCCGTCCGCGATTGCGCAAGGATCGACATCTCCCGCGCCGGCGCCGCCCGCTCCGATTGCGCAAAATTCGCCGCCGCCGGCTGCGCCTCAAAAATCTCAACCGCCCCCCGCTCCGCCGCAACAAGTTGCCAAAGCTCCGACTCCGGGCGCGAGTCCTCATGCTCCTGAAATCGCGATGGCTCGGCCGGGCGAAAATCCGGCGGCGCCGCAAGCAAGCCAACCTCCGCCCAGCGATGTCGGCACGCTCGCGTCAACCACCGGTGGCGGGAGTTGGAAAACTTTTCCGGCCGGCAAAATGCCGTTAGGCCGTTTGATTGCCGCCACCGATCTCAAGGAAATTGCCGATAAAGGCACGGGCGGCGAGCGGCTTTATTTGAAAGGACAGTTCGTCGTGAATTTCTCGGATGCGAATCGCGCCGTCTTGAGGCCGCGCGGGAAATTGACCGATTCGGTTTTGCATTTCGGCGCGGCGCCAACACGTATCATTGTCGAATTTCCGGCGGGTCACCCGCCGCCCGCGCAAGGATCGACAGTCAGTCGCGATGAATCGCGTCCGCTCGAGATCACCGAAGTGCGCAAGCAGGAGGACGGTCAGCTCAACGTTTTCGCGCGCGAAATCATGCAGTGATTTATTCCGGCGACGGCCGCGCAGCCGGAGTCGGAGAGGGCGAAACCGATGCAAACGGGTCGTCGTTGGTGCTGTTGCTCACCGTGCCTGATTTTTCCGCGTTCGTTTCCAGGATCACTTTGCCGTCGGAAATTTCCAAGCGCTTCAAGTTTGTGTCTGTCATCCAGTCCGCCATGTAACGCTTGAACGACCAGGACCCGTATTGCCAGTTGAGAAAATCTTCGCCGACCGGTTTCCCATTCACCACGATGCTCGTGATGTGCGCCTCTTCAGGTTTCGCGGTCGGGCCTGATTGCACGGAACACTGCGCGTTGACGTAGCGGCCGCGCATCCACCGCGATTTCGGCACGGCGAAGCTCACCTGCAAACGCGCGGCGTTGTCGTTGATCGTGACATAGGCGTGGCCGCGCAACTTTGGTTCGTAAGCGATCAGCGCGTTCAGATCGTCGCCGGACAATTCGATGCGGGCGTATTCGTGCGCGCGCGCGGCTTTTTCGAACGAATCCCAACGCGCGCGCACTTCCTGTTCTTCCTGCGGCGTGGCCTCACTCGCCGGCAAACGCTCGTGATATTCCGAAAAATATTCGTTCCGCAGAAATTTCGCGGCGTAAAACGTGCCCGCGACAAATGAGAGTGCGAGTAATATGCAAAACACGACGAGGAAGAGACAACCTTTTGCGAGACTGCCGAAGCCGCGGCGATGCGGCGGCGGTTCGATCCAGGATTGGCTGCCGTTCATCGCGCGCACTCCTTTTCCATTTTTTCCTGTGCGCCGACGAGTTTGTCGTAGAGCCCGCGCAATCCTTCCGAGATCGTTTTCGTCTCGGCAATGATCGGCATGAAATTCGTATCGCCGCGCCAACGCGGCACGATGTGAATGTGCAAATGATCGGTCACGCCCGCGCCCGCGGATTCGCCGAGATTCAAACCGATATTGAATCCCTGCGCGCGCGCGACCGCGCGCAACAACGCCTGCGCGTGCACGACCAAGTTCCAAAGATCGACAATCTCGTTTTCACCGAGCGACGCGAGATCGGCTGTTTTTTTGTAAGGCACCGCCATCAAATGACCGACCGAATACGGATAACGGTTCATCATTAAGAACGCCGTTTTGCGCCGCGTGATCACGAGATGGGCGGCATCGTCGCTCGCCCGCGCCGCCGCCATGAGAAAATCCATGTCGCGCGGTTCTTTCTCGAAATATTCCACGCGCCACGGCGCCCAAAGCTTCTCAAGATGTTCTTTCGGAAACTCGTCAGACATTTGCGCTTTTCTGTTGGTGAAGCGGCCAGCTTCCCGGGCGCGAGAGTAAGTTGGCGACAGTGAAAGTCGAGCCTTTTGCGGCGTTAATGCGTCAGCAAAATGTAATTCGGGCGATGAAGATTTTTGCGCTTTGCAGATTCGAATGAGCGCTTTGAGCCGTGCAGCTCGCGTTGAAAATCGAGCGTCTGGTTCGCGGGAATCGCCAAAGCGTCGAGCTCACCGTTGTTCCATTTTGAAATCGCCACGTTCGGCTTCAGGAAGTGCGGCCGCATTAAGTAAAGCGGCAATCCCTCATCGCTGGATCCGACTGCTTCGTAGCGCCAATTATTTTTCGCCGCTTCTTCCCGGACCTGCCGCCCAAAGGTCGACAATGCATCGCGATGATCGCGATAGCCGCTAACGATCCTGCTTGCGGAATAGCCGAGCGTGAAAACCACCGCAACGACCACGGTCGCGCCAAGCCAGCGGACATCCCGCGCGCGCTTGTTTTCATCGCGGACAAACGCGGCCACCTGCGCTCCGAGTAACAAGCAGAGTGGCGGAACAACTGGAAAAATTCGATCGACTCGTTTCGACGGAATGATCGACATCAACAAAAGTCCGCCAAGGCTCCAGCAGATCAGCCACGCCGTTGCGGGCGACATTTCGCGAAAAGCATTTCGAAAACTCCAGCGACCTTTGCGAAGATCGACAATCGCCAGTCCGATGAGAAGTGCGCTCCAGGGAAAAAATTTGTGAAGCAAGTGCGGGAGGTAGAAGAAGAATGATTGAGACCGATGAACGTGCGTTCCGATTTCGCCGAAACGCGCGAGAAATTCGCGCACCACGACGAGGTCGTAAAATCGCGGCACCCACAGACAGCCCGCGATCACCCACATTAAAAAAATCGCGAGTGACGCGAGCCACGGCCACCAGCCGCACCAAGCGTTTGCATTTTCAGTTTTCCGGAAAGCGAACCGATGAAAAATAATTCCCGGCAGCAAGAACGCGTAGACGATTGGGCCCTTGATCAACATTCCGGCCGTCAGTAATCCAAACATCATCCAACGGTCGCGAATCGACCACGGCTGATGATTGCGAACATTTTCCCAGATCAAAAGTCCGGCCGCGAAAATCGCGAGCGCAAGCGGCATGTCGGAGCGGACCAGCGTAGCCAGCCGCGCGCTCAACAAATTGAAACCGAAGGCCGCAAAGGCGATCAGCCCCGCGAGATTTCCGTAAGCGCGCGACGCACTTCTAAATAGAAGCCACGCAATCAATGCGGCCGAAACAAGCGAGGGCAAACGCCACGCGGCGTCCCACGATCGAGTCACGACAAAAATTGCGGCGGACATCCAGCCGGTCAGCGGCGGTTTCGTCGCGACACCTTGATCGTCGGAAGTGCGCTGATAAAACAAGTGGCCTTCCGTCACCATTTCGTAGGAAGTCCACGCCTGCTTGGCCTGATCGTAACTGTCCAGTTCCCACGGAAGATTTGTGACCGAAAACAAAACCAGCATCAGCGCCGCGAGCGCCCAGAATGTTTGACGCGTTTCAAGCAGGGTGTCGCTCATGTCTTTCTAACCAATTTCAGCGAGGATCGCTTTCGCCGCGCGCTCGCTTGCGCCTGATTCTCCTAATTGCGCGACGATTTTGTCGAATTCCCAAAGCATTTGCTGCCGCGCCTGAGCATCATCGATCAGCGTCTCAATCGTCCCGGCGATTTCGTGCGGCTGCGCGCGATGTTGAATGAATTCGGGAACGATTTCTTTATTGGCGAGCACGTTCGGCATTCCGAGATGTTTCACTTTCACAAGAGCGCGGCCGGCGAGATAAGTCGGCCACGCGACTTTATAGACGAGCACAAAGGGCATCTGAAAATACGCCGCTTCGAGCGTTGCGCTGCCCGACGCGACGATTCCGACAAACGCGCGCTGCATGATCTCGGATGTCTCGCCGAGTTTGATCGCGAACAGTTGTCGATCTTCGGACGACAGCATCACGCCCATTTGTGTCGCGAGGTCCTTCGAGGCGGCCGCAATTTCGAAACGAAGATTCGGCTTCGATTTGTGAAGCTCGCGCGCCGTCTCCATTAAGATCGGAAAAATTTTTCGCACTTCGCGCGCACGACTTCCGGGAAAAAGTCCGACCAGATTTGGATCGCGCGCGATGTCGATCTTCTTTTCGCGCAAACGTTCGATCATGGGATGGCCGACAAAGATCGTGCGCAATCCGCTTCGATTGTAGAGGTCGGCCTCAAATGGAAAAATGCAGAGCATCAAATCCAACCAGCGTGCCATCTTTCTGATGCGGCCGCGGTTCCAGGCCCAAACCTGCGGGCTGATGTAATAAATGATTTTTTGCGAAGGCCGGCGCTTCCTGAGTGCGCGCGCGAGCCGCAAATTGAATCCCGGATAATCGATGAGGATGACCGCGTCCGGTTTACTCGCGGTTATCTCGCGCAGTGTTTCCTGGAATTGCTTTCGGAAATAACCGTATTGCTTGATCACTTCCCAAAGCCCGAGCACTCCGGATTTGTCGATCCAGTTTTGGAATTCGGCGCCGGCGATCGATTTCATTTGCGGTCCACCGCGTCCGATGAAGCGAAGATCGACATCGGCATTGCGAAGCGCACGCATCAAGGCTGCTCCGTGATTATCCGCGCTCGCCTCGCCCGCGACGAAATAAATGGTCTTCATTCGTTGTAGCGGCGCTCTATGAGCGCCGAAACCAGTGGCGATATTACGGCGGTCATAGACCGCCGCTACAGTTGAATTCGCTTCGTGATCTCAACCGCCAATTCGAGCGCGGCGGTCGCTTGAAAACCCGTCACCTTCGGCTGCCTGCCAGTCGCGGCGCATTCGATGAAAGAGAGAAGCTGCTGCTTCAACGGTTCCTCGCGCTCGATCGGAACTTTGTCGCGCGTGATTTTTCCATTTTCGAGCCGATAAATTTCGCCCGCCTGTTTCTCGTAATCGAGCGAGAGATACGCGTCCTGCTGAAACACGCGGATTTTCCGCATTCGTTCGGGACTGATCCGGCTCGAGGTAATATTCGCGACACAACCATTCTCGAAACGAATCCGCGCATTCGCAATGTCTTCGCCTTTGCTCAAAACCGGAATGCCGACCGCGTCGATGTTTTGCACGGGCGAGCGCACGAGATGCAAAACGATCTCCAAGTCGTGAATCATCAGATCCAGAACGACTCCGATGTCGGTGCTCCGGTTTGGATAAGGGGAAAGGCGATGGGCTTCGATGAAGCGCGCATGCGTCAGCCGCGCTTCAAGCGCGCTCAAGACGGGGTTGAACCTTTCGACGTGACCGACTTGTAGAACCAATCGATTCGCAGCGGCAAGCTCCGCAAGCTCAGTTGCTTGCTCAGGATTTTCCGCAATTGGCTTCTCAACAAGAAGATGTTTTCCGCGGCCTAAAAGTTCCTTCGCGATCCCGTGATGCGTGTTCGTCGGCGTCGCGACGGACGCCGCGTCGACCAGCTGCGCGAATTCTTCCAAGTTTTTGGCGGCAACGGTCCTGAGCTTTTTCGCGATGGAGTTCGCCCGGGCAAGATCGACATCGTAGATGGCGGCAAAGTCGCTTGTCGATCCAAGCTCGGAATAAATCCGGGCGTGATTGCTTCCGATATGGCCGACGCCGACCACGCCGACGCGGAGTTTTTTCATTGCGCGATATTTTTGAGAAACCAATCGTAGGTGCGTGCGATTCCTTCTCGAAGCGGAATCGTCGGCGCCCAACCGAGCGCGCGCAGCTTGGAAATGTCCAAAAGCTTTCGCGGTGTTCCATCCGGTTTCGTTTTGTCCCAGGTGAGCTGGCCATCGAACCCGACGACGTCGCAAATCAGTTCGGCCAATTCGCGAATGGAAACGTCCTCGCCACAACCGACGTTGATGATCTCGGGCGAATCGTATTTTTCGAGCAGAAGCAGGCAGGCTGACGCGCAATCGTCGACGTGCAAAAATTCCCGGCGCGGCGTGCCCGTTCCCCAAACCACCATCTCGCGCGCGCCGGCCTTCTTTGCCTCGTGAGCCTTCCGCAGAAGCGCGGCCAGGACATGCGAGTTCTCCAGGCCGAAATCGTCGTTTGGCCCGTAAAGATTCGTTGGCATCGCCGAAATAAAATTGTCGCCGTATTCGCGCGCGTAAGATTGGCAGAGCTTGATCCCGGCGATCTTCGCGATCGCATATGCATCGTTCGTCGGTTCGAGTGGGCCGGTCAGGAGAGCGCTCTCCGGGATCGGTTGCGGCGCCAGTTTTGGGTAAATGCACGAGCTGCCGAGAAAGAGAAGTTTGCGCGCGCCGTTTTCATGCGCGGCCGAGATCACATTATTTTGAACACGAAGATTGGAGAGCAGAAACTCCACCGGCTTCTCGTTGTTCGCTTTTATTCCTCCGACTTTGGCGGCCGCCAGAATGACGACCTCGGGTTTTTCGTCAGCGAAAAACTTTCCGACGCCGGCTGAATCAGTGAGATCGAGCTCGCGTCGATCACGCATGACGAGGTTCGAAAATCCCCGCGCTGTCAGAGCGCGAACGAGCGCGCTTCCGACCATGCCGCGGTGACCGGCCACGAAAATTTTCTCCGACTCTTGGATCGACATCAGCGGTTTGGCATTTTCTTTTCTGCCGGTTTACGCAATTCTCACCATCGTGCAACGAAAGCAAACGCGACTCGCCGTCCAGAAGACTTACAAACTTTACATCGGCGGCAAGTTCGTGCGCGGTGAAAACGGCCGCGTTTTGCCCGCGCGCGGTCAAGGCGGCGCGCTCCTGGCAAATTTCTGTCGCGCCTCGAAGAAAGATTTTCGTGACGCAGTTGTCGCCGCGCGCGCGGCCTTTCCGAATTGGGCGAAGCAAAGCGCTTACCTGCGCAGCCAAATTCTCTATCGCGCTGCTGAAATGCTCGAGATGCGCAAGGGCGAATTGCAAAATGAGATCGCGCGCTCAAACGGCAACGCAAGATCGACATCTGCGTCCGAAACAACGCTCGCGATCGACCGGCTTGTGCATTACGCCGGGTGGACGGACAAATTCACCCAAGTTTTCGGGGCGGTGAATCCGGTCGCAAGCTCGCATTTCAATTTCACGACGCCCGAGCCCACCGGAGTGGTCGTTGTCGTTTGCCCCGACGAACCGCCGCTGCTTGGTTTCGTTTCGCTCGTGATGCCTGTGATCTTGAGCGGAAACTGCGCCGTCATCGTCGCTTCCCCGACGAAACCGCTGCCCGCGCTCACCTTTTCCGAAATCATCGCGACCAGTGATTTGCCGCCGGGCGTAATCAACGTTTTGGCGAGCGATCGCGCCGAGCTTGCGCCGCACATTGCCAGTCACATGGACGTGAACGCCATCGTGGATGGAAGCGAGGATGCGAAACTGGGCGTCGAGTTGCAACGTGGCGGCGCGCTAAACCTGAAACGGTACGCGCGCCGAGATTTGCCCGAAACGGCGTGGCGCAGCGGCGAAGCCGAGAATCCTTACTGGATACTCGACACGGTCGAGATGAAAACCGCGTGGCACCCAATCGGGCTGTAACGCGACATTGTCGATCCTCGGCCTTCACGCATTTGCCGCCGACGTGGCCGCCCCTATGGTCAAATCCGGACGGCGTTTGCGGCGCCGTCACGGCCACGCAGTTTTACCGGCAGCTCTGCGATTCAAAGACCAGAATTACTGTTAACGCTCGCGGCCTTCCAATGAAGTGATGCGCGTGACTTCGCCCGAAACCGCGGATGTCCTAATCGAAAAAACGACCCGCCACTCCCGGTTGGGCTGCTTTTCATAGAAAGACACTCTTATGGCGAGTTGGTCAATGACTGTTTTTCACAGAAAGTCACTCTGACGGAAGCGCTCTTGCCCTTTTGCGAAAGACGACATAAGATTTCGGTCGTGCCGCGGTTAATGACTCAGCGAAAACGGGCGCGTCGAGTTCCGCCATGTGGCCGGTTGATTCCTTATTTTCATCCGCATTCCCCATTTCAAAAATTGATCGACACCGCGCGACGACGACGGCGGATTTCTGTTCGCGAACTCGCCCGGCGGATCCAGGTTTCGCAATCGACGATGTGGATCTGGCTCCACAATAAAAATGGTTTCCCCCACCCCAAGGCATTTAGCTCGAAACATGTCGGACAGCTCGGGCGCGTTTTGGGGCTTTCGAAATCGGCCATCGCAAAGGCGATCGACGCCTCCCGTCACGTTTACACCGCGCGTGAAAAACCAACGCCGCATGCGACGCTCGATGCGTTCCGGAATTTTGTCGAAATCATCGAACACGACCGGCGTCAGACAATTTCGCGCAGCTACGTTGTCAACCTGGCGAAGCGCCTTTACGCGGGCGCGGCGCGCAAATAAACGACTGGATTTTGGCACGCCGCGCGCTCCAAGATTTCGACATGCATGTCCCATCGCTGATCGAGAAAAAGCGCGACGGCCAAACTTTGACGACGAAGGAAATCCAAAGCCTGGTCGAGGATTTCGTGGTCGGCGACATTCCCGATTACCAAATGAGCGCGCTGGCGA
>DATBCV010000075.1:0-8139 GCA_036270275.1 Chthoniobacterales bacterium | reverse complement strand
CCGGTGCGCAATGTGTGCAGCGGCACTTTGCCCTCGCGATACCATTCCGAACGCGAAATCTCGGCGCCATTCAATCGACCCGAACAACGCAAACGAATTCCTTCCGCGCCAAAGTCCATCGCCACCTGCACCGCTTTCTTCATTGCGCGGCGATAAGCGATTCGTCGCTCGATTTGCAGCGAAACATTTTCGGCAACCAATTGCGCGTCCAATTCCGGCGTCTTGATTTCCTGGATGTCGATTTTGATCTGCTTGCCTTGCGCCATCTTCGAAATTTCTTCCGTCATCTTCTCGATCTCCGCGCCTTTGCGGCCAATGACGATGCCCGGCCGCGCGGTGTGGATCGTCACGCGAATCGAATTCCACGCACGCTCGATTACGATTTTCGAGACCGCTGCGAATTGAAGTTTCTTCTTCACGTAAGCGCGAATCTCCAAATCGCTGTGCAAAAATGCCGGCAGTTCCTGGGGCGACGCGTACCACCGCGAACGCCAGTCGCGGTTCACGCCGAGTCTGAATCCAATCGGATTAACTTTTTGTCCCATAAAATTATTTCTTCGCGGCCGCTTTCGCCGTCTTCTTCGATTTCTTTGGCTTCTTCTCGGCCTTCGTAGCTTTTGCGTCGCTCGTCTCCGCCGCCGGTTTTCCCTTCTCCGCTTTCTCGTCCGTCAAAACGATCCGGATGTGACTGGTCCGTTTTAAAATTCGCGATCCACTTCCACGCGCCCGCGTATTCATGCGTTTGAAAGTGGGACCTTCACCGACGACCGCTTCTTTCACGACCAGTCCGTCGGCTTTCAAGTTCGCGTTGTTCTCTGCGTTCGCGATCGCGCTCTTGAGCGTTTTGTTGATCAGGAACGCGGCCTTCTTCGGCGTGAAAGCGAGAACGTCCAGCGCCGCCGAAACCGGCAGACCCTGGATCTCTCGCGTGACTTCCCGCACCTTGAAGGCCGAAATCCGCGCGTACTTATATATCGATCTAACTTCCATCTATTTTAAACTCACTTTGGACGCATCGACCTGGAGCCGATCGCCCACTTTAATTTTTTCCTTCCCAGAATCCTCAATCACGCCGCCCGAAATCCGCTGCCGCACGTCAACCACACGCAAGGTCGCGATCTTTTGATCGCCACGCATCACGCGAAGCGGCATCCCAATCTTCACGCCTTGCTCTTCGCCAATGTTCGCAACGACAAACGACCACTCTTCTTTCACGCTATGCACGCTCGCGTCCATCAAACTCGCTTGCGGCTCTTTCCAACCGGAAGATGTCGATCTTCCCACCAGCTCGTTGGTTTTACGCAATTGCGCTTCCACATCCGCCCGCGCCTGCGCGTCGCCGCCTTGCACCGTTTGCAAATATCGAAGCAGCGACTCATTCAAACCGAGCAGTTGATCGCGCAATCGGTCGCGTTCTTTTTGGGCGAGCCGAAGATCGCTCACCGCCGCAAGCAATCGTTGCTCGAGCTTTGTCCGATCTTTGCTCGCCGATGCGAGTCCGAGCGCTTCCATTCGCGATTCCAAATCCGCGAACTTACGCCGGAACACTTCCGCTTCCGCGTTCGATTCCGCCAGGCTCGCCGTCAATGTCTTGAGCGATTCCTGCTGGATCGACAATTGCCTGCGCAAATCTTCATTCTGCGCGACCAGCGTTTCCGCGGTGACCTTCGTCTCCGCGCTTTCAATCTTGGATTCTGTCAAAGAACTATTCCCCTGCGCCTGCGCGCAAAACCCGATTGCAAATTGCAGATTTAAAATTGCAAATCTCAGCAGCCGCCGCTTCTGCCGCGACTGCCGCGATCTGCAATCTGCAATTTTCAATTTAAATTACTTGGCCACCTTCGCCGTGTGCGAACCGTGTTTCTTAAAGATCCGCGTGGGCGAAAACTCGCCGAGCTTATGGCCGACCATGTTCTCGGTGACGAAAACGGAATTAAAAATCTTTCCGTTGTGCACCAAAAACGTGTGGCCGACAAAGTCCGGCGTTACCATCGAGCGGCGCGACCAGGTTTTGATCGCCTTCTTCGAGCCCGAGGCGTTCATCTTGTCGATCTTCTCCAGAAGATGCGATTCGACGAAGGGTCCTTTCTTTAGTGATCTTCCCATAAAAATCAACTTTTCTTCTTGCCGCGGCGACGTTCCAAAATGAACCGGTCGCTCGGTTTGCGTTTCGCGCGCGTTTTAAATCCTTTGGCCAATTGTCCCCACGGACTCACCGGGTGATGACGGCCGCCGCCGCCTTTCGATTTGCCCTGACCGCCACCCATCGGGTGATCGATCGGGTTCATCACCATGCCGCGCACGTGCGGACGACGTCCCTGCCAGCGCGTGCGACCAGCTTTGCCGCTGGCCACGTTCATATGATCGACATTTCCAACCTGGCCGATTGTCGCGAAACAGTTCACGTGGATGCGGCGAATTTCGCCGGAAGGCATTTTCACAAGCGCGTAATCGCCTTCGATGTTGTTCAAAATCGCCTGCTGACCGGCGCTGCGCGCGACTTGTCCGCCGCGACCGGGACTGAGCTCTATATTATGAATGTTCGTGCCCAACGGAATCGCGCGAAGCGGCAACGAATTACCGAGATCAGGCGCGGCATCGTTGCCTGCGACCACTTTCGCACCTGGCTGGAGCCCATTCGGAGCGAGGATGTAGCTCATCTCGCCATCGCTGTACTTAATAAGAGCAATGCGCGCCGAACGATTGGGATCGTACTCAATACCGATCACTTGTGCGGCGACGCCATGTTTGCGTCGTTTGAAATCGACTTTGCGATAATGCTGTTTGTGACCGCCGCCAATGTGGCGCGAGGTCAATCGGCCGTAACTGTTGCGGCCGCCGGATTTTCGCTTCGGCTCGAGCAAATTCCGATGCGGACGAAATTTCGTGATCTCGTCGAAGGCCGGCGTTTGCTTTGTGCGCTGGACCGGCGTGAGTGGGCGATAACTTTTTAGCGCCATAAAATTAAACCAGCTCGATCTTCTCGCCTTCCGCGAGCGTCACGATCGCTTTCTTCCAATGCGCGCGCCGGCCGAGCGGTCCGCGAACGCGTTTCTGTTTGCCCGAGTAATTGCACGTGTTCACATCGACCACTTTCTTTTGGAACAAACGCTGCACTGCGTCTCGGATTTGGATTTTGTTCGCGCGTGGATTGACTCGAAAAACGTATTTGTTCAGTTTGTCGCTCATCAACGTCGATTTCTCGGTCAACGACGCCGTCTCGATAATTTCGTGCGGTTCTCTCATTGCAATCTCTCCGCTAATTTCTCAAGCGCCTTCGGGGTCACCAAAATTTTCTGGAACGCGAGCAATTGCTCCGTGTTCACCTCCGACGCGGTCGCGAGCTTCACCAGCTTCACGTTGCGCGCGGATTTGTGCGTGTTGTCGTCGAACACGTCGGAAACGATCAGCACCTTGTCGGCGTCGGTTTGTTTGCGGACAAGATCGACAAACGCTTTGGTTTTGATTTCGCTAACCGCGAACTTGTCGATCGTGAGCACGTCGCCGGCTTTGATTCGTTCGCTCAAAGCTTTCTGCAACGCCAGACGCCGAACCGATTTGGAAACTTTCTTGGAATAATCGCGGGGCTTCGGACCAAACACGACGCCGCCGCCGACCCAGACCGGCGACGAAGCATAACCGGCGCGTGCGCGACCGGTTCCTTTTTGACGCCACGGTTTCGCCCCGGACAAATCGACTTCCGCTTTCGTTTTCGTGTTCGCAGAACCGGAGCGACGAGCCGCGCGCATCGCGACAACGACGTCGTGAACGGCCTGCGAACCGCGACCATCTTCGATGATGTCGATCTTCGCTTCCTTGGCCGCGGCTTTGGTTAAAACTTTCGCGCTCATTTCTTCTGCTCCGCGGTCGCCTTATGCTCTGCTGCTTTCTTCTCGGCCGCTTTTTCCGCTAAAATCTCTCCGGCTTTCTTCGGCTTCTTCGCATGCGCCGCGGCATCGGCTTTCGCATGCTGTTCATGCGCCGCGATAAGCGCGCCCGGGTTCTTAACCGCCGGCCTAACGACAACGTAACTGCCGTTGCATCCCGGCACCGCGCCGCTGATCAAAATTACTTTTTCGTCTTCACGCACTTGCATGACGCGAAGGTTTTGCACGGTCACGCGTTCGTCGCCCAAATGACCGGGCATGCCCATGTTTTTCCAAATCCGGCCAGGCGTTGAACGATTACCGATCGCGCCGTTGCGGCGATGCGTCTTGGAACCGTGGGCTGCGCCTTGGCCGTGGAAATTGTGCTTCTTCATCACGCCTTGGAAACCTTTTCCCTTCGAGCGGCCGATCACGTCCACGAAATCGCCCGGCTGAAATTGCGTGACGTTGAGATTCACGTCGCCTTCCGGCAAATCCGTTTGCAAACGAAACTCACGAACGAATTTCTGCGGCCCGACGTTGGCTTTCTTGAAATTACCGAGCTCAGCTTTGCTGACGCGCGATTCCTTTTGCGTCGCGAAACCCACTTGCACCGCAGAGTAGCCGTTGCTCTCGTTCGTTAGGCGCGCGAGCAAAACATTATCGCCCGCCGCAATCACGGTCACAGGATGAAGCCGACCATTCGCGTCGTAGACGCTGGTCATGCCAATCTTCTGTCCTAGTAACCCGATGCTCATGATGTCGATCTTCTAAAAGTCTCAAGCAGCTAAATTTTAATCGTGATGTCTACGCCCGCCGGAAGATTGAGTTTCTTCAACTCGTCCACTGTCTTCGCGGTCGGCTCGATAATGTCGAGCAACCGTTTGTGCGTGCGGATCTCAAATTGTTCCATCGATTTTTTGTCGACGTGCGGCGAACGATTCACCGTGAATTTCTCGATCAATGTCGGCAGCGGAATCGGGCCGGCCACGCGCGCGCCGGTGCGTTTTGCAGTCTCAACGATCTCGACCGCGGATTGGTCGAGCATTCGATGGTCGAACGCTTTCAGGCGAATCCGAATTTTTTGTCCGTTCGCCATTACTTCTTCTCCTTTTGATCGAGGATCGCAGCCACGAGATTTGCCGGCACTGGTTCAAAGTGCGAGGGCTCCATTGAATAACTCGAGCGTCCTTTTGACAATGAGCGAATCGCGGTCGCGTAGCCGAACAATTCGGCGAGCGGCACCATCGCGTGAATGATCACGAGATTGCCGCGCGGTTCGATGCTTTGAATCGCGCCGCGCCGACGGCTGAGGTCGCCGCAAATATCGCCCTGATATTCCTCCGGCGTGATGTTCTCGAGCTTCATGATCGGCTCGAGCAAAATCGGTTTGCCTTGTTTAAAGCCGTCCTTCATCGCGAAGATCGCCGCCATTTTGAACGCGAGCTCGTTTGAATCCACTTCGTGGAAACTTCCGAACACGATGTCGCATTCAACATCGACAACCGGGTAACCGCCGAGAACGCCGTCGAGCACTGCTTCTTCAATTCCCTTCTTCACCGCCGGGATGTATTCGCGCGGAATAACTCCGCCGACGATCTTGTTCTCGAGCACAAGCCCTTTGCCGCGTTCGCCCGGGCGAAGATCCACTTCCACGTGGCCGTACTGACCACGACCGCCGGATTGTTTGATCAACTTGCCGACACCATGCGCGTTGCCGGTAATCGTCTCGCGATACGCGATCTGCGGTTTGCCGGCGTTCGCTTCCACTTTGAATTCGCGGAACATGCGGTCGCGAATGATTTCCAAATGCAACTCGCCCATGCCCGCGATGATCGTTTGGCCGGTGTCTTCGTGTGTGTAAACGCGGAATGTCGGATCTTCCTCGGCGAGTCGCTGCAGCGCGACGCCCATTTTCTCCTGGTCGATCTTGGTCTTGGGTTCGATCGCCATTGAAATAACTGGATCGGGGAACGAGGGCGGCTCGAGCAGAATCGGATGATCTTCATCACAAAGCGTGTCGCCGGTGGTGATATTTTTAATTCCAACAATCGCGGCGATGTCGCCCGAGTAGCACGTCTCAATGTCTTCGCGCTTGTCGGCCTGAATTTGGATCAAACGCGAAATGCGCTCGCGTTTATTTGTGCGCGGATTGTAAACCGTGTCCCCTTTGCTCAGCGTGCCCGAGTAAACGCGGAAGAAAACGAGTTTGCCGACAAACGGATCGCTCCAAAGTTTGAACGCGATCGAGCAGAACGTCGCGTTGTCATCGGTCACTGCTTCCATCGGCTCATGCGTGTCCGGCTCCATTCCCTTGGCTGGCGGGATGTCGAGCGGACTGGGTAAATAATCGACCACCGCGTCGACGAGATATTGCACGCCGATGTTCTTCAGCGCAGAGCCGCCGATTACTGGCACAAATTTGTTCGCGATCGTTTGCCGCCGGATCGCTGCCTTTAATAGTTCAGGCGTGATCGGCTTTTCTTCGAGAACCATTTCGGCGATTTGGTCATCGATGTTCGAAATCTGCTCGACCAGGGTTTTGTAAGCCTTCTCGACCGCGGCCACCTGATCCGCTGGAATTTCCGTCACCTCATAGGTCGATCCCATCTGATCGCTGTCGGAATAAATGATCGCCTTCTTATTAATAACGTCGAGCTGGCCCTTGAGCTGATCTTCACTGCCCAGCGGCAACAACACCGGCCACGCATTCGCGCCAAGTTTTTTGTGAATGCTCTCGACCGACATCGCGAAGTCCGCGCCGACGCGGTCCATCTTATTAATAAACGCGAGTCGAGGGACGTTGTATTTCGTCGCCTGCCGCCAAACCGTTTCGGATTGCGGCTGAACTCCCGCAACGCCGTCGAAAACTGCAATGGCGCCGTCGAGCACGCGCAACGAACGCTCCACTTCCGCCGTGAAATCAACGTGACCAGGCGTGTCGATGATGTTGATCCGTTGTTTGATCCCTTCGAAAATTTTGTAAACGCCTTCTTCCTTTTTCTGCGACCAACTGCATGTGGTCGCCGCGGAGGTGATCGTAATTCCGCGCTCGCGTTCCTGTTCCATCCAATCTGTGACGGTCGTGCCTTCATGCACTTCGCCCATCTTGTGGATCATCCCGGTGTAAAACAGCACGCGCTCGGTGATCGTCGTCTTGCCCGCGTCGATGTGCGCGGCGATTCCGATGTTGCGCGTCCGCTCGAGTGGGAATTTCCGATTTGGCGAATTCGGACCTTTCGCTGCGGCTGATTTTTTCTCTGCGGTCGCGGTCGCCATAAAAATTACCAGCGGAAATGGGCAAAGGCGCGATTCGCTTGCGCCATTTTGTGAGTGTCTTCGCGTTTCTTAATCGCGTTGCCCTGACCGGACGCGGCGTCCTTGATTTCGTGGGCGAGCGCTTCGGCCATTGGCATGCCTTTACGCGTGTCGGCGTATTGAACGATCCAGCGCATGGCGAGCGAGACCTGACGTCCGGGCGGGACCTCGAGCGGAACCTGGTAGGTCGCGCCACCGACGCGACGCGATTTCACTTCCAAACGCGGTCGAACGTTCTCCAGCGCCTTGTTTAGAACTTCGAGCGGATCGACCGAATCGGATCCTTCGCGAGATTTCTCAATCGCGGTGTAAACAATGCGCTCGGCGAGCGATTTCTTGCCGCGCTTCATCACCGTGGAGATGAGACGCGCGACTGCCGGACTCCCGTAGCGGGAATCGACACGCTCTTCCTTTTTGTAAACTCTCTTCCGTCGCGACATTGTCGATCTTCAGTTTCAAAATTACTTCTTGTCAGCTGCAGGCGCCGATTTCCCGCCGCCTCCGCCAGCTGTTGCGCCACCTTTCGGGCGCTTCGCTCCGTACTTGGAGCGGCTTCGGCGTCGTCCCTCAACGCCGAGACTGTCGAGCGAGCCACGCACAATGTGGTAGCGCACTCCCGGCAAATCTTTCACTCGGCCACCGCGCACGAGCACGATGGAGTGTTCCTGCAAATTGTGCCCCTCGCCCGGAATGTAGGCAATCACTTCCTGGCCGTTCGTCAACCGCACTTTTGCCACTTTGCGCAGCGCGGAATTCGGCTTCTTCGGAGTGCGCGTCATTACCTGCACGCACACACCGCGCCGTTGAGGACAATTCGTGAGCGCCGGTGATTTCGATTTCACCGACACCTTCTGGCGTCCTTTCCGAATCAACTGATTAATCGTGGGCATTTTCTTCTAACCAAAGCGCCGCCCGAACGGGGTCGTTTCAGGGCGACAAAAAACCCGCTTCAAAC
>DATBCV010000074.1:0-23798 GCA_036270275.1 Chthoniobacterales bacterium | reverse complement strand
AAGATAACTCAGATAAGCGCTCATCAACGCCCGCGTCGTCGACATTTTTCGCGCGTCGGGAAGAAGATTAATATGAAAATGCGGAACCCGGCGCGGCGCGGCCGGCACTTCCCGCCAACCGTTCATTAAGATCCAGAGAATAAACCGGCGCGAGTTTTCACTGTAGCGAAAGTAGCGGGTCAAGGCTTTGAGAAACAACGACACGTTTTGCCAAAAAGAGTAAAGCTGATTGCGCAATGGTTTGCGCGAGCCGAGCAAATAACCGCGGATCTCGCCGCCTTTCTCGATCACGAACGACGATTCCGGTTCCCAATCGGTGTAATAAGCCGTGAGAAAATCGGCGAACAATTGTCGATCTTGATAAACCGGATCGATCGGCATTCCAAGAAACCCGGTCTGACAACAGAGCCGCCGCACTGCGTCGCGATCGCTTTTGCGATAACTGCGGATGGTGAATGAATTGTCCTGACTCATTTGCCCGATTGACCGTTGTAATTTGCGCAAACTTCGCGGTAAATGCAAAAAAGCCGCTCGAACACGCGGGGCCAGGCATGCTGCTGCGCCACGCGCTCGGCGGCTTCATCACCCAAGATCGACAATGGCCGCGCGCTGAAGCGCTCGACCGCATCCGACATTGCGTCGGGCGAATTTTCCAATGCCCAATCGTTCTGCTCGTGAAAAATCAGGTCGTCCATTGCGCTTCCACGAATGCCGATGACAGGCGTGCCGCACGCCTGACTCTCCAGCGCGACCAACCCAAACGTTTCCTGCACGCCAGGATGAACAAAAAGATCGGCTGCTCGATAATAACGCGCGAGCTCGCGCGGCTCGGCGCAATATTTGATCCAGGAAACGTTCTCGCATCGCAATTTGCGCAGCTGGGTGCGCTCCGGTCCGTCGCCAATGACCAACAGTTGAAATTCACCCGGCCGCCGTGCATTCAAAATTTCGAATGCGCGAAATAACGTCCGCGTGTTTTTCTCTTTCGCGAGACGACCGACGTAAAGCAGAAGCTTGCGATCGCTCGCAACTTTCAGCGACGCGCGAGTTGCTTCCTTGTCGGACTTGTCCGGCTGAAAGATGTCGATGTTAACGCCAAGGCCGAGCACGCGCGCGTTTTCGACGCCCCACTCGCGCAACACGCGCGCAAGCCGCTCTGAAGCGACCAGCGTGACCGCGTGTTGGTTGTAGAGTCTGCGGACGTAAGCGCGGGAAAGCTTCATTACCCTCCGCGTCGCTGTCTTCCCAAGCAATTTCGCGCTGCTTCGCAAATACGCTTCCGGAAAATGCGAATGATAAAAACCGATCACCGGGATCTTGAGCTTCCGTCCGGTGCGCACCGCTTTCCAACCTAGCTGGTAGGGATCGCCCGACTCGATCAGGTCCGGTCGCTCGCGTTTCAGGATTTCTTCAACTGCGCGAAGGTTGAGCAGCGCGCGATATTTCGCGGCCCGCGAAACGAGCGGTGAACGAATCGTGTAAACACGCGAGCGACCGTTGGCTTTGGCCGCTGTCTTTGCGCCGGGCACGATCAACACGTGCTTGTCTGTCGCGGTGCGATTCTGCACGTAATCGATTTTTTCATGAAGATAACGTTTCACTCCGCCGCTGACCGGCGAGTAAAACTGCGTTAGATCGACAATCTTCATTTCGTTTTGTCATTCCGAGCGAAGTCGAGAAATCTGTTGCTGTTGTTTGGCCGTCACTAGATCGGAAATATCTAGAGATGATTCGACTTCGCTCAGCATGACATGAAAAAGAAATCAGCTGTGCTGTTCGAGTTTGCTTAAATACTTCTCGGCCTCAATCGCCGCGGCGCAGCCCATTCCCGCCGCGGTCACGGCCTGTTTGTAGACGCGGTCAGCGACGTCGCCTGCGATGAAAACGCCGGCATGTTTACTTTGGGCAAGATTTCGCACAATCAAATAACCGTCCGGGTCTGTCTCGAGCTTGCCTTGATAAGCTTTCGTGTTCGGGTCGTGGCCGATCGCGACGAAAACGCAGGCCACTTCAAGCTCGCGCTCTTCGTTTGTCTTCAGGCCGCGCAATCGCACCGCGCGGAGCTCACCCTTTTCGTCCGGAATGTATTTCGTCACCACTGTGTCCCAGATCGGTTCGATCTTCTTGTTCGCGAACACGCGCCCTTGCATGATTTTGGATGCGCGCAGCTGATCGCGGCGATGAATCAAATAAACTTTCGATGCGAAGCGCGTCAGGAATAGCGATTCCTCCGCCGCGGAATCGCCGCCGCCGATTACCGCCACCGGCACATTCTTGTAAAATGCGCCGTCGCACGTCGCGCAACTCGTTAGGCCATGCCCGATCAGTTTTTCTTCATCGTCCAGGCCGAGGTATCGCGCCGACGCGCCGCTCGCGATGATGACCGCCTCCGTATCGAGCCAATCGTCGTCTGCTTTCACGCGCACGTGTTTCTGGCTCAGGTCGAAATCGGTCACCTCCGCGTAAGAAAATCGCGCTCCGAACTTCTCGGCCTGTGCGTGCATGTTCAGGATCAACTGCGGACCGTCGATTCCTTCCGGGAACCCTGGGAAATTTTCCACAAGCGTCGTGGTCGAGAGTTGCCCGCCCGGTTGCGGACCTTCTAGCACGAGCGGATTCAGGTTCGCGCGCGCAGCGTAAATCGCGGCTGTCAAACCGGCGCAACCGCTGCCCACGATGATCACTTTCTCCATAAGTAAATCTAGCACAGGCGGCAAGTGGAACACAGCCACCGGCATGGCTAATTTGCGTGATGCCTGAGCTGGCCGAGGTCGAATGGTTTCGCAAACAATGGGATCCGGGGCTCGGCGCGCAGATTGTCGATCTTCGCTTGCACTCGCGGAACCGTGTTTTCCGCGGAGAGAACGTACGCAATCTTCGCGAATGGCTCATTGGCGCAACGTTGTTGCGCTCGCACGCGCGCGGTAAGCGAATGCTCTTCGAATTTTCCGGCGATGAGTTCCTGTTCATTCATCTCGGTATGACCGGCCGGATCCATATTGAATCCGCGAACTATCTGCCGGCAAAGCGCGATCACCTCGTACTGTATCAAAGAGAACGCGCGCTCGTGTTCAGCGATTATCGGCAGTTCGGCCGCGTCCGCTTTCATCACGGCGCTGACGAGCCGGATTGGTGGAAATCAGAAGCGCCGGAAATTATTTCCCCGGAGTTCGATCGCAAATTCTTCGACAATTTCTTAGATCGACATCGCAAGGCGCCAATCAAAGCCGCGCTCCTGATGCAAAATGGTTTTCCGGGAATCGGGAATTGGATGGCGGATGAAATTCTCTGGCGCGCAAAAGTTCTGCCGGCAAAACGAATTGGAAAATTAACAGAGCAAGATCGACATCAGCTCTTCCGCGCGACAAAGTTCGTCGTTCGCCGCTCGCTCGAAACGCTCGGCAAAGATTTCTCCGACCCGCCACGCAATTGGCTGATTCACCAAAAATGGAAACGCAACGGCATTTGCCCGATTCATCGCACACCGCTTCGCCATGCCACCGTCGCCGGCCGCACCACTGCGTGGTGTTCGAAATGTCAGCGATGAATTAAGCCGCGACGTGCACAACAATTTTGTGAAAGCCGGTCGCGCCTGAGAACGGGCTGCGGTCTTCTTCGAATTCCTGGACCTCGCCTTCGCCGTCGGTGGCGCGGACGACGAGTGTGTAATCATCCGCCGCGTCCGGTTTCCAATCGTAACTCCAGAGCGCCCACGTCAATTTCGTCCCCGCGTAATGAATGTTCGCGTCGGTCCAGGTCTCGCCATCGTCGTCGCTGATCTCGACCCGCGAAATTCCGCGATCCCCGCCGAACGCGATGCCTTTGATTTCAATCGGCGCGCCGCCGAGTTGGCCTAACGAGAAGCGCGATTCGTGATCGGGGACGTCGATTCTCGATCTTGTCGGCGTCATGAAGTCCGGGCCCCAGCCTTGCGTCTCGTAGAAACCTTTGACGTCGTTGGTCGCGAGCTCGATGCGCGTGAGCCATTTCACATGTTTCTCCCCGAAATAACCGGGCACGATCGCGCGCAACGGATAGCCGTGACGGTCCGGCAAATCGACGCCATTCATCGCCCACGCGAGCATCGTTGTCGGCTCGAGCGCTTTCTCGATCGGAATTGTGTCGGTGTAATTGTCCACGCCAAATAAGCGAACACGTTTCGCATCGGCCATCGGCCCGGAAGGATCGATCAGGTCGCGCAGGGTGATTCCTTTCCAAACCGCGTTGCTCATCAATCCGGCATCGAGTCCGTTACTGATGCACATCAACGTCGTCTCCTGCTCGACGTTGTTGAAGAGTTTCAAATCCTGGAATCGGTACGTCTTCGGATTCTGGACGAGCCCGTCCACTTCGAGATGCCAAAGATCGCGATTCACTTTCGGGTCGATCACGTTTTTCGTGACGCAATAAAATAGCTCGTTAGGCGTGATCGGCTGGACGACGCGGCCTTTGTATTGCGTTCCATCGTAACTGAACGTCGCGGCGCGCCAAAGTTTTCGGATCAATCCAACGCCGCCGCCGGCGAGAAGCAGGCCGAGTCCGCTCAAGATCAATGCGCGACGGCCAATTGACGGCGTGAACTCGCCGCCCTCGGGCTGAGACTTTGCGCGCGTAAGGAAATGAAAGCTCGCAACAAGCACGCGCTCGAAAACAAAAACGCTCAGCGCGAACCCGATCAGTGTAATTGCGCCTGCGGAAGAAATTGGAAAGCCGAGATAACTCGTGCCGAGAACCGGCCAGAGCACGATCGCGATCCCGATAATCGGCAGCAAGACGAAGATCGACATCGTCCATGCGGTGACGCGACGTTGCGGATTGCGCCGCATGACAAGGGCGAAAATTGCACCGGCGATCATGCTAACGACGAGTTGGCCTGCGATGGTCGAGCCGACCCCGAGCTGCTTGAGATGATTATAACCGCCGACGCGGCCCATGAGCGCGAGGAACGGTCCGGGTTTAATGAAAACGGAAAGCCGATCGCCGATGATTGTGAGCGGTGTGGCGACGCCGAAGAGCGTGAGAATTAGCATCACGACCGTCAGCGCGAGTCCGGCAATGAGCCCGGCGAGTAATCCGACAACAAGCGCTTTCGATTTGGTCATGAGGATGTCGATCTTAGTTCGATTGAAATGCGATACGCAAGAATGTCGCGATGATGCGCGCGCCGGCAACGAAAGTTCCGCGCAATGTTCCGGAAACTTTTGAAACGCCGCCGCTGCGACAACGATGATTCACCGGCACTTCGAGAATCCGCAGCCCCGCGCGCGCAGCTTTCATCTGCATCTCCAAATTCCAACCGTACGTTTCTTCACGCATGGAAAGTTTATCGAGCGCATCGCGCCGAATCGCGCGAAACGGGCACATGTCCGTGTAACGCACTCCGTATAGGAGCGAGATCAACCAACCGGCGAGTTGGCCGGCGAAGATCTGTTGGAAATTCATGCTGCCGGGTTCGCGCTTGCCGCGCGTGCGCGAGCCGATCACAAAATCGTGCGTGCCGGCGACGATTGGATCGACAAGTTGCGCCATGAATTCAGGGCAATCGCTCCCGTCGCCATCGAGGAAGACAATGATTTCGGATTGCGGCGAGACTGCGCGCATTCCCGCGGCGCAGGCGCGTCCGTAACCGAGCGGCGCAGTCGCGACACGCGCACCAGCTTCACGCGCGCGCTCGGATGTGCGATCGCTGCTGCCGTTATCGACAACGATTATTTCGTTGGGAATTCTCGTAGCCAAACATTCGCGCACGACCGCAGCAATCGGTTCCTCCTCGTTTAACGCAGGAATGACGACCGAGACATTCATCGCAGCACAAAATGCGCGGTGGTGAAATAAAGCAGGAGCGCAAAAATATCGGCGAGCGCAAGCGTGATCGGACCGGCAGCGATTTTTGGATCAAGCTTGAACCGGTGTAACAACGACGGAACGCCGAGCCCGAAGAGACTGGCTGTGATCAACGAAAGCGCGATGCTGCCGCCGATTGCAAAGGCCGCGCGCAAATCGTGTCGCCACAGAATGACGATGACGGCGACAATCGCGCCACATGCGAATCCGATTAGGCCGGCGGTCGCGAATTCTCGACGAAGCGCCGTTGCGAACCAATTCAAAGTTACGGGCGCGGAGCGGAGCATTTGAATCGTCACGCTCATCGATTGCGCGCTCACGCTTTCGTTGAGGCCGAGCACCATCGTCAGAAAAAATGCAACGACCAGGCTGCGCGCGAGCGTCGCTTCAAACGCGCCGGCCAGCAGCGCGCAGATTGTTCCGGCCGCGACGGTCGCGAGCAGCCAAGGAAAACGGAAACGGAAAACGGTCCACGGCGATTTCTCCCTGATTTGCTCGAGATGAAAACCGAGAGCTTCGAAAATGTCGTCGCGGACAGGCGCGGCAGACTTCACTTGTTCTTCGCGCTCGCCCAAAATTTCTTCGGCGAACAAGCTGACATCGATCAAGCCGACGACACGGCGCTGTTCGTCCACGACTGGGAACGCGAAAAATTTGTAGAGCACGAAAAATTCGCAGGCATCCAGAATTGTCGCGCTGGCAGGAATTGCGACGACGCGCTTCACCATAATGTCGGTAAGTTTTGCTTCGAGTGGGGAAGTCAACAATCTCCGCGTCGGCAAAACGCCGACCAGACGCTTGTCCGAATCGACTGCGAAGAAATAAATGACGCGTTCACCGACGCCTTCGCGGCGAATCTGTTCGAGCGCTTCGCCCACCGTCATCTGCGCATCGAGTAGCGGAAAATCTTTCCGCGCGTGCTCGACAACTGGCGAGTTGAAATCGGGGATGCCCTCAGGCATTCCCCATCTTTACCCGATGAACGATCCCTTTGCTCTTTAGAATTTGCTCCGCCTCGCTGAAGTAATCGCGAATGTCGGATTGGGAGCGGATCCACTCGATGTAGCGCGCGATTCCCGATTCGAGATCGACCTGCGGTTTGTAGCCAGCCGCGCGCACTTTGGCTGTGTCGCTCGTAAGATGGCGCATTTCGCCCGGACGAAATTCGCCGCGCGCTTCCGGCTCGATGTCGATCTTGAGAAGGCCGGCGAGAATTTCCGCGACTTTGCGAATGGCCACGCCTTTGCCACAGCCGACGTTCACCGCCAAGCCATCGAGCTTGTCCGTTTCGGCCGCGAGGAGGTTTGCGCGCGCGATGTCTTCGACGAAAGAAAAGTCCCGCGTTTGTTCGCCGTCTTCATAAAGAATCGGCGGCAAATTGTTGAGCAGCCGCGTGCAAAAAATCGCGATCACGCCGGTATAAGGATTAAAAATGGATTGGCGCGGTCCATATGTGCACGAATAACGAAGCGCGACTGTTGGAATGCCGATTTGTTTTCCCCAAAGGAGCACGAGTTTTTCTTGATCGACTTTCGTCAGGCCGTAAACGGTTTCGCCGCCGACGGGAGCGTTTTCGGGAGTCGGCGCGCTCTTTGTTACTTCGCCGCAAATTGGGCAATGCACTTGCCAATCGCCGCGCTGCAATTGCTCAACCGGCCGAACATTTGGAAAAACTAAATCGTGTTTCGGGCAAATCCCGGCGCCTTCGCTGTAAACGGCTTGCGAGCTGGCGACGACGATTTTTGTGATCGGCAGATTCCTCTCGCGGATGACCTCGAGCATTTGCGCGGTGCCTAACGAGTTAACGTGAACGTATTTCGAAATCTCGGGCATGTAACCGCCGTAAGCCGCCTGATGAAAGACGATGTCGATCTTGTCGAGCGCGGCGGTCATCGTCTCGCGATCGCGCAAGTCGCCTTCGATGAATTCGGCGCTGGGATTGATCCAGTTCGGTTTGCCGCGCTTGTGCGTGTTCGGCTCGAGGTTGTCGAGAATGCGAACTTTCCAGCCTTCGCGCACGAGCAGATCGGCCAGATGCGATCCGATTAACCCGGCGCCGCCAGTCACGAGCGCGTGTTTCCGATTTGTTGACATGGCGCTAGAATCGCTGACTCGAACTTAACTCCGCGACAATTTTTCGCGTGTGCGGCGCTACTTCGGCTGACGCTTTCTTGGAAATCAATTGATCGCGCAAACGCGTAAGACTTGCGCGATCATCGACGTCGAGGCCGCTGGCAAGTTCGTGGACGCGCAGATTTAGCTCGGCCGCGCGTTGCTTTGTTTGTTCGAAAACACGCTCCGTGCTCCAGTCGATCCCTTCAAACAATCGGCGATGCATTTGTTTCATTCCGATTAAATAATATCCGCCGTCGTCCGCGGGTCCGAGCACGATACGGTTGCCTGGCTCGGCCAACTCAAGCGCAGCTTCCGCGAAATTTTGCGGCGGAACGGTGGGACTATCGGAATTGATCAGGCAAACGGACGAAAAACCAACTGCGAACAAATCGTCCGCGGCAAAGATTAATCGTTCACCGAAATTTTCACCTCGTTGAGGAATCAGCGCGAATTCTCTGGGCAAAATAGTCTCGTAGGCGCTCTCCGCGCCGCGCGGCGTGTAAGCGGCCAAGCCTTGAGCCGGGGACATTTCGCACGCGCGCAAGATCGACATCGACAAATCGCGCAAAAACGCGGTGTTAAGTTCCGCTGCTTCTTCCGGCGTGAGCGGCGGAACCAATCGCGTTTTGACCTGACCGGCGCGCGGCACCTTAGTCATCACGGCAAGCGCACAAAGATTACCGGCAACGTCAGGCCGAGCGGGATCGAGAATGCGATGATTAATCTGCATGCGGCTGAGTTATCGACGCTCAGCCTCTCTCGCAAAGTGCGTACTGGTAGCGCCCTTCTTTCCAGACACGAATGCTTTTCCATGGATCGCGTCGGAAAAGATCGGCGAAATGTTCGCCGTCGAGCACAGTGGCTTTCTTGGGCTCACGATATCCGTTTCCAGAGTGGAGAACTCGCGCGAGCAACCACATTGTCGTAAGCGGCAATGACGCCCAGAAAGCGTGGCGTGGCTCCGCGATAAAACAGCGCCCTCCCGGTTTTAAAACACGAAACATTTCCGCGACCGCGCGGCGATGATCGGGCAAAACGGTGAAAATTCGGGAAGCGATCAAGACATTGAAGCTCGCGTCTTCGAACGGCAACGCGAGCGCGTTCACCCGCTCGAAAACGCAGTTCGTCACATTTTGCGCGGCCGCGCGGTGTCGCGCAGAACGCAATTGTGATGATGAACGATCGACACCGGTGACACGTATTTGCGGAAAACGTTGCGCGAGGTTGCGCGAGTAAAAACCCGGACCGCATCCAAGCTCGATGACGCGCGTTCCTGCGGGTGGAACCTGATTTGGCCAGACTGCGGAAATTATGCGTTTGGTATCGTCACGAAAAACATGTTCGCGGCAAAATGCGTAAAGCCAGGCGACGCGCTCGAACAAACTATCGCTGGACTCGGAGCTTGTTCGCTCCGGCGGAAGCGCGGCCGTTTCTGCGGGACGGCGCTCGGTCGCGATGGCGGAAGGTGGCATGAGCTCTACAAGTTAAAATCGTGTATGGGTCGGAAGTTGTTCGCAACTCTATATAGACTTCTTAATTGAGGACGCATTACTTCTTCTCCTTCTACAGGCGAACAACTCTGCGCCAGCGTTTGCGGTCCGTGGGCAGAGCAACGTGTTGATAACACTGGAAATAACGGCACACAACATCCATTCGTCGCGCGGGGGCGAAAGTTATTCGGATTTATTCGAAGTTGTTGCCTTGTTGCTGCGACATCCGCTAACAAGGCGACATGAACTCGATCTTCCGGTTCGCGATTTTTCTAATTCTGACGGTGGCATTGAATCAAGGCGCGCGTGGTGGAGATGAAAAATCGCTTTGGGAAATTCAGCGCACGTTGGCGACGAAGAAATATGTCGATCTTACGCACGCGTTCGCTCCGGGGATTCCGCGTTGGCCGGGCTTTCCAGATGAAACTCGCAAGACGATTTACTGGTACGAAAAACGGCCGGACACGCAGGGCGCGGGATTTTTTGCGGAAGTATTCACGCATGTCGGACAATGGGGCACGCATGTCGATCCACCGGCGCATTTCATTAAAGGCCTGCGCACGGTGGATCAGATCGATCCAAAGGAAATGATATTGCCGTTGGTCGTAATCGATGTTCATGACGATTGCGTGAAAGATCCCGATTACACATTGAGCGTTGAACGGGTGAAGAAATGGGAAACAACTCATGGCCAAATTCCAAGCGGGTCGTTCGTGGCGATGCGGACCGATTGGTCGAAGCGCTGGCCGGATGGAGCGAAAATGGATAACAAAGACGCGAAAGGCGTGTCGCACTATCCGGGTTGGACCTTGCCCGCGTTGAAGTTCCTTTATGAGGAACGAAAAATCACCGCGTCCGGCCATGAAACCACCGATACAGATCCGGGGATTGCCACAACGAAGGATGATTACTCGCTCGAAACTTACATTTTGAGCACGAATCATTATCAAATTGAGCTGCTCACGAACCTTGATCAGGTTCCGGAAGCAGGCGCGCTTGTGGTGGCCAGTTTCCCGAAGCCGAAAGCGGGCTCGGGCTTTCCCGCGCGGGTCTTCGCGATTTTACCGTAGCGATTCAATTGACCAGCGGCGCGGCCGGCATTAATCGCAACGCAGATGAATCTGCTCGACGAACTGCAGGAACGAATCGTCTGTGGCGATGGTGCGATGGGCACATTGCTGCTTGATCGCGGTGTGCCGGTCGATCACTGCCTCGAAGAGCTTTGCGAAAGCGAGCCCGAACGGATCCAGGCGATCCACGAAGAATACATCGCGGCCGGTGCTCGGGTGATTGAAACGAATACGTTTGGAGCGAATGCGGTGAGGCTGGCGCGGTTCGGATTAGAGAATCGCGTTCGAGAAATAAACAAAGCGGCGGCAGGATTGGCGCGAAAAGCGGCGCGCGGCAAAGAGGTTTGCGTAGCCGGAAGCGTCGGACCTCTCGGAATAAGCGCAAGCGAAGCGGAGGAGCGCGGCATTGATCGAGCGCAGTGTTTTAGCGATCAAATCACGGCGCTGCTGGAGGCGGATGTCGATCTTATCTTTTTCGAAACGTTTCTGAATTTCGAGGAGATGGAAATCGCGCTGCGCGCAATGCCGCAAAGCGAGGCGCTGATTGTTTCATTGTTTGCCTGCGAACCGGAAGGGCGTCTGCAGTCGAGCATGCTGCTGACGGATGCGTTTGCGCGTTGTCATGATATGGGCGCGAAGATTGTCGGCGCGAATTGTCTGAATGGGCCGCACGCGATGGTACAATTGTTTGAGAAATTACCGGCCGGCGATTTGCTGGCGGCTTACGCGAACGCCGGCTATCCGCGTTATACCGAAGGACGCTACGTTTATCCGACCGCACCTGATTATTTCGCGAAGGCTGCGCGAGAGATGGCGGCGCAAGGCGCGCGATTGATTGGGGGATGTTGTGGCACCACGCCGGCGCACGTGGCGGCAGTCTCGCGGGCGTTAGTAGATCTGAAACCTGTCACACAAAAATCGGTCCGTGTGATTTCCAGCCCGGTCCGTCCCCCGGTTGGGCTCAAACAAACAGATGAAGAGAGCTTGCTTGATAAGATCGCGAGCGGAAAACGCGTTGTGATTTGCGAGCTCGATCCACCAAAGACACTCGCGCTCGAAAAATATTTTGAGGGAGCGCAAGCGTTGGTGAAAGCGGGCTGCGATGCGATCACTCTTGCCGATAATTCGCTCGCCATTCTGAGAGTGAGTAATCTGGCGATCGCGGCGATGTTGAAAGAGAGATTTGGGATTACCTCGCTGCTGCATCTGAGCTGTCGGGATCGCAATGTGCTCGGGTTACAAAGTGAGTTGCTCGGAATGGCCGCGCTCGGCATGCGCCATGTGCTGCCGCTCACAGGGGATCCAGCTCGAGTCGGTGACCACCCGGGAGCGGCGTCGGTTTACGATGTAACTTCGGTCGAGTTGATTTCAATCATTCGGCAGATGAACGCCGGATTTACGCAGGCCGGTAAACCATTAAAAGCGGTTACGAAGTTTGTTATCGGATGCACTTTTAATCCCAACGCCAAGAACTTGGACGCCCAAGTGGAACGCTTGCAACGAAAAGTGGCGGCGGGCGCGCAGTTCGTGATGACGCAGCCGGTATTTGATGTCGATCTTGTGAAGGAAATGCATCGTCGCGTGCATCAATTACGCGTTCCGATGTTCACTGGTGTGTGGCCGCTGCAGAGCGCGAAGCAGGCAGAGTTCCTACATCATGAAGTGCCGGGAATCATTGTGCCCGAACGAGTGCGCTCAGAGTTGTCCTCGTGCGAAGGAAAAGCGGCCGAGGCTTGTGGATTAAAGTTGGCGGAAAAGATTATTGCCGCGGCTCTCGATTTCTTTCCGGGAGTTTATCTGATCACGCCGTTTCTGCGTTACGAAGCAACCAGCGCCTTGGCGGGATTTGCGCGAACGCTCTGAAGCGAGCAACATTTCAGGATGCTCCCAACTCGGCGGGCGGTGTACGCACCGATCGCGCTACTGATCGTCATGATCGCGGCGACCTTATTGCTTTCGCGGTTTTTTCCTGTTGTCGACATGGTAACGCAACTTCAACGGCGTGTGACAACGTTGGGCCCTTCGAGCGCAGTTTTTTATCCCCTGCTCTTCGCAGCCTGCAACATCTTGCTCTTACCAGGCGGAATTCTTAGCGTAGGGGCAGGATTTTTCTTCGGCCTTTGGTGGGGATTTATTATTGTGCTCATCGGAAATGCAATCGGAGCAGCAATCTCGTTCGCGGTGAGCCGTTGGCTCGGAGTGCGCTGGTTCAGGCGACGGGCGTCGGCGAGCTCCGTGTTGAGAGTTTTAGAAGGAGCAGTCGAACGCGACGCGTCGAAAATCATCTTTCTCAGCCAGCTGCATCCATTATTTCCTACAAGTTTACTGAACTACCTTTATGGGCTGACCCGAATCCGCTTTGGTGTTTACATGTTTTGGGCAACAGCGGGACGCGCACCCGGCCTGTTTCTTTACACGTACTTGGGAACGTTAGGTCAATTTAGCCTCAAGCTGGCACGCGGAAAAACGCACCCGCACTTTGTCGAATACTGGACTTGGGGTGGAGCTTTCTTCGCCACTGTAATATTGTTCATAGTGCTTACGCGCGCAGCTTCCAACGTGATGCGAGAATTTGAGCCGGAGGATTTGTCTGACAACCGACGACAAGCGGTCGCAGAGAACGCTGCTATAAAGTAAAGAGCTCTTCATCAGGTTGTTATGTCTAACGATGAGTTGACCAAGATTGCCACTAGCGCTCGCGAAGCTGCCTATGCACCGTACTCGAAATTTAGGGTTGGAGCCGCTTTATTGACCACGAGCGGAAAAGTTTTCAGCGGCTGCAATGTTGAAAACGTGTCCCTAGGTCTAACGATGTGTGCCGAGCGCTCGGCGTTGGCGGCGGCAATTGCGGCGGGCAGCCGAGATTTCGCTAAAGTCGCGGTCGTGACAGATTCGATAAGACCGGCCCTGCCGTGCGGCGCATGTCGCCAGGTTCTGGCTGAGTTCAATCCAGATTTAAAGATTGTGAGCGCAACGTTGCAGGGAGCACGCGAAGAGTACGGATTAGAAGAGCTGCTGCCTAAACCGAACCAAGGAATTCTGGGAGCAAATGAACATGGCGAGGCTTCCTGACACGTATGATGTAATTGTGGTTGGCAGTGGTCACGCTGGGATCGAGGCGGCTCTTGCTTCGGCTCGAATCGGTTGTCGAACTTTGATGCTGACGCAGAACTTGGACACCGTCGGGCAAATGTCGTGCAACCCCGCGATCGGCGGTTCGGCGAAAGGGCAGATCGTGCGGGAAATCGACGCCCTCGGCGGGGCAATGGGAGTTAACGCAGACGCCACAGGAATTCAATTTCGAATGCTAAATACGTCTAAGGGGGCATCGGTTCGCGCTCCGCGCGCTCAATGCGACAAGAAGGCGTACCAGTTCCGTATGAAGGCAATACTGGAAGCGGCTGAGAACCTTGACTTAAAACAGGCCACTGCGTCCGAGGTGATCGTGCATGGAGGAAAAGCCGTGGGCATAAAGACCGATCTCGGTGTCGCAGCCTACGGGCAGAGTGTGATTATTACTTCCGGTACCTTTTTGCGGGGGCTATTACATGTCGGTAGCAACTCGCGCCCGGGCGGGCGAATGGCGGACGCCTCCTCCAATCTCAGCGACAATCTGCGAGCATTAGGGTTTACCGTCGATCGTTTCAAAACCGGGACGCCGTGCAGAATTAACGGGAGATCAATTGATTTTACACGCTGCAAGATCCAGCTGGGCGACGATCCACCTACGAGATTCGCGTTTTTCTCGGAGGAAGCGTGCGCCAAGGGCGGTCCATTTACCCTAAACGACGTTCGGGGAGACGCGTTCCACGTGGAACAGCTGCCATGTTGGATCACCAGCACAACGTCCAAAACGCATAAGATCATCAACGAGAATCTTCATCGCTCTCCCCTTTACTCGGGGAGAATCAGCGGAACCGGTCCGCGTTACTGTCCCTCGATCGAAGACAAAATCGTCCGCTTCACTGAAAGAGAATCACATCACCTCTTTTTGGAACCGGAGGGCCGCCAAACTCAGGAGTATTACGTCAACGGGATTTCCACGAGCTTGCCGTACGACGTGCAGTTAGAATTCCTTCGATCTGTTCCAGGGCTAGAGCGTGCGGAAATGATGCGTCCCGGTTATGCGGTAGAATATGACTTTTTCCCGCCAATTCAGCTGCTGCACACTCTTGAAACTAAATTGATCAGTAATTTATTTTTTGCCGGGCAAGTAAACGGGACCTCGGGGTATGAAGAAGCTGCAGCCCAAGGTTTAGTCGCGGGCGCCAACGCAGCTCTCGCAGGGCAAGCGAAGGACCCGTTGCTGCTGACGCGGGAGAATTCCTATATTGGCGTGTTGATCGATGACTTGGTGACGAAAGGCACAGACGAACCATACCGAATGTTTACGAGTCGCGCCGAAGCTCGACTCACTCTTCGGCACGACAACGCCGATCAGCGCCTGACACCCATAGCTCGCGAGCTCGGCTTAGCTACCGAACGCAGATGGGAGGCATTCGCTACGAAACGGCGAGTATTGGAACAATGCCGCGATCTCTTATCTCGTGCGAAGATTGGGCCAGTTTCCGCGCTACAGATGCTTAAGCGGGCGGAAACTAGTTATCGCCAGCTGCCCGAAGAGTTGCGGGCCACCGCCCCAGACTCGTTTTGGGAGATAATCGAGGCTGACATCAAATCTGAGGGATACGCGCTGCGGCAAAAAGAGCACCAGAAAACCTTAGCGACTCGGTCGGACCAACAGATTCCTGACGGGTTGGATTTCTCTAAAGTTCCAGGACTGAGCTCGGAAACCCGACAGCGACTCACGAAGCTGCGGCCTCTCACGTTAGGGGCCGCTGCGAAAGTCACCGGGATAACTCCGGCGGATGTTTCTGTTTTATCTATCTGGCTAGCAAGGAGTGACTTAGGCTATACGAGGCCCAGTACTTCTGTCAGTGTTCGGGTAGGAGCATGATATTAATCGCGTTGATTGCAGTAGTGTCCTATCTGGTTGGGTCTCTTCCCATCGGTTATCTGGCCGGCCGAATCGCAGGCGTCGATGTTCGCGCACTCGGGAGTGGCAACGTGGGTGCCACTAATGTCACGCGGGTACTTGGTAAGAAATTTGGCTATCCAGTTTTTCTATTGGATGCCGGCAAGGGACTCGTTGCGGTAGAAGTGGCGAAAACGGTGATCGCATCCTCGGGGCGCAGTGCGTTGTCAACGGAGTTGTGTGGAATCATAGCGGCTGCTTTCGCTGTGATCGGCCACACGAATTCCATTTGGCTAGGCTTCAAGGGCGGTAAAGGCGTTGCCACTTCAATCGGCGCGATGTTCGCTTTAAACTGGCTGTGCGCACTCATCGTCGGCCTCGTCTGGATCGTAACCTTTTTTATGACACGCTACGTGTCGCTCGCGTCGATAGTCGCTGCTGTTGCGTTGCCGGTTACGATAGCGACGATGTTTTTTCTTAAAGCATTGCCTTCAGCCGCTCAGCTGTATTTTTCGCTGTGCCTTGCGATCATTGTTATCTTCCGCCATCGCTCGAATCTTTCACGACTGGCGAGTGGGACTGAGCCCAGGTTCGTGCGCAAGTGAAAATCGCTGTTATTGGCGCGGGCGGGTGGGGAACGGCCTTGGGCGCGATTTGGAGCCGACGTCATCATTCGATTGCACTGATCGGAAAAGACGCCGCACGGATCCAGATTTTGCAGCAAAGCGGCGAAAACAAAACATATTTGCCCGACGTCCGCATTCCGAGCGAAATTAGCCTAACGAGTGATCTTGAGTCGTGCGCGGAGGCGGATCTGCTCGTATTTTCTACACCGTCGACGGCGTTGCGCGAAATCATCCGCCGACTCAAGACGGTCTCCATTAAACGCGACGCAATTCTGCTCAGTTGCGTTAAAGGAATCGAACACGGAACCGGAAAACGCATGAGTGAGATTCTCGCCGAGGATTTTCCTGATCATGCCATCGCTGTTTTATCCGGCCCAAACCTGGCGGCTGAAGTGGCGCGTGAATTGCCCACCGCGACGGTCCTCGCCTGCAAGAATCGGGAAGTCGCCACACAACTTCAGCAACAACTCAGCACTCCTCGCTTTCGGATTTACACCGGGACCGAGCTGGTCGGAGTAGAGCTAGGCGGAGCGCTGAAAAATGTTTTCGCGATCGCCGCCGGTGCTGGCGACGGCCTCGGGCTGGGCGACAACTCGAAGGCGGCGTTAGTTACGAGGGCTTTGGCCGAAATGGTGAGACTCGGGACGAACATGGGCGGAGAACTGCGAACTTTTTATGGCCTGAGCGGCGCCGGCGATTTGATTGCCACTTGCTTTAGCCGCAAAAGTCGCAACCGCCAGGTCGGCGAATATCTCGGTGAGGGGCGAAGCTTAAAGGAAATTATTTCTTCAATGAACACCGTGGCCGAAGGAATTCCGACCGCGCAAAGCGCGTACGAATGCGCGCGAAAGATCGGAGTGGACACGCCGATCATCGATCAGGTTTATTTTCTGCTTTACCAACAGAAAGCTGCGGCGCAGGCAATGGAAGAGCTCATGCAGCGCGAGCAAAGAGCAGAAAAGGCCTAGGTAGAATCTTCTTTGCGGCAAAGTTTAGCGATCGCCGCCGGATACAATTCGTGTTCCGCAATCTGAATTCGTGCGTGCAGCGTCTCGGCAGAATCATCTGGTAAAATTCTGACCTCCTGCTGCGCGATAATGTCGCCGTGATCGATCTCCTCATCGACATAATGGACGGTGCAACCGGTGAAAGATTCCCGTGCCTCGAGCGCTTGCTTCCACGCTTCTAGTCCAGGAAATTTCGGCAGCAACGATGGATGGATATTAATGATTCTGCGCGGGAACGCTTCTAACATTGGCGCCTTCAGCACGCGCATGAAGCCGGCTAGCACGACCAGTTCTACTTCGGCTTCCTTCAGCATCCGCACGAGCTCCGCCTCAGCATTTGGTTCCAGTCGCGTGCGGAATTGACCTGGCGGCAAATAAGCGTTTGGAACGGAAAACTCGCGCGCGATCTCGAGGATCGGCGCGTCGAGCACATCCGAAATGACCACCCGCGCTTCAGCCGGCAGCGTTCCAGCACGAATGCTCGCCAAAATCGCGCGGCAATTTGACCCTCGTCCTGATCCGAGAATGCCGAGACGAAGCCGTTTCATTTTTTCTCGAGTCGCGCAAGCAGTTGCGAAGTGGAATAACCTTTTTCCCACGGAACGATGTCGATCTTCGCGCCAATTTCCGACAGCACAGCGCGTTCTTCTGAATTCAGCGTCTCCTTCTGGTAATCGCCGCCTTTCACATAAACATCGGGCGCGGCAAGCTCCAGAAACTTTGTCGCGCGCATTTCCGGAAAAATCACAACCACATCCACGCATTCCAGAGCGGCCAGCACTTCAGCGCGATCTTCCGCTTTATTAATCGGACGCGCGTTCCCTTTCAAAGCGCGAACGGACGCGTCCCCATTGATTCCAACAATCAACACATCTCCAAGCGCGCGCGCCGCGTTCAAGTAACGCACGTGCCCAACATGCAGCAGGTCGAAGCATCCATTCGTCGCCACAATTTTCTTTCGTTCGGCGCGCAAACGTTTCACTTGTTCGGGAAGGTTCTCTAACGAGATCAATTTTTCGCGTTTCATTTTTTAACGACGAATCGCAAGCGGCGCGGCAGAATCTGAAACGTTGCCGGCACACTGCCCACCAATTCGCCGTCCACGTTGAACCACATCCCCGGTTTGGACCGCACGGAGATTTTTTTGGCGCGCCGAAAGATCGTCGAGTTGCTTGAGAAGTGTGTGCCCAAAATAATTTCCGCGGCCAGCAACGCCATTTCGGGAGCGCTCCGTTTCGGGATCAAGACAACATCCAGCAAACCGTCGCCGGGATCCGCTCCGGGCGCGATTGGCAATCCACCCGCGGCGAAAGCTCCGTTGGCGATCACCACATTATAAACAGCAAGGGAAAGCTCTTCTTCTTCATCGAGGACAATTCGCGCCTTGTAGGCGTGTAATTTTGGGAGCGCGGCCGCTGCTCCGCGAAGATACGCGAGCGGGCCCCAACCGCGCTTGATTTGGGGTGTCATTTTCCGCCGCACAATTCCACTGAACCCGCCAGCCGCCACGTTCACAAAATATCGAATCCGTTTGCTGCGGACGCGCACGATGTCAATCGACCGCGTTTCTCCGGCGCGCAGAATGGCGATGTTCTCTTTCAATGTTAGCGGCAAGTGCAGGCTGCGCGCGAAATCGTTACCCGTTCCCAGCGGGACGATTCCAATCCGCGGGTTCGCGTGCGTTCGCGCTATTCCGTTAATCACTTCATTCAATGTTCCATCGCCACCTGCGACAATGAAGTAGCCGCAGCCAGCCTGCGCTGCTTGATGCGACAATTTCTCTGCATCTCCGGATTTTTTTGTCGCAACAAGTTTGCCCGGGCGCAGCCGTTCGAGTGCGGCGAGCGTTTGCGGCCACTTCTTCGCGGAACCTGCGTGTGGATTTAAAATGACGAACGGTTTCACTCGTTGCCGGCGCGGCCAGCAGTCGACTGTCGATCTTTCGATGCCTCGCGCAAGATTTCGCTTTTCGTCAAAACGATTCTCGACAAAGTGTGCTCAACGAAAATGCCCGAGCCGAGCGACCGAGATCCAGCCTCACAATCTGAATATCGTAGCGAGTACCGTATTTCGAACGGACCAGTCATTCGCTTTGCTCGAGATGATTCAAAATTTCCGAGTGATCCTTCCGAAGTCGAGCTGCCGCGGGTATATGGAGCGCCGATGCTTTTCGCGATTGCGCGAGATCCGCAGACATTATTTGTTTATTGGAACATCGATTGGCCTGCGGTTTTCGAAAAAACCGCGCCGGTCGATCGTCAGGTCCATTTGCGCCTTCATCGCAGTGATGGAACGGAGGAAGCGACCGTTGCCGTGGAACCGATGGCCGGAAATTTTTACCTTAAGATAACCGAGCCGCAGGAGCGGTATGAAGTTGAGATCGGTTATTATCATCCGGAATCGGTTTGGAATTCGGTAGCTACGTCCGACGAAATCAAACTGCCGCCGGAGCGCGCCGGTGGAAATGGAATTGTCGATCTTGCTACGATTCCTTTCCATTTGAGTTTCCAGCGATTGATCGATTCCTTTGGCACTTCGAATCGAGATCGAATCAGCGAGCTTGTTTCACAATTACAAACGCGCGCAATAACGGACGACGAGCGAGCGCTCCTTAGCGCTGAAGAATTGGAAATTTTAAACGCGATGAATCTCTCCGTGGACGAGATTAAGGCCGGCCGGCGCGCGTTTTTACAAACGGATGCCGCCGCGTTGCGACGGCGCGCGGAAAACCTGGCCGGATTCGGCGGCAGCAGTCCGGAACGCGCTTTTTCAGAAAGCAGCTGGAGTTAGCGCAGCGCAATAACCGGACGGGCTTCGTTAAAGCATACGGTCACGCGTAATCTTAATGCCTTCCGGCAAATCGGTCGGATGCGGTGCATCGATCCGGCTATGCCTCTTGCCGTAGCCAAAGTAAAAAATGAACCCGATCAGCAGCCAGACGAGTAACCGCATCCAATTCGTCCAGCCGAGGCCGTAAATCATCGCGCCGCAAGTAATGATGCCAAGAATCGCGACGAGCGGCGCGGCCGGAACGCGGAACCCGCGTTCGAGCTCGGGATGTGTCCGCCGCATGATCCAGACGCCGGCGCACACCAGAATGAACGCGAACAACGTGCCGATGCTCGTCATTTCGCCAGTGACATCGGCCGGCACGAAGGCGGCCAGCGCGCCGGTGAAAACGAAGAAGAGCATGTTCGATTTCCAAGGCGTCCGGAACCGCGGATGAACGTCCGAGAAAACTTTCGGGACGAGTCCGTCGCGACTCATGGAAAAGAAAACGCGCGATTGGCCTAACAACATCACCAGAATCACGGACGAAAACCCGGCGAGAATTGCGACGGTGACTGCGCGCGAGAGCCATTCGTATCCGTGCATGTATTTGCTGATTGCGAATGCGACCGAAGCTTCGCGGCCTGCGGCACGAAAATCTTCCACCGTCGCGACCCCGCTGAGCACGTAGGAAAACAGAACGTAAAGGATCGTGCAGAAGAACAGTGAACCGAGAATGCCGATCGGCATATCGCGTTTCGGATTGCGCGCTTCCTGCGCGGCGGTCGAGACCGCGTCAAAACCGATGTAAGCGAAGAACACGACGCCAGCGGCGCCGAGAATTCCAAGCAAGCCGCCGTAATGGTGCGTGATTCCTTGCGCGGTGGTGTGTGTCGTGGCCGCCGGAATGAACGGCGTGTGGTTCGCGGGATTGATGAATTGCCAGCCGATGCCGATGAACAGCAGCACGATCGACACTTTCAAAATGACGATGAGTCCATTAACGAACGCGGATTCTTTCGTTCCGCGAATGAGTAACAGAGTGAGAAGGAAAAGTATGAAAAGCGCGGGCACATTCATGATCCCGTACGTGTTGCCCGGATCGTGTTCGAATGGTGAGTGCGTCCATTGATACGGCAGCTGCCAATGAAACCAACTCAGAACGCGATTGGCGTATTCGCTCCACGCGTCCGAGACGGTGGACGCCGCGACCGCGTACTCGAGGATTAAATCCCAACCAATGATCCAAGCGACCAATTCGCCCATCGTCGCGTACGAATATGTGTAAGCGCTCCCCGCGACCGGAATCATCGACGCGAATTCCGCGTAACATAGCCCAGCGAAGGCGCAGCCGATTCCCGCGACAACGAACGCGAGAACGACTGAAGGACCTGCACGATCAGCGATAGCGGCGGCGGTGCGGACGAACAAGCCTGCCCCAATGATGCCGCCGATGCCGAGTGCAACTAGATTCACCCAGCCTAACGAACGCTTGAGCGTGTGCTCGCCGACTTCGTCGGCTTCGTGCATGAGACGCGCGAGCGGTTTTCTCTTAAATAAATTTCCCATGTTTAGCCTTCCATTTCACGTCGTATTGATTTCGAAAATGCAGCGTGCATCAGAGCGGCAATAGTTAAGTCGGCCTGGCTTTTCCGAAAACTTTCCAAAGAAAGTAAAAGGGCACGCCCGTTAATACAATGACCAGACCGGGCAAAGTTGTTGCCGGTTGATAAACGAAGAGTACCGCGAGAATCACGCTTGCGCCCACGATGTAGAGCGCAGGCACGATTGGATAACCCCAAGCCTTATAGGGTCGCTCGGCGTTCGGCTGTTTTTTACGCAGTAAAAAAATTCCAAAAATCGTCAGTATGTAAAATATGAGCGCAGCCGAAATCACCCAGTCGAGCAAATCACCGTAAAGATTTCCATAGGTGCCGTCAGCGTGCACAGTGCGGGGAAGCACAAGAATGCCGGCCCAAATCCCCTGCATCACAAGTCCGTGCGCTGGGACATGGTTTTTGTTCAACTCGCCGACGCGTCGGAAAAACAAACCGTCGCGCGCCATCGCGTAATAGGCACGCGCACCGGCGAGGATAAGTCCGTTGTTACAACCGAAAGTGGATACCATGATCGCCACGGCCATGATCGTCGCGCCCAGTCCAGGGAAAATTACATTGGCGGTCGCGACGGCGACGCGATCGCTAGGAGCATTCTGGATCGCGGCGAAGGGAAGAGTCGCGAGGTATGCGACATTTGCCAGTAGGTAGAGACCGATCACGAGGAAAGTTCCGAACGCGAGCGATAACGGCACATTGCGACGTGGATCTTTTACTTCGCCGGCAATGAAAGTGATGTTATTCCAAGCATCGGCGGAAAATAGGGATTGCGTTTGCGCCACGCAGATCCCGACGAAAAGCCCGAAGGCAGTCGCGGCAGTTAAGCCGGGTCCAACTTCTTGCAAACCTCCACGCAAACTCCAAAAGTCTTTGAAGTTCTCCGCGCCTGCACCGTTTTTGATTCCTACAATGATGCCGAGCAGAATCAGTGCGATTAGAGCGCCGGTTTTCGTTGTTGTGAAAATATTTTGCACGATCTTGCCGAGCTTCAATCCGCGCGTGTTCATGAAAGTGAGAAGCGCGATCATCGCCAGGCCAAGGAGTTGCGCGGTTGAGAGCGAGAATGTGTATTTGCCGAGACGAATATGCTCGGGTGCGATCAAGTAATTTGATTCCGAAAACCACGGGATCAGCACACCGGTGTAGCGGGCAAACCCGACCGCCACGGCTGCGATCGTTCCGCTCTGGATAACAAGCAAAAGCGTCCAGCCGTAAAGAAATCCCCACAGCGGAGAGAATGCTTCGCGCAAATAAACATATTGGCCCCCGGCTTTCGGCATCATCGCCGCGAGCTCGCCGTACGACAGCGCCGCCATCAATGTGAGCAGACCGGTAACGACCCAGACAACAAGCAGCCAGCCTGGCGCTCCGACCTGGCGGGCAATGATCGATGAGACGATGAAAATTCCCGAGCCGATCATCGAGCCGGCGACCAGCATTGTGGAATCGAGCAGGCCGAGTCCTCGAACGAACTTCTGATCTTCGGCCGCGGTGGGTGCTGGTTCTAAAGCTGGCATCGGGTTCGCTCGGCTGGCGCAGAGTTAAACAATCCCGCCTCTATCAAGCAACGCCAAAACGTCGGCCAGGTTGCGTTTTAGTTTCTCATTCAAGAACGCGAAACGCCTTTTTTGTGAAACGAACGATGCTATTCTCCGCCCGTGAAATTCGGCGCGCGCGAGTCAGTCGCAAAACTTGGATTGTCGATCTTAGCGGCGTTCGCGTTCGCGCTAAACGCTTCGGCCGCGACTTCGCGCCCCGCAACGATCGGCGATCGATTTGAAGTGCTGCCGTTGACTCGTTCGTGGCAAAACCATTTGCTCGTTCACGTTCGGGTGAACGGAAAACCCGCCGTGTTGATGGTCGATTCCGGCGCGCCGGCGACGTTGATTAATTCCAAGCGACGCGCGGATTTTCATATCGAGCGAATCGGCGCGGGCTCGGGTCTGCCCACGAGTGTGATCGTGAACGGCGTCGCGGATAGCCTCGCAATTCTGCACAATCTTCGATTGGGCGCGCTCAGCATCGTCGATCTGCCCGTCGTTCTCACCAAAGTCAGTTCGCCGCCGCGCGTGGCGAAGATGGTGCGCGAACAAGAGATCGACGGAATCCTTGGCGTGGACGTTCTCTTCGCGACGAAAGCGGTCCTCGATTGCCAGGACCAGGTTTTGATTTTGAATCGCTATCCAGAACTGGGCGGCGCCGAAACCGCGCTCAATCTCAACGGCTTTCAGAAAATGCCGATTTACGTGAGCGAAGGCTACAATCTGTTTGTGAACAGCGCGATCA
>DATBCV010000073.1:0-7901 GCA_036270275.1 Chthoniobacterales bacterium | reverse complement strand
GGCGATCGATTCGCGCATGGAGGTGTCCGCCTGAACATTTTTCATTCGGTAATAATCCATGATCCCGAGATGCCCGGCGCGAAACGCTTCCGCCATCGCCATCGGCACTTGCGCTTCGGCTTCCACAACTTTCGCGCGCATCTCCTGAGTCTTCGCTTTCATTTCCTGTTCGACCGCCACGGCCGCCGCGCGCCGCACTTCCGCTTTCGCTTGCGCGATGCGTTTGTCGGCGTCGGCCTGTTCGCTTTGTAATTTCGCGCCGATGTTGTCGCCAACGTCCACGTCCGCGATGTCGATCGAAAGAATTTCAAATGCCGTATTGCTATCGAGCCCCTTCGCCAAAACCGCTTTCGAAATCCGGTCCGGATTCTCCAACACGTCCTTATAAGAATCTGCCGAGCCAATCGCGCTGACGATGCCTTCGCCGACCCGCGCGATGATTGTCTCCTCGGTCGCGCCGCCGACAAATCGGTCCAGATGCGAGCGCACGGTCACGCGCGCCTTCACTTTTGCGCCGATGCCATCCTTCGCCACGCCATCGATCGTCGTCCGGCCCATCGTCGGATTCGGCACATCGATCACTTTTGGATTAATACTCGTACGCACCGCCTCGAGCACAGTTTTGCCAGTGCCTTTCGTCGCAAGATCGATCGCGCATGCGCGATTAAAATCCAAAGTGATCTGCGCCTTGTCCGCGGCAATGAGTGCGAGAATCACCTGCGACACGTCACCTCCGGCGAGATAATGCGCCTCCAGAGCGTCGCTCGAAATATCCAGGCCGGCCTTCACTGCCGTGATGCGATTATCGACAATCAAACCGACCGGCACTTTGCGCAGACGCATTCCCACCATCTTGCTCATGCGCACCGGCGCGCCGGCGATCCATGCGCGGATCCACAGTCCGAAAAAATTGAAAACGATGATCGCGAAGATAAAAAGAAAGATCGCGGCGATTGCGAATCCGATGAGGGTAAAGGGAAGCTCCATGTCGAAACTGTAGTCGCTTGGCTGAGCGCAGTGCAACGCTGAGTTTGTCGCAGCTTTTCGTTGCAATCCGCGCGAGACGGAATACGCATTGCGCGTTGTGACTAAAACGAAGGTGGCAGTCGTCGGCGCTTCCGGTTACACCGGCGAAGAATTGGTGCGCCTACTCCTCGCGCATCCGAATGTCGATCTTGTGGCGGTCACGTCGCGCCAACTCGCCGGCAAAACGATTTCGGAAACTTTCCCGCGCCTCGCTCATCATCAAACGGCGGCCGCGCTCAAATTTTCCGATTCCAATGCCGCGGAAATCGCGCGCGAAGCTGGCGTTGTTTTTCTCGCGTTGCCGCATGGGCTCGCTGCCGATTTTGCCAAACCGCTGCTCGCCGCCGGCGCGCGTGTTGTCGATCTTAGCGCGGACTTTCGAATCAAAGACGCCGGCGTCTATCGGGAATTTTACGGGCACGATCATCCCGCGCCGGATTTGCTCCGCCGATCCGTTTACGGACTTCCGGAAATTTATCGGGACCAAATCCGCGGGGCGCAGTTGGTCGCTTGTCCCGGTTGTTATCCCACGAGCATTTTGATTCCGCTCCGGCCGCTGATCCGGCGCAAGGCGATCGATCGTAAAAGCATTGTGGTTTCAAGCATGAGCGGAGTGACGGGCGCGGGCCGCAAAGCCGAAGTCGATTATTTGTTCGCGGAATGCAACGAAAGCGTGCGGCCGTATGGCGTTCCAAAACATCGACATCTCTCCGAGATCGAGCAGGAGTTGTCGCTTCTCGCCGAGGAAAAAGTTATGATCCAATTCACGCCGCATCTGGTGCCGATCAATCGCGGGATCGCCACAACGATTTACGCGAACATTGGCGAAGGAGTCGTCGCTTTCGATCCTGCGGTCGTCTTTAACAGCGCCTATGCCGCCGAACCATTCGTTCGCTTGCTCGGAGAAGCGCGTTTGCCCGACACCAAGAATGTCGCCGGCACAAATTTCATCGATGTCGCCTGGAAGATCGACAAGCGCACCAACCGCATCGTCGTGATGAGCGCGCTCGACAACATCAGCAAAGGCGCAAGCGGCCAGGCGGTGCAATGCATGAACCTCATGCTCGGTTTTCCTGAGACTGCAGGCCTGATTTGAAAAAATCGTTTCGACAAATTCCCGGTTCGATCTGCGCGCCGCGCGGTTTTAAATGCGCGGCCGTGTTTTGCGACATTAAAAAACTCGGAACGGGCAAAGGTTCCGAGAAAGGCCGCAAGGATGATCTCGCGCTGATCGTTTCTGATGTTCCGGCGGCAGTCGCGGGAATGTTTACGACGAACCAAGTGTGCGCGGCGCCGGTGAAAGTGAGTCGTCAGCGCTGCGATAAAAACTTCGCGCGTGCGATCGTTGTGAACTCCGGTAATGCCAACGCCGCGACTGGCGCGCAAGGAATGCGCGACGCGCGAGAAATGACGCGGTTCGCCGCAGAAGCTGTAGCGGCGGTCTATGACCGCCGAAAACCAGAAAAGGCGGCGCTCGCAGAGCGCCGCTACAGGAGAATCAGCTCCGAAGACGTTCTTGTGTGCTCAACCGGCCGAATCGGCGTGCCGATGCCGATGAAAAATGTCGAGCGCGGCATTCGCGCATGCGTACCGCGCGTTGCAAGATCGACATCGAACGCGCGGCAAGTAGCGGAAGCGATTATGACCACCGACACGCGGCGCAAAGAAATCGCGGTCGAATTCAAAATTGGAAGATCGACAGTTCGGATCGGCGGAATCTGCAAGGGTGCGGGGATGATTCACCCTGGCATGGCAACAATGCTCGCGTTTATCACGACGGACGCAGCGATTGAATCGTCGGTCTTGAAGCGCGCGCTGAAAATCGCAGTCGAGCAAAGTTTCAACCGCATCACGGTCGATGGCGACATGAGCACGAACGATTCGGTCATCGCGCTCGCAAACGGAATGGCCGGTAACATCCCAGTCGCCGCCCGCAAACTTGGCGGCTTTAAGCCGTTAAGTTTTCAGGAGGCGTTGAATCATGTTTGTCTTGAGCTTGCGAAGATGATCGTGCGCGATGGCGAAGGAACCTCGCGCGTGGTGACGGTGCATGTGTGTGGCGCGAGAAACGATCGTGAAGCCGAAGCCGCCGCGCGTGCGATCGCAAACAGCGCGCTCGTGAAAACGAGCTGGTGCGGCGGCGATCCGAACTGGGGCCGGATTCTTTGCGCGCTCGGTTGTTCGAAAGCGTGCATCGACGAGTCGAAAGTGGACGTCCGTTATGCTCCGACAGGATCTCGCGAGATTCTTTTTGCATTTCGTCGCGGGCGTCCGACAAATGTCGCCTTGAAAGCGCTCGCTACGATTACTTCAGAACCGGAATTCGATTTGCATGTCGATCTTCACCTCGGCCGCGGCGAGTTCGTGCTTTATGCCGCGGATCTGACGGAAGAATACGTCGCGTTCAACAAAGGCGACGTGAGCGATCCCACAACGCTGGGCGGCTGATGGAAAAAATTATCTCAAAAGCGGCGACCTTGATCGAGGCGTTGCCGTACATCCAGCGCTTTCGCAGTCAGATCTTCGTGGTGAAATACGGCGGCAGTTTTATGGATTCGCCCGATCCGGAAGAACGGCACCGCGTCGCACGCGATGTTGTTTTCCTGGAAGCGGTCGGAATTAATCCGGTCGTTGTGCACGGTGGCGGTAAAGCAATCACCCGCGCGCTTGAGGATGCCGGTGTGAAATCGCAGTTTGTTCAAGGTTATCGCGTGACCGATGAAGCGAACGCGCAAATCGTGGATCGCGTGCTCTCGCGCGAAATTAATCCCGAGATCGTGGACGCGATTGAGGAATTCGGCGGCAAAGCGCGCGGATTTTCCGGTCCGGAGATTTTTCGTTGCAAGAAATTTTTGCCGCCCGGCGCCGATGTCGATCTTGGATTCGTGGGCGAAGTTTCGGAAGTGAACGTGGAGCCGCTGCGCGAATGTATTCGACGCAGCATCACGCCCGTGATCAGTCCGACCGCGCGCGGTGAAGACGGAAAAGTTTACAACTGCAACGCGGACATCGCGGCGGCAAAAACGGCGATTGCGTTGAAAGCGCGCCGCTTGGTTTTTATGAGCGACGTGCCGGGTTTACTGCGTGACCCAAAGGATGACGCGAGTTTGCTGACGCACCTCGCGGTGAGCGAAGTCCCGAAATGGCGGAAGCAAGGCGTGATCGGCGAAGGGATGATTCCAAAAGTGGACAGCGCGGTCGGTGCGATCGAGAGCGGTGTGGAGAAAGTGCAGTTCGTTGACGGTCGAATTCCGCATTCGGTGTTGTTGGAAATTTTCACGGATGCGGGAGTCGGGACGGAGGTCGTGTTGTGATTAAGACAAAAGAAAACGTTCAACGCTCAACGTCCAACGCCCAACGTTCAATTCAGAAGGAGATTCGCGAGTTGTTCGACAGTTATGTCGTTCCATCCTACGGCCGGTTCGATCTTGTCCTTGAGCGCGGGGAGGGAAGTTATGTTTGGGACGTTGATGGAAAGCGCTATCTCGATCTTGGCGGCGGGATTGCGGTTTGTTCGTTAGGCCATGCTCATCCGGAAATCACGCAGGCGTTGGCGGAGCAATCGCGCAAGCTGATTCACGTTTCCAATCTCTATTACAATGAGCTCCAGGGGCAGCTCGCGAAGCGCATTGTCGATCTTATCGGGCCGGGCCGCGTCTTTTTCTGCAACAGCGGCGCGGAGGCGAACGAAGGTTTGTTTAAATTGGCCCGGAGATTTGGAAACGAACAGGGTCGTTACGAAATCATAACCACACTCGAATCATTTCACGGGCGAACCCTCGCGGGAATCGCGGCTACGGGTCAGGAAAAAATTAAAAAGGGATTCGAACCCGAGGTCGAAGGATTTAAACACGTTCCATTCAACGATCTCGAGGCGATGCAGCGCGCGATTACAAAATCGACCGCCGCGATTCTGGTTGAGCCAGTCCAGGGCGAAAGCGGAATCACGATTGCGACCGCTGAATATTTGACCGGTCTGCGCGAGCTTTGCGATAAACACGATTTACTTTTGATGTTCGATGAAGTGCAGGCCGGTCATTTTCGCACCGGAAAATTCCAAAGCTGGCAACGGATTTTGGAAAACGCGGATGTCGATTTTGTGCCGGATGCAATCTCGATGGCGAAGTCGTTGGGCGGCGGTTTTCCGGTGGGCGCGTTCTGGGTGCGCGAAAAATTCGCAAATGTTCTTTCAGCGGGCAGTCACGCGAGCACTTTCGGCGGAACGCCGCTCGCCTGCGCGGTTGCGTTGAAGATTTTCGAAGTGATTGAGCGCGGGAATCTCGTCGCGAATGCGCGCGGTATCGGTCAGTTCCTTTTGAGCGAGCTGCAAAAACTGCAGACGCGTTTTCCAAACGTGGTGAAAGCCGCGCGCGGCGTGGGTTTGATGATCGGGCTTGAATTTCAGCCGCCGTTCAAAGCGGTCGAGCTCGTGAAGCAATTGCACGAGCGGAATTTATTGACCGTTCCCGCGGGCAACTCGGTGATTCGTTTGTTGCCGGCGCTAAATTTATCGCGCGACGAAGCAAACGAAGGATTGAGGATCATTGAGAAACTCATTGTCGATCTTGCGAAGGAGCAAGAGTAAGAGCAGGAGCAAGAGAAAGACGATGAAACATCTTCTTAGCATCGAACAGCTTTCGCGCGATGAGATCGACCGCATTTTGAAGCGGACGGCGGAGCTGAAGTCGAATCGGGGCAAGATTTCGGCGCAGCCGCTCGCCGGCCAAACCTGGGCGCTGATTTTTTCCAAACCGTCCACGCGGACCCGCGTCTCGTTTGAAGTGGGCATTCGCGAGCTGGGCGGCGAAACGATTTACTTGAACGCCGCCGATGCGCAGCTCGGCCGCGGCGAGTTGATCAAAGACACGGCGCGCGTGCTCGCACGAATGATCCACGGCGCGGTCATCCGCACTTACGCGCAAAGCGACATTGAAGAATTCGCGGAATTTTCGGGCGTGCCGACAATCAACGCGCTTACCGACGACGAGCATCCCTGCCAGATTCTTGGAGATATTTTCACGGTGATCGAGAAACGCGGCAGGATCGACAATCTCACGGTCGCGTACATTGGCGACGGTATTTCCAACACCGCGCGCTCGTGGTTGTTCGCGGCCGGCAAAATGGGTTTCGAGTTGCGGATCGCATCGCACAAAAAATATCAGCCGAAAAAGAAATGGCTCGAACGCGCGGGTGGCCGCGTGAGTTGCCCCGCTGACGTCGCAGTCGCGGCGCGAGACGCGGATGTTCTTTACACCGACATTTGGGTTTCGATGGGAAAAGAAGCCGAGGAAGCGCGGCGCCAGGCGGAGCTCGGGCCGTATTGGATCAACGAATCAGTCGTGAAACTGGCGAAGCCGGACGCGTTGGTGATGCACTGTTTACCGGCGCACCGCGGTCAGGAAATCGACGAGAAGACTTTTGAAAATCATGCGCAGACGATTTTCGATCAGGCGGAGAACCGATTGCATGTGCAGAAAGCGATTCTGGTCGAGCTAACAGAGTGACGCGCTGGAGCCGGGATTTCGATGGGGCGCGCGTTTGCAGGGCGAGCAGATGCTATAAATGATCGGGGCGTGCGACGTCGCGCCGGTTTGAATCACGCGGCCGCAAAGCGCGCAGACGGTGTCGCCATCTCCCGTGTGCGAAACGCCACCTTTGGCGATTGACGACGACTTGCTCTTCACAACGCGTGGCATCGAGAACGGAATCGCATTTCACGAGCGCCTTGGATTTCACGATTTCTTTCCGCGCGCGTAAGTGGTGCTCGGGGCGGGACTTGAACCCGCATGCCTTTCGGCATACGCCCCTCAAACGTACGTGTCTGCCATTCCACCACCCGAGCCTGGGTCACGTGAATCGTGAATCGGTGAACAGTGAATGGTAGTTAAGCGCGATTCCCTCGCAAGCGCTTCCTCTTACTCTTGCTCTTAATCGTGCTCATGCTCGATTGATTTGATCAAAAGCATGAGCATGAGCAAGAGCGAGGACGGAGATTGGCTCAAAATCGATCTTCACATCCACACTTTGGATGATCCGAAGGACGCGCTCGATTACTCCGCGCATCAATTGCTCGAACGCGCGAAGGAGCTTGGCTTCGGCGCGCTCGCGATCACGCTGCACGACGCAGTCTTTGATCGCGCCGAAGTTTTTGCGGACGCCGCGGCGATGGGAATCTTGTTGATCCCGGCCGCGGAAGTGCGCTTGCAAGGGTCCGACATAATTTTGCTCAACGTAAATGCGGACGAAGTGGCGGCGCTAAAAAATTTCGACGACGTGCGGAAATTGCGCGCTCGGCGGGGATTGTCGATCTTCACTTTCGCGCCGCATCCGTTTTTCGTGCTCGGTGGATCGATCGGGGATCGATTGCTTGAGGAAATCGATTGCTTCGATGCGATCGAGCTTTGTCATTTTCATAAAGGGCTCTTCGATTTGAATCGCCGCGCCATTAAAGTGGCCTCGCAATTCAACAAACCGCTCATCGCGACGTCTGACGCGCACCAATTGCACGCGTTCGGCCGTCATTACACGAGTATTCCGCGGCCGCGCGAGCTGACGTTCGAGAATATTTTCGCCGCTTTGCGAAACGGACCGCGCCGGGTAATCAGTCCCTCCGCGTCGATTGTCGATCTTGCCAGCATGTTTTATTTCTTCTTCTTCACCCACCCGGTGCGAGTCCGCCGGCGCCGAGCGCGCGCGTCCGCTCTTGAATCCGCGTCGCAAACGTGACAGACGTTTAGGCCAATGAGAGTTCCGCTGATAATTTTGCTCGCGTGCGTTTTGGTTCTTCCGGCCTGCCAATCCCCGGAAAAGAAAAAACAAAAGGCCAAAGAAGCGGCGCTTAAGAAAACGAAAGCGAACCTGCGCGAAAGCGAGGA